>NZ_JACJLQ010000059.1 GCF_016902295.1 Bacteroides caecigallinarum | reverse complement strand
TATAGCACGAAGGTTCCACCTCTTCCCATTCCGAACAGAGAAGTTAAGCTTCGTCACGCCGATGGTACTGCGTACAAGTGGGAGAGTAGGTAGTCGCCGTTTTATAGAGAAGAGCCCTGAAGCGATGCTTCGGGGCTCTTTCGTTGTTATAAGATAATAAAGATGTAGATTGTAATAACTGTAGTGAAGATACAGTAATGTGTTATGCGAAATAAGGGAATGTGTTATTTTGATAATTATGTGTTTTTCTTTATTTTTGCATAAAAATTTAATCATTAATCATTTAAATCTTCATTATTTATGTTTAACAATCATCCTAAAGGACTGATTCCAGCGGCTCTGTCAAACATGGGCGAACGTTTCGGTTACTATATCATGAATGCCGTTTTGGTGTTGTTCCTTTGTTCTAAATTTGGTATAAGTGAGGAGAAAAGTACACTTATCTATTCTTTCTTTTATGCAGGTATCTATCTTTTAAGTCTTGTCGGCGGTTTGATTGCCGATAGGAAACAGAATTATAAAGGTACAATCATGGCCGGTCTTGTAGTCATGGCTATTGGATATATCGCATTGTCTATTCCTATTACAGCAAATGCAGGAAATACTTCGTGGTTACTTACTTTGACTTGTATTGCATTGTTTTTGATTGCTTTCGGAAATGGCCTGTTTAAGGGAAACCTTCAGGCTATCGTTGGTCAGATGTATGATGACCTTGAGGCAGAAGCTGCCACTAAAGGTGAGAGAGAGCTTGCGATTGCTAAGGGAAAGAGAGACTCAGGTTTCCAGATTTTCTATGTATTTATAAATATAGGCGGCTTGGTTGCCCCATTTATTGCTCCGTTGTTAAGAAGCTGGTGGTTGAGCGCCCATAACATGGTTTATAATGCGAGTCTTCCGGCTTTGTGTCATGATTATATTAATCGTGCGAACGAAATGTCCGCTGAAGCTATGGGCAATTTAAATCAGCTGATGTCACAGTGCATAGCAGGTGATATATCTGACATGACAGCTTCATGCGCACAGTATCTGCAGATATTCAACGAAGGTATTCACTATTCATTCCTTGCGTCTGTTGCGGCTATGTTGATTTCATTGCTTATCTTCTTTGCAACAAAACGCAAATTCCCAAATCCTGGAAAGAAGGAAGCTGCGGCCTCTGTTACTTATACCGCTGAAGAGAAGGCTGCTATGGCAAAGGAAATCAAGCAGCGTCTATACGCTTTGTTTGCAGTACTTGGAGTTGTGATATTCTTCTGGTTCTCATTCCATCAGAATGGTACTTCATTGTCCCTCTTCGCAAGAGACTTTGTTGACACCTCTACAATAGCTCCTGAAATATGGCAGGCTGTCAATCCGTTCTTCGTAATTACATTGACACCTATTATAATGATGATTTTCGGTTCCCTGTCAAGAAAAGGAAAAGAAATATCTACACCGAGAAAAATTGCTATTGGTATGTTTATTGCAGGTTTGGCTTACTTGTTCCTTGCAGGTTATTCACTCGTGATGGGTTATCCTTCTGCTGCAGAATATAGAGATCTTCCTATCGACCAGCAGGTGAAGGCTGGAGCATGGGTGCTTATAGTTCTTTATTTCCTTCTTACAGTGGCCGAATTGTTCATCTCTCCACTTGGATTGTCATTCGTTTCGAAGGTAGCTCCAAAACATCTTCTGGGACTTTGCCAGGGATTGTGGCTTGGTGCGACAGCTGTAGGTAACCTCCTGTTGTGGATTGGCCCTCTTATGTATAATGCTATTCCTATCGCATACTGTTGGGCAATATTCATGATAGTATGTCTCATCTCTATGGGAGTAATGCTGTTCATGGTGAAATGGCTTGAAAAAGTGGCTAAATAACAGATTTTAAAATAAAATAGTCTAAATAAGAGGATATATCTTTTCGTGGTATATCCTCTTTTTTTCTTAAATTTGCAAAGACACTGTTTTTATTCTTGAATAATATACTAAAATGAGCGAAGATACTTTTGATAAGGAAAACGATTTACAGGGGGGCGAAGGTCATTCCGACTACAAACCGGCAGATACATCAAATGATGCGGTAAGACATCAGCTGAGTGGTATGTATCAGAATTGGTTTCTTGACTATGCTTCGTATGTAATACTTGAAAGAGCTGTTCCGCATATTAATGATGGATTGAAACCTGTACAGAGGAGAATATTACACTCTATGAAACGTCTTGACGACGGCAGGTACAACAAGGTGGCAAATATTGTAGGCCACACCATGCAGTTTCATCCTCATGGAGACGCTTCGATAGGTGATGCTTTGGTTCAGCTTGGTCAGAAAGAACTGTTGATAGACTGTCAGGGAAACTGGGGAAATATTCTTACAGGCGACAGTGCTGCCGCCCCACGTTATATTGAGGCTCGTTTGTCCAAATTCGCTCTTGATGTGGTTTTCAATCCGAAAACTACAGAATGGCAGTCGTCATACGACGGACGTAACAGAGAACCTGTGACTTTGCCTGTCAAATTTCCTTTGCTTCTTGCGCAGGGAGTGGAAGGTATTGCTGTCGGTCTGTCGTCAAAGATTCTTCCACATAACTTTAATGAGCTGTGTGATGCCGCAATAGCTTATCTCAAGGGAGAACCATTCCGTTTATACCCGGATTTTCAGACTGGAGGTTCCATCGACGTGTCTAAGTATAATGACGGCGAACGAGGTGGAGTAGTACGAGTGAGAGCAAAAATATCTAAACTTGACAACAAAACGCTGTGCATAAGCGAAATCCCTTACGGTAAAACTACTTCTTCGCTTATAGACTCTATTCTGAAAGCAGTGGAAAAAGGAAAAATCAAGGTCAAGAAGGTGGAAGACAATACAGCCGATAAGGTTGAGATTCTTGTACATCTTGCGCCAGGTGTCTCGTCGGACAAGACTCTTGATGCTCTGTATGCATTTACGGATTGTGAGGTGAATATTTCGCCTAACTGTTGTGTAATTGATAATAAGAAACCTCATTTCCTGTCTGTAAGCGATGTGCTGAAAAAATCGGCAGACAATACTCTGGATTTGCTGAGGAAAGAATTGAATATTGAGCGTGAAGAAAAACTTGAAGCCCTGCACTTTGCTTCATTGGAAAAAATCTTCATCGAAGAACGTATATATAAGGATGTAAAATTCGAACAGGCAGAAAATATGGACGCCGCTTGTGAACATATTGACGAACGACTTACACCTTTTTATCCTAAGATGGTTCGTGAAGTGACCAAGGATGATATACTGAAACTTATGGAAATAAAGATGGCCCGTATCCTGAAATTCAATAAGGATAAGGCCGATGAGTTGATTGCCAGACTAAAAAACGAGATAGATGAAATTGACAATCATCTTGCTCACATCACAGACTTTACAATAAACTGGTTCGAGAATCTGAAAAACAAATATGGCAAGAATTTCGAACGGAAGACTGAAATAAGAAACTTCGATGTGATTGTCGCTACAAAGGTGGCCGAAGCGAATGAAAAACTTTATATAAACAGAGAAGAAGGTTTCATCGGTACAGGATTGAAGAAGGACGAGTTTGTGTGCAACTGTTCCGACATAGACGATGTGATAATATTCTATAAAGACGGAAAGTATAAGATTGTAAGAATAAGCGACAAGCTTTTCGTAGGCAAGAATATATTGTATGTCAATATCTTCAAGAAAAATGACAAACGCACTATATATAATGTGATATATCGTGACGGAAAAGATGGAGCATACTTTATAAAACGCTTTAATGTCACTTCAATGATACGCGATCGGGAGTATGACATTACACAGGGTAATCCTGGTTCAAAAATTATGTATTTCACAGCTAACCCTAACGGTGAGGCTGAAGTGGTGAAAGTTACTCTCAGACCTAATCCTAGAATTAAGAAACTGATACTGGAACGAGATTTCAGTGAAATTTCAATTAAAGGAAGACAGTCTATGGGTAATTTGCTTACCCGTCTTGAAGTACATAAGATTAGTTTGAAACATAAGGGAGGCTCTACACTCGGTGGCAGAAAAGTATGGTTTGATCATGATGTTCTTCGTCTGAATTATGACGGGCGTGGCGAATTTCTTGGTGAATTCCAAAGCGAAGACAGTATATTGGTTGTATTGAAGAGCGGAGAATTCTATACTACCGATTTCGATTTGAATAATCATTATGATCCGGATATAATGCTTCTTGAGAAATATAATCCTGACAAGGTCTGGACCGCGGTCCTTTACGATGCCGACCAGCAGAATTATCCTTATCTTAAGAGGTTCTGTTTCGAGCAGAGCGCTAAGCGACAGAACTTTTTGGGTGAGAATAAACAGAATGTATTACTCCTTCTGACGTCAGAGGCATATCCAAGAATTAATGTTCTGTTTGGCGGACACGACAGCTTCAGAGACTCTTTGATTGTGGATGCCAGCGAATTTGTTGGCGTGAAGAGTTTTAAGGCAAAAGGAAAACGACTCACAACTTTCACTGTCGATAAGATTGAAGAACTCGAACCTATTGTTAGAGAAGAAACTGAAGTGCAAACAGAATTTGAGGAAAACGAATTGGAGGAGGATATTCCTAATGATGATGACGGTCAGATGAAGCTGTTCTAAAATTATGTATAGACTATATATATCAGCCATCATGGCGTTTTTAATATCTTGTGCCAGTATAAAGGCACAAGATTCTTTATATCATGGAAAGTATCTTGTACGTTCCGTTATGATTGGGATTGGAGGAGCAAATGTTTACGATACGTACCTTTCTCCGTTGGAATATCGTGGTCCTGAGCTCAGGTTCATGCACGAAAGTATGCGTATGACGAAACTGCTTGGAGGGCATGTCTCAACTCAACGTATCATACAGACCAACTGGTCCTATACTGATAATATTTCTAAATCGTCAAAATCGTATTCAGGAATGCTGAACTGGACTTATGCCTTGCATTACCAGTATAAAATAGACGATAATCTGAAACTATTGTTCGGACCAATGTTTGATTTGAATGCAGGTTTTATATACAATGCCCGCAATTCGAACAATCCTGCTCAGGCAAAAGTATATGGAAGCATAGACGCGTCTGCTATGCTGATATACAAATTCAGAATAGCCAGATATCCTATGACATTGAGATATCAGGCTAACCTGCCTTTCATGGGAATAATGTTTTCGCCTGAATATGGCCAGTCATATTATGAAATGTTTTCTCTTAAGCATGGAGGTAGAAATGTTCTGTTTACATCGTTTCATAATGCTCCGTCTTTAAGGCAAATGTTTACTTTGGATTTTCCTGTTGGAAAAACAATATTCCGTGCCGGATACCTTTGCGACATACAGCAGGCAAAAGTAAACAATCTGAAGAGTCATTTCTACTCACATAACTTTCTTATAGGATTTGTCAGAAACTTCCACTTGTTAAGAGGAAAGAACATGATAAGTCTCCCTTCTAAAGTTACACCGTTTTGATAAAAAAGATTATTCTGTATGAATCATAATAGTAACACATTATTTGTAATATTGATAAGTGTCATATTATCTGCTGTGTCATCATCTTGTATTAGGGAGGATGTCTCAGGAAATACTCCACAGGCAAATTTTGAGTCATTGTGGAGAATCATCGACGAACAATATTGTTTTCTTGACTATAAGAATGATGTATATGGATTGGACTGGGATGAAGTATATTCAAGATATTCCAAACGCATAACATCGGATATGTCAGATTATAATCTTTTTGAAGTGCTCTCCGAAATGGTGAATGAATTGCGTGATGGTCATGTAAACCTGAGCAGTGGATATGGAACGTCGCAATATAGAGAATGGTTTGATGCCTATCCTCGTAATTTTAGTGATAGTATCCAAAGTAATTATCTTGGGAAAGATTATGTGATAACCTCAGGACTTACATATCAGATATTGGAGAATAATATTGGTTATGTATATTGCTCGAGTTTTTCTAATGGAATAGGAGATGGTAATCTGGACTATATGCTTAAAGAGATGGAATTATGTGACGGCATAATTATAGATGTAAGAAATAATGGAGGAGGAAATCTGACTACCGCCCAAAAGTTAGCCTCAAGATTTACCAACGAAAAGGTTCTTGTTGGATACATGTCGCACAAGACAGGACCTGGACATAGTGATTTCTCTACGCCGGCACCAGTGTATCTTGAACCTTCAAACGGAATCCGTTGGCAAAGAAAAGCTGTAGTCCTGGCAAACCGACGTTCGTACAGTTCCACAAACGATTTTGTAAACTGTATGAAGAACATGCCGCTCGTTACAATTATGGGCGATACGACAGGTGGAGGCTCCGGCTTGCCTTTCACCTCGGAAATTCCCAATGGATGGTCTATCAGGTTCTCGGCTGCTCCAATGTATGACGCAGACATGAATCAGATAGAATTTGGTATCACGCCAGACTTGCATATTGATATGTCTGAGGAGGATATTTTACGTGGAAAAGACACCATTATTGAAACGGCATGTGATTTTTTGAAAAAAACCCGTTGAAATATTTGTGTGTATAAAAAAAATACCTACCTTTGCATCGCAAATGAGAAATAAAGCTTCTCACGCGCCTGTGGCGTAATTGGTAGCCGCGCCAGACTTAGGATCTGGTGTCGTGAGACGTGTAGGTTCGAGTCCTATCAGGCGCACATAAAAGAGGAATTAACAACTGATTATTCAATGTTAGTTCCTCTTTTTTTTATGTCTATTTTCATGTTTTTTTTAATTCATAAGCTATGAAACACATATTTGTATCTCTTGTTTTAATACTTTTCTCTGTGGAAGTATTTGCTCAGCGACTTGTTAAGGTAGGCGAAGCATATAGCTCCACTTCAGTTAATACTGCTGTTTCCCGTAATAATTCATTAGTTACGAATGGCAATGTTCAGTATATATCTTATTATGATGCCGAAGGTTATCTTACTTTAGGAAAGCGTATTCTGGGAACTAAAGACTGGACATTGAATCGCACACAGTATAAAGGGAATGTGGCTGATGCCCATAATGTCATAAGTATGATGGTGGATGGTGACGGCTATTTACACCTCTCTTTCGATCATCATGGCGATAAGTTGAATTATTGTAAAAGTACTGCACCTGGAAGCTTGATATTGGGAGAAAAAGAACCTATGACAGGTGATGATGAGAATGATGTTACATATCCGGAATTTTATCGTATGCCGGATGGTGATTTGTTGTTTGTATATCGTTCTGGAGCATCTGGTAGAGGCAATCTTGTATTGAACAGATATGATTTGAAAAGCCGTAAATGGTCACGTGTCCAGAGTGTTTTGATTGATGGGGAAAATCAGCGAAATGCTTATTGGCAGCTGTATATGGATAATAAGGGAGTGATTCATTTGTCGTGGGTTTGGCGTGAGACTTGGCTTGTGGAGACTAACCACGACTTGTGTTATGCATATTCTCCTGACGAAGGCAAAACCTGGTATAAATCTATAGGTGAGAAATATATTTTACCTATACGTAAGGATAATGCCGAATATGCCTGGCGTATTCCTCAAAACAGTGAACTGATTAATCAGACAAGTATGAGTACTGATGCGGATGGGCATCCATATATAGTGACATATTGGAGAGATGCTGACAGTGATATCCCTCAGTATAGGTTGGTGTGGAATGATGGAATAAGCTGGCAGAGTCGTCAGATTATGAACCGTACGCATGGATTTTCCTTAAAAGGAGGAGGAACGAAGATGATTCCTATTTCGCGTCCTCGTGTTGCTGTGGATAGCGGAAAAGCATATTTTGTGTTCCGTGATGAAGAACGTGGCAGTAAGGTGTCGGTGGCTTATACAGACAATATAAAATCTGGAGAGTGGCGCGTGAAGGACCTTACTGACTTTTCTGTGGATGCATGGGAGCCGTCTTATGATACAGAATTATGGAAGACGCATAAAAAGCTTCATATGTTCGTTCAGGAGACACATCAGGGGGATGGAGAAAAGGTTAAGGATTCAGAGGCTACTCCTGTGTATGTTCTTGAAATAAATTAATAACAGGAATAAGATGAAACGGAAAACAACTAAAGAGGGGAATATTATTTCTGCAATCATCTGGAAGAATGTGAAATAGGATGGACTTGATCCCTGCCAAAAACAGCAGAAGTGGATTTGGAATCTCTAAAAAAGAAAACAGCTTTTAAAATCATTACATTCGAAAATTAAATATAAACTATCATTTTTCTTGATAAACATCAATAAATAAGCATATTGGTAGATATTTATGGTGTTTTATAGCATTTTATCAATAAATGTAAATATATTTGCAATGCAATACGAAGTTGAATAAGATAGATTGATATAAAAAATTAAGGTAAAAAGGGTTTAAAGTTTTCAGGATTTCAATAATAATTATCAGGTTTCTATACATATTAACTTAATTATCTAAATTCACGTTTTTATGGAAAGAACTATTACACGCAGAATTGGGCTAGTAGCACATGATGCAATGAAAAAGGACATGATAGAATGGGCACTATGGAATTCAGAACGTCTTGTAGGGCATAAATTCTATTGTACAGGAACAACTGGAACGCTTATCAAAAAAGCACTTCAGGAAAAACATCCTGATGTAGAATGGGATATCACTATACTAAAATCTGGTCCATTAGGCGGAGACCAGCAGATAGGTTCACGTATCGTAGAAGGGGAAATAGATTATTTGTTTTTCTTTACAGACCCTATGACTTTGCAGCCTCATGATACAGATGTCAAGGCGCTGACAAGATTGGCCGGAGTTGAGAATATAGTATTTTGTTGTAACCGCTCTACAGCTGACCATATAATAACAAGTCCTCTCTTCTCTGATCCTAACTACGAAAGAATTCATCCTGACTATACGCAATACACTCAGAGATTTGCAAATAAACAGATAATATCAGAAGCTGCAGAACAAGTTGCCAAGAGAAAAAGAAAGCAGAATAAAACACGAAACGATTAAAGATAATTTATACTTTTGACTTGCATAAATCAATATCTTATTCAATTAAGTCCAAGATTGGATAGATAAATTAATTTAAGTTTTCAGGTATTAATTTTTACACTTATGAAAAGGTTAGAAAGATGTTTCAGGAAAATGATCCAGAACATCAAAAGAAGTTCTGTTATAATTTATGGTCAGAATGACCGTGATTTACTAAAAAGTGAAATTCATTTCAGAAAGTATTTTATGAATTAAGCAAAAGTAAGTAAAGGCTGACATTTTTATGTCAGCCTTTATATCTGTATACTTCAATTATCCTTGATCTCCAACTTTGGTAATCCCTCAGGTTTTAACGTTGATGCTTGGTTTAACTCTCGGTTTGGCTGAACCATGTAAACCTGCGCAAATATAGGCATAAAAAAAGAGAGTCACTTTTTTGTAACTCTCTGATTTTCCGAGTGATCCGCTTGGGGCTCGAACCCAAGACCCCAACATTAAAAGTGTTGTGCTCTACCTGCTGAGCTAGCGAATCAATCCTATATGCTATCGTTGTTTCTCGATTGCG
>NZ_JACJLQ010000058.1 GCF_016902295.1 Bacteroides caecigallinarum | reverse complement strand
AGAAGAAATCATCCGGATGATTGCTAATGATAACCAAAAAATTGCTATCATCAAAAAGCTATGTCCAGAGAAGAAAACGGAATAAAGCTACTTGCGAAACTTAAATATATTTATTATGCAATATACTCATATTTATATAAATAAGCTATTCGGCCTTTATGATTATAAGTTGGATTTCAATTATGAAAATGACGACAAGCTTACTATTCTGACCGGGCCTAACGGTTATGGGAAAACTACCATCCTTACCATTATCAACAAATTGAATCCAAGGGAACTTTTCTATTTCTATTTACTAAAATTTAAAAGTATAGAAATAGGACTTAATGATGAAAGTGTAATTAAAATATATCCCAAATATACTGATGATAAGAGTAATGAAGGAATTGGTGACACTAAAATCGAAGATGTAAAGGAGGTCAGATTTGAATGGTATGATAAGAATGACAATCTGATGTCTTTCTTTATGTATAATAACCAAATCATAAGCAAGGCTCACCGAAAATCCATTTATGAGTGGTACCTTAACGATAAGGTTAATAATTTGTCTTTCTCATCTTAAATCTTTAGGAGGAAACTCGTCAAAAGCAGATTTTCCAAACAACAGTGATATAACATCGTTAATGCTTTTACACAATAATGTGGATATTAATCAGTTGACAAGGGGGCATGATTTGTTTTATGCTTTATTGGAGAAAATTAAGTGCTTGACAGGGAAGAAAAATATAGGATATAAAGAAATTTGTCTGGCTTTCAGATTTTCCATAAGAAAGGAACATCTGGAAAAAACAAAACTATACAGAGATATCAATTTATTTGTAACGCCTTTCTGTACAAGCTTTTGGGTAAATTAAACTTTCAGAATGATATGAACACGTTCTATCAGATGTGGGGTGATGGAGAAGGCGGAGGATATCTTTGTGCTTCCGGTGGAGTGAGGAGCAGTGCATCAAGGACTTTGAGCGGGGAAGAAAACGGGAATCGCCACGCTACTCTATACGGAGGGTAGCGTGGCGATTTACCGACTGATCTATTTTTTCAAATAGCTCAGAATTTGTTTTGTTACACCATCCTTCAATGCATAATCGAATTCAGTTTTAATTGTTTCATTTTTAGTTTCAAATATAACTTGTCCGGGAGCGTCTTTTGAATTTACTTCTATATGCTTCTTATTTGTTATATAAGTATAGAATTTATTATATTCCAGTATCAGTTGTGATTCTTTGATTGTTATTTCTCCCTCCGGCCTTGGAACAATAACCCCTTTATTTCGTATTATTTCTTCCATAGCCTCTTCAAAAATTACAAATATTGGAGTTATAGGATGCTTTGGATCATTCGCTCGCTCTAAGAACATATTATATTCATGGATGCAATAGTATGAATGCAACCATGGTTTGGTAATAATAAAAATCATATACTTACAATTGTTCATAGCTTCGCTGAAGAAAGTATTCCAATTAGGATTTGACATCTTATAAACACCAAGTGTTTTATCCCACCGATATACTGTATCTTCATCATGTTCCAATGAAATTGCATCCAGATATGCACTCATTTTCTTTTCTTCCATTATCCTCCTGAACAAATCCCATGTAAATTCAAACCCGCCTAGTGCGCCTCCAAAACTGATTAAGACATCTACTTTAGTAACGGGCATCTCGCCAACTTGTGTTTTTGCCATAATTTAAAATTTTTAATTATTCCTACTCTATTCAGGCTTTTCGGTTTCGCCTTCATATTTTTCTATCCAAGTACGCAGGATATCGTTTCGTGTAATACGACAGGTGTAATAACAGACAGGAATACCTGTAAAGTTCTCACCACTGGCTCCTTTTACATAATTATCGAATGCTGTAAGCAAAGTATTCAGATCGAATGTTCTGTCTTTTTCCTCCTCGCATTCGGACATTTTGCCAAGCATAGCTGCCACGCTGGTATTGAATGTATTAAGACGGCACATACGCTCCAAATTCTCACGACTAGTTGACGAAAACGTAGTGTTGCTGTCTTTTTCTTCGGGCAGACGGTCAGACAGATTGGCAAATGCTTTTATCAAATTAGGAAGGGTAGCACGCACTTCTCCCGACTTGATTTCGGGTATCATGCCGTCGGTCACGATGCTGATATGTGACCGGATTTCGTTTGATACGAGGAGGGAACGAACATCGTCGAGGATGCGCTTGTCGACTCCCAGCTCACCCGACATGGCACTGAGCCAACTTCCTAACTGTAGCTTATCACGTATCTGCTCGATAGGGAATGTGTGCTCGTTGAAGTTTCCATTACCGGAACGGAAAAAATGTATCATACCTACGAAACCAGAGCTGTAGGCAGCTCCACGAATAACTGTCAACGGCTCGCCTATATCCTCGGCGGGCATCAGTGCAACGGGAAAGACTATTTTTTCGTTTTCGGCATGCAGATGGTTCCAAATATTAGCAGCTTCGTAAGGATCGTATTCGATTTTCTCGAAGAAACGGACATTCTTGTGGGTACAGGAAGCTGTGATAACCAGGCTTCCGGTATAGTCCGAACTACCGATGTAATTGTTGAGCTGTGAAATAGCCTCTGACGCAACCTTTTCATTCACTCCCTGATTCACAAAATTACTCAGACGGCTAAGGTCGGTTTCGGTATTGTCGGCTGTAAACGAAAAGTAATCGGAATTCATCTTCAGAGAGTCGTAAAACAGAGGTTTTGAAATGATTTCTCCACGCAACAGACAAATTGAACGGTCTGCCGTTAAGTCTTCGGATTCTATCTGTGCTTTCTCCTCACTCAAGCGTTGTATCTGATCCTGAGAGGATACAAACGTGTCCAGATAACTGACGGTAGCTGACGCTATTTTCTTGTCTATCTCGCCTATTTTACTCTCTACCGACGAAACGTTTATACCCATACCTTTCAGTTCATGAAGCTTCATGCTCAGTTTCTGCTTGGTAAGGATAAGCTCGTCTACCCGTTCTTCTGACAGCTCAATCAAACGGTTTATCCGGCCGATTTCATCGATAATCGTCATCAGCCTGGTGCTGGCTACTCCTCCAAGCACCAGACTGCTTTTATTTGAAGAGTACATAATGACAATCGTTATTCTTCACTGCTTTCTTCTGAATCAGATTGTGAGTCATCGATTCCGCCGGCCTTGTTATACTCGTTAGGATAGTAGTGATTGACCCATGCACGAACTATGTCCTGACGGGTAAACTGCTTCAGGTAGAAATTGACCGGAACACCCAGATTCTCGTCGGCAGAGGTACACTTCTCGATGTAGTCGTCCATGGCGGTCATCATACTGTTGATGTCGATAATGCTGTTTTCCTGCTCTTCCATCTTGGCTAGTCCGGCTATAGAAGCGGTTATGGTGGAATTGCGCAACTCTACCATCTGCTTGCCGGTAATTGCCTGACGGGCTCCGGATGCAAGCGTGTTATTGTCCTCGGCCGTTGCTCCCTGTAACTGGGCAAGGCGTCCCATAGGGTTCTCCTTGTCGGACTCGACAAACTGCATTACTGAACTCTTTACTACATTTGACTTGATGGAAGGGATGATTCCCATGGTTACCAGTGAACAGTGCGACTGGATATTCTGGGTACTCAGCATGTTCTTTACATCGGTTGCAAAAGAGGAAGCGACGCCGAATTCTCCATTCATCGACGACATCCATGCTCCTACATTCATTTTCTCCTGTATCTGTGATGCCAGGGCGGTCATGGAATCGACGGATATGGTGGAGGTATCGTTCAGGATGTGGACCATACCTACCAGGCTGGAACCATAGGTAGCGCCGGAAAGGATACTGAATGTACGGGCATCGGGGGCTACTTCCTTGCGGATGTCCTCAAGCAGCAGGGCAAGTGAACTGGTGGAGATCCGGTCGTTGGGATAAAGGAAATTCCATGCTTTCAAAGCCTTGTCGACATCGATGATAAGAGGTGCAAAGATGCTGGCATTGCGATGTGTACAGCTGATGCTTATGACTAGTGTTCCGGCTATGTTATGATTGGCAACCTGCATGTTGATTTGCTGCTGGACGGCAAGTGACATCTGCTGGGCATTGTGCACTCCCAGAAAGCTGAGCGCATGGTTGACAAAAGAGGATACGCTGGACCCGTGGGTAAATGAGCTTTCCTTATTGCTCTCGTAACGGAAATACTGGACGTTCATCTGCATGGAGTTGTTGCTTATAGGCAGGCTCTTCAGCTCGCTGCGGTTGTAGTCGACCGGACTTTCTATATCGCAGTGAATGCTCTGTATGGTAGAACGCAGTTTCTGGATTTCCCTGGCTGCACGGACCTTGGTCTTGCCATATTCCACCGCAGCCTGGGTTATTTCCTGCTTGACGCTTTCGCCTTCACGCTGGAGTTCGGTTGTGTCTGTTCCCATTTCAAGCAACTCGCGCACAGTACAGTCGATACTTCTTTTCAGGCTTATAAGAGAATTCAAATTGGCTTCTGCTGCATCGACAGGAGCCTGAAGGGCAGATATATTCTCTAGTACTATCATCTTTTCAGGATGTACCACGTTGCCCAATACCAATGAAGGATCATAAGGAATTGATGTTGGCATAACTGTTTTTTTAAAAGGTTAAACTTCATTTCTTACACTTACAAATATAAGAGGATTATCGTTTCAAGAAATGTTGTCTTTCTGAAACGCATGTTTGGCTATCTAAAATGTATGTTTCAGTATTTTTTGGTATGGAAAAATACAAAACGGGCAAATGTTTTTTCACGGTATTCGCGCCCGATGTTTATCCAGGTATCTTTGACATAAAGACGGTTGCCTGAAATGCGTGTGATATAGTCGAGATTGACAGCATACGACCGGTGGACACGGACGAAATTTGCCGGAAGCATTTTACATGCCTCAGAAAGGGGAAAAGACAAAATCAGTGATTTTAAACCGTCGTAAACTATCCTACAATAGCTACCGTTAGCTTCAATGTATATTATCTTGTCGTGGATAATTCGAATATAGCTACCATCGGTATATACGAATATCGGACTAACGCAGTCTTTACTGTACGTTTCGATATTTTCTGTTTCAATATCTATCAATACCTGGCAGGTTTTACTGCTTTTTACAATTTTAATGGGAGTATCTTCAAAAATAGCAGGAAGAATCAATGTTATTGAATTATTTTTTTTAGCCATATAAATAATAGTTTTCTATACGACGAATTAATCAATTGTCAACATATTACGGAATTATTTTTTCCAAACAACAGCACTTGTTTTCCAAACATGTTTTTTGTGGAAACTAATTATTAATATATTATGGCAACCCATGAAACAACAATGTATGAGATAGAGCAGAAAGGGAATAGAAACAAAGAAAAGGTTTTATACAGAGGATTAGTCTGAGGGAAATTTTATGAACTTAAGTATTGCTGAAACTAATATTTTAGCGTATTTTTGCGGATAGAGAATTGCGAAACGCATGTAACTAACCAATTAAAAACTAATGATAGAAAATATACATATAAAGAATTTCAGAGGAATAAAAGATTGCTTTATTTCAGGAATAAAGCAAATCAATCTGTTCTTTGGACGTAATAATTGCGGTAAATCATCTGTGCTTGACGCTTTGTTTTTGTTCTCTGCTGCTAACAATCCAAGATATCCGCTTACAATCAACTGGAGCAGAAACTATCTGAACAGAGGACCGGAAAGTCTTAAAATGAATTTCTATAGACTTAATACTGATTCAAACATTGTATTCAACGGGAAATACGGTACGAATATACGTAATGTGGAAATTGAATACGAAGAAACTTTGTCGCCTGTGTTGACAATACCTACAAATCCAGGAACTTCAAATGTGAATGACAAGATATATTCATTGAACCTGAATACTGAAATTTCATCGACCGAAGATAATAGCTCACAAAAGAAAGAATATCATACTTCTATCAGATTTGAGGGTAAAACCAAAGCGACAGTTACAGACATTGATTCATCGTATAAGGAGGAACTGGAATGTGTTTACATTACAGCGAATGAACCTTTTCATAATAATGTGGAACTTTTTGCCACACTTCTGGAAAACAAACAGGAGAACTTTGTTTTCGATATGCTCAGAAAAGTGGAGCCGAACCTGAAAGATATTGTTTCGGCTAATGGTGAGTTGCTCGCAGACATAGGAATGGAAAAACGCATTCCAATACAGCTGCTGGGCGACGGAATAAGGAAATTATTGTCTGTAATACTGCATATTTACGGAAGTAAAAAAAAGGTGTTGCTTATTGATGAGGTTGACAACGGATTGCATTACAGCGCTATGCCTACTCTATGGACGGCTATTCTTGAAGTGGCTAAAATTACAGATACACAGATATTCGTTACGACTCATAATCTTGACTCTATAAAGGGACTGGCAAATGTACTGGAAGAAAAAGGAAATGAGTATCAGGAAATGATAAGTGCATTTAAACTGATAAAACGTAATACAGACGAACTTATCGCCTTGAATTACGATTATGAAAAGTTTGATTATTCAATAAAACAGGAAATGGAAATGCGATGATAAATATTTATTTGGACAATGACACTGGAATCGGAGTATTCGAGGCTGGAGATGAAGAAGTTCTGATATAGTGTAGCGATTCTGATAATGAGGAATTCTAATATGTTTTTAATTTTAATGACAGGTGTTTATGGATGCATTCATACAATGGCTTAACTCGAGCAGAAATCAGCTGTGTGAAGACGCGCAGGCTCTGTTTGACGATTCAATAAGATGTTATAAGAATGATATATTCCGTGCCGCATATTTGCTGGCATATCAGGGTGTAATGAGGCATCTGAAAGAAGTGATAATACAAACAAAAATGCCACCTAAGGGATTCACTCCAGAAGAATGGGGTGACTGGAAACGTAAGTTGAAAAATCAAGACAGATGGGATACGGACGTTATGGAGGCTGTAAAGTTACGTCCTAAACATGATGGAAGTAAAGACGGTATATTAACTGTAAACGATGAGGTCCGTGATATCTTTAATTGCCAATGGAGGGTTTGGCGTAACGAATGTGCTCACTACAAAGGTAATACATTCATGCAGGCTCATGTGCTTGTGTTTTACGCATTTATTAAAGATCATTTACTCAGCATATCGGTAGAAGGAGGCATGAGGTCATTACTGAAAGAATTTGATGAATATTTTGATCCGGCAATGACACCAAAAAACGATCCGGTCAGACCTTTGCTGAAAAAAATAAAGACAATGGTGAAGCCGAATGAATATAGAGAGTTCATAATTGAGATACGGAGACTGACCGGAGGAGCTTACAACAAGTCTTTTACAGATATTATTGAAGAAATATATCAGTGTTGTGAGGAGGATTTCAAAAAAGATCTGACAGATTATATCAAGGAAAATCCGGATTTAATGAACTGGTACATAGACCAACATCCGGATGCTGTATTTAAGTTGTTGAGAGAAAAGACAGAGATACGCAGATTCTGGTATGAACAATTAAAATTTTTGAATTTTCCTCTTCCAGTTCTGGCGCATCTTCTAGAGGGAGGATACATAAATATGGATGAAAAAATAGAGGCTTATAAGAAAATACAGGAATTAATGTATAAACAAAACCGTGGTATCTATGACTTGGAAGCTGATTATAGAAATGTTTTGTTAAGACACGGGTATTTTGACTATTTCCTGAATAATTTTTTCACCAAAGACCATATGAGAATAAATTATAATGAGAAGTGTTACAAAACGGATTTCTATATTAGCCATCTGCGCATGATGCCTGTAAACCGTGAACTGGCACAGCATATAATAGATATTTTTCAGGCTCTACCTTACCCTTATACACTTAGAGACAGATTTGTGAATGAATTTATGAATGATGAAGGTTTCAGAAAAGAATTTACAAGGGTATGCGAAGAGAATGGGATGGAGATACCGGACTCTATAATTCCAGAAGGATGATTAACAAACACGGTTTTTAGAAATGTATTGTTATAAACTCACATTATATAATTTATAATTTGACGAAAATGACGAAAGAAGAATTCTCCAATATTAATGAAGAGGACATTCATTCGGGTAAATATGTATTCCGGGATGTATTCGAGGTGGGCAGATATCTGCAATCAATTGGATGGAGTGTTTTTTGGTATGCACCACCACAGTTTGTTGCTATGGATTTTGGAGAAAACAAAATGAGAAATGTGCCTATGCCGGGTAATCCTTTATATCGAGGTCAGAATGAATACTACGAGTCTTGCCTTCCTTCATTATACCGCAGGCCATGGAATATAGCTGAAAAACTTGAACGTCTTGTTCAAATAGAAGATTTCAAGACTATTCTAAACCAAAATCCGGAAGTACAAGATATGCTGGATGCAGGACTTACAGTCAATTATGATGGTTTGGCACAGCATTATGGAATAGAAACGAATATAATGGATATGACAAACAGTTTTGGTGTTGCTGCTTTTTTCGCTACATCGAGGTATGACAGTCTTTCGGACAGGTACTTACCTATCATGGGATAGTTATTAACTTAAATATTATTCTATCTTCAAGCTTTCGATAATCAGTCAAGGTCGTTTATAAAAGTGAGCAGGACCGATAATAGAATAACCGTTTATGATTCTAAAAGCAAAGAATTCAGTGTATACGAAATAATAGAATAGTTTTTATTGATTGATTATGATATTGTCTTAATAAAATGTCACTTTTGAACGTTATGCGTATTTTTATATTAGGTAGTTTATTGATGGTATGCGACATTGTATTTGCAGATTACAATATTGCAGTATTAGGGCAAGACACGATAAACGGATCGCCCGTTGTACTTATTGATGATGTCTCTACAAATTTTCTTGATGACGGGTTTAATTTCCTGGGTGTCATAGGTTTTTTCCTGGGACTGGCGTCACTGTATTTTGCCAAGGTAACTTTTGAGGCACAAAAGCAAACGGAGTTGCATACCTCGAATGCTCCTAAGTCGGCACAAATGGGAAAGCTGAAGGATTTGCCGAGGCATTTTTACAGGAATCTGGTCTGTTCGTGTGCAATGACACTGAAATACTATGATGATTCCAACAAGAGATGGGGAGTAAGGATGAACTACCCTTCGGAAAGTAATGTACTTAAACTCAAGACGTTGCCTGATGAAATTATCTATGATATTGATGAAGAAGAAAAGTCATATACCATAAGGCATGAATTCAAATTGTTGCTACGTAACTATAACACGGAAGTGGATATTGCCGCCGAACATTTCTCCAGAAAAAATATTTCTGAGGATGCCATTAACCAGGATATAGACAATATCATTTTCAAGCAACTGTTTCTGCTTTACCGCTCGTATGATATACTTCTCACATTGTCAAATGTGGCATATCCACAGATTGTTGCAGATAGCTTACATACGATGATTAAAGAACATTTCAACAAATTGCATGACAACACATTACTGGACATGAAAAATGATTTTTTTCATTATGTCAACAATATTCTGCTTGATGTTAATGATACAAAAGGTAAAGAGAATGAGAAAGAGAAATTCAAAAAACACATTGACCCTAAAGGTTCTCTATACAGATCGTATGGTATGATTCTCAAATCAATAAATGAATACTATAAGAATCAAGATACTAAAAGAATAAATAAAACGGAGTTTAACGGAATATGTTTCAATATAAAAGAAGGTAAAATAGAAGTGGACAAAAAAAAATTCATTAATAGCCTCCATAATGAAGGTGGGAATAAGTCTGATGTACTTTCTAAATTTGTTAATGATTTCTGTAATATATCAGAACTTGACGGTTTATTAAAAGCATATCAGAAAGAAAGAGGAAACCTGAATGAAGAGGAAATAAAAAATAATCAGGCGATATTTGATAAAACATCTGCTTATTTCAAATACCTGGGAGAAGGTAGCAAATGGGATTTCAAGGATTTGTTACTACATATTGTTGTTTTTGATTGTGTTTTGGAGACAAAAAAAATAGGAATGGTTAATTTCAGTTCGCTGTTATGAATGATATTTTCAAAATAGCTAGCTGTACAGATAAAAGAAAGCGATTATATAAAACAATACAAAAATAAGATATCGGATGTAACCATCCAAAAATGGCGTATTGACCAACGTGGCTCTTAATATTCCATACACGTAATTCTATGACTGGTTCAAGAAGACAATCATCATTCTCTTCCACTTTGTACTCCACTCGGTTTGCACTATCTTTCCTCTAAAATGATTTACGGTAGAATGATTCCAAAGGCTTCCATTGGTATATTCATATGAATAAAGGCAATAAAATATTTACCGGCAGC
>NZ_JACJLQ010000057.1 GCF_016902295.1 Bacteroides caecigallinarum | reverse complement strand
AATTGTCGGGAAGATTAGCGCACTTACAATCCTGCAATATATTAACTATAAAAATGAGAAACCCATTGGTAGAGTTAAATATGCGCTAATTTAATTCCGCCAACGAGTAGAGGCTTATATTTTTTACTTTCTCAACAATAGATTTACTTATGAATAATCCTAAAGCATAAAATGGATAATACACAATAAGCCTTTCGTCCACATTAATGATATTACAGCATTTAACGATTATCAATATCATTAGAATGCCCCCCCCCATGGTATATCTCAACATGTTGTTAATCCGCAACGATAATAATGGCGTAATTAAGTAGAAGAACATAATCATACAAAAATACCATAATGTAGGAGGATATGGATAATTGAAACAACCCAAGCCTAATATTGTTAATATAAATTGTTTTGTATTTGAAAAGAAAGGCTGGTGGAACAGAAGTCCTCCAACATAAAGAGAACATGCAGATAATAGATAAATAACATAGAATCGGGATAATCGTCTTTTATAGAAATCAATAACATCATTCCATGATGAAATTTTATACTTTGACAAAAAATATCCTGACATGAACGTAAAACATGCAAGACAGCCCCATGTTATAATTTCTCCTACATGAAGAGTTTGTGAACTATATGAATAGGCTTCGGGTAAGTAATTAGATAAATGCCAAAATGCTACAATCTCAATTGCACAAATTGCTCTTACTATATCGAAAATTGAATCTCTTTTTTTTGATTTTATTTCCATGTTTTACGTATTGTTAATGCCAGATTAAGATATTTATCCAATTGTGTTAAAGCATAGTCTATATTGAATTTTGAGTTTTGAGATTGTTCTATTATTCGACTAATGTATGTATCTCGTTCTATCAACATTTTACACATTGCCTCTAATAGAGATTGCCAAGAAACCGCACTAAAATAGATAGCTGAATCATTGAGAATCTCTTTATGACCATCAACATCAGTACATATTACGGGACATCCCAAATGCATAGCTTCTATTGGGGGCATATTGGTAGGTCCGAAGTACGAAGCCATAATAAGGCACGTACACTTTTTATAGAATGTATAGATGGTCTCTTTAGATACATATCCTAAGAAAAGGACATTGGCTTCTAATTCCCATTCAGAGCAAATACTCTTTATGTATTCAGCATTTCCCTTATCACCACCAGTGAATACTACTTTAAAATCAGGATGCTCTTTTTTAAATCTTTTGAAGGCTTCAAGTATAGCCACGTGATTCTTATGTGCCCAAAATTGAGCAGGATAAAAGAAAAACTTATTTTCTGAAAGTCCAAATTTATCAAGAATACAGTGCTGTATATCTTCATTTATTGAAAGATTTATTACATTGCCTGCAAAGATAGGTATAACTTTAATTTTCTCTTCTAACACATTTGCGTATTTAATTAAGGCTCTTTTACCTGCTTCTGATTCAGAAAGTACTAATAATGCCTTAGGAATAATTTCATCAAAATGTTTTTTTCGTCCTTTGAAGTTCCTACCTTGAATAAGTTCTGGAAATGGATAGGTCATATAGTATCCCATATCCCATATTGTGCAGACATAAGGGAAACCATTTAAAATGGTATCATCTTGGTTTATATAATATATGTAGGATATACCTGCATCGTTGAGTTTTTTCTGCCATTTTTTTCTGAATAATATTTCACTTATATATTGTAACCCCTTTGCTATTTTGTAATTTTTGGTAAGTATTTTTATAATCTTCCAATTGTCAGGTATCAATCCAAGGCAAAGTGTATTATCAATTTCCGAACAACTGCTTGGTGATACGAAACACCATTCAAGTCCATTACTAAAATGAAAACTATCTAATTTACTCATTAGAGCATCATAATACGAAAAGCCCCCACCTTTCGTAGGATTATATCCATATCTAAGCCAAATACCAATTTTGTTATTTGCCATGTTTTTTTGTTATTAATTTTGCTAATAATATAATAATAGGTTTAAAAATACCAGTAATGTTTGAGAAAACTTTTGTATATCTATATCGCTCGTTTACATCTAAAGTATCTATGCAAATCTTTAAGATAGCAGCATATTTACAAAAGTGTAAAGGATACTTTAGTATCCATTCATATCTAAACTTAGTAAGGATAAACAAATATCCTTTAACTTCTTTATGTTTATTTGAAGATATTGCATCTGAACTTCCTACATAGTAATCGATTAAAAGTTCTTCAACAGTTTGATATTTTGCAATATTACTTAACAAAATGTGCGTATCCCACTCTTGAAAAGCAGGACAGTCCTCAGAGAGTAGACCAATGTCTTCTAATAATTTTTTACGAATAAGAGTACTACTATTGTCCACATAACACTTTCCTGTTAATAGTTTTTTGTGAATCATACCATTATTAATCCATGAAAATGTTCGTACTTCTGTAAAAGTCTTGGAATCAATGACTCTTGACCAAGTGTTTACTATGTCACAATGTGTATCACATTGCCTTTTGTAGCATTTCTCTAAGAAGTCAGGATGCATAATATTATCCGAATCGAACAATACAATCCAATCTCCTTGTGCTGCAATTATGCCTGTATTTCTAGCTCCTTGAGCCCCTTTTGATCTATTATTTCTAATATAATGGAATCGAGAATCTTTTTGGGAATATCTATTTATAACAGCCTCTGTATCATCCGTAGAATAGTCATCAACTATTAAACACTCCCAATTTAGATATGTTTGTTTTAAAATACTATCAAGAGTCCTACTTATAATGTAAGCTCTATTATACGAAGGGATTACTATTGAGATCATAATCATCCACATAATATTCGGTTAATATATTTTTTTGTTTTCTCATTTTTTAAATTTGGCAATATAATTTTTTTAACAAGTGAAAATTGTATTAAATATATAGCAATGGATGCCAAAAATACAATACAGAAACGCCAAAAATCATGATTGATATCTTTGGTCATACTCAAAAAAAGTACATGCCACAAATAAATCCAAATTGTATTTTGACCTATAAAAAGTATACAATTCATAGTAAAAGGAATCTTAATAAGAATTTTCTCAATAGATTTTCTTATACGCCATAATAACATTGAGACTCCAAGTGTAAAAGATACATAATATAAGTGTGGTGGATATTTGTCGACATCACTTCTCACGAATTCACCATTTACATGATATCTAAAAGTGCACATACAACAAAAAATCACAAGCATAATAAAAGAATACAGTAATATTTCTATATTAGAGAATCTAGTTATTCTAAAACCAATAGCGTAAATCATGACATAAGGGATACAAATCAAGAGCATATAAAGTAAGTACTGTCTTAAATGCTTATTAATAAAATCAAAAGAGTGAAACTCTATCATGCTATCACGTGTACAAATATCAAAAAATAAAAAGAATACGATAACAACAAGAAAGAATACTGTATTATTCTTTATCAATCGATCTTGCCACAAGATTATAGGTGATAAAGCTGCTATAAACAAAAATACACGAATAATCCATACATACCACTCTGTGAGTAATGTGAATGAATATACTAAATGATATGGTGATATATTAACGCTTAATACATAGCATATACAGAAATATACAGAAAGGAATATCCATGTTGGTAAAACTAAACGAACTATTCTTTTCCACATGTAATCGCCATAATGAAACTTTTTATTTTTGTTCATAGTTAAGGCAAATGCTGCTCCAGAGAGCAATATAAGTAATGTAACATCAAAACATACAGTTTGAAGTATCACAACTGATGTAAATGTATGTGCCATAAATATGGCAACTAAACCTATAAATCGTAAAATATCTAATGAATTATCTCTTTTTTTATCATTATATTGTTCTTTTTTCTTTTGTTCTCCAAATTATTATATATATCAGAAATGGTAAAACATCACCATCTACAGGATAATATGACATCACAGACATAATACTTTTTGACAGGATATAAAATGACAATACAAATAATGGAAGTGAGCCTGTACGCATAACAAAGTTACATGATTTACTGGCTATAATTCCAAATATAAAAGAAATGAGAATACATCCAATCCAACCGAAGTCTAGGTAAAAATGTAGCAAGGCAGTATATAGTGCATTCCAATAACCAACCTCAGTACTAAAGCTGATGAACTCATTTTGAATCACATGACCAATTACTGAGTTTGCATTAGGATTATGTGTACCATTTAAAATATTAAAAATAGGATTAATGTAGTAGTCAAATGCTGCTAAAGTTGCTCTACCATGCATGTAACCTCCCATCCTTTGAGGATAGTCGTTATATATTGCATATTCAAGCGCTTTGACCGGGCACGAAAAATATTTTATTGGTTGCTTAATAAGATCTTCTTTAAGATCATAAAAAGATTGCTCTACATTTGTAATATCACCAGATTTAGCAATTGACATTATAGTAAATAATACAATAATCCCTGATATCATTATTGTGACATACCATTTGAATCTTTTTCTAATATAATTTGATTTACAACTTGTTAGCCACAAATAGCATAAAAGAATAATTAGGCCAATAATAAAGAAAGACATTCGTCCACCAAACAGGGATGGATAAAGTACACAATAAAGCAAGGTTATAATAAAACTAGACTTGTGTTTCCCACTAATAAACAAATATGCCATCAATGGAAGTGTAATATTATATACAGGACCTAAAACATAAACATTAAGCAGATAGAATAGGGGTGGATATAAATTACCAGTTAACGAATCTACTCGTAAGCCTCCACCCATATTACCAGCAGATAATAAGATAGGTAACACAAATATAATGTTCATTACTATATATCCTAACAAAGCGATATATACAATATTGACTATCTTAATATTAAATAATGCATCAACTCGTTTATCAATGTATAAATGAGAGATCTCTACATTGTGCCTTGTATGCCTAAATAGCATAAATGCCATAATAAACGCAAGTACTGAAACTATAACTAATAAAAGGATAGAAAACTTAACTCCTCCTACTTGGGATGCGTCCAAAGCTACTAAAAACATATCTAAAAACCAAACCCCAGAAAATATTAATATAAATTTTCCAGAGAAGGATTCTCTGTTTTTCCATAATGATGTAACAACTATGATAAAAAGTATTACTATTAGAATAAGTCTCATTTTTTCTTAATAAATTATTTATAATATTTTTTTTAATTACGTATCATGTTTATCTGTTTCTAAAATTTAAACGTTTTAATTTCTATTTTGCAATAAATCATTAATGAACGATCGAGGAGAATCGAACTCCTCATGCAAATCAGTGCATTTAAAGTACTGTAAATTGCACCTCCAAGAACCGTAAAAGAAATCAAGAGATATGAAAATAATAGATGCTTTATTTCCAAATAAATAATTATTCATTATCACGTTATTATAAAAGCACTATTAGATTAACACTTGACTACTTTTGTTACTTTCTAAAGTCAGAAATTATCTTACAAATAAATTTAATTTGTTCTTCAGTCAAACTACTAGCCGAGGGTAGATAAAATCCATTCTCGGTAAGCCACTCACATACTGGATAATTACCAGAACAATCACAACCATAATTGAGCATTGCCTTCTGTTTATGCATACCAGTAAAAAGAAGACGTGTGTCTATTTCATTTTCTTTGAGGTGTGCAATAAGTTCATCCTTGTGATGACCATATATCTCTGAATCTACAACGATTGTATTCATCCAACAGACGTCTTCACAACCTTCTGCAGAATCTGATTGGAAAATGATGCCAGGAACATCTGCTAGATATTTTTTATAGAGCTGATGGTTACGAATTCGCATTCCTTTGTATTCATCAGCTTTCTCTACCTGTGCAAGACCTATAGCAGCTACCACATTACTCATACGATAATTATAACCAATATTATCATGTTGATAATTACGAGGCCCATCTAAAGGAAAGCAAACATTTTTGAAATAACGAGCCCGATCATAAATTTTCTTGTTATTGGTAACAACCATACCTCCCTCACCGGTCGTTATGTTTTTGTTTGCAAAAAAACTAAAAGCAGCTATATCAGAGAATGATCCCGATTTTTTACCTTTATACAAAGCGCCATGCGCTTCAGCAGCATCTTCTATGATATAAAGGTTATACTTATCAGCAAGAGCATTAATAACATCCATATCACACATTTTTCCGAAGATATGAACAGGCATAATAGCTTTGGTACGTGAAGTAATTTTCTCCTCAATCATCTTTACATCAATGTTCCATGAGTTTTTGTCTGCATCAACGAAAACAGGTTTTGCTCCTGTATAACAAATAGCATAAGCAGATGCAATCATGGTAAATGTTGGAACGATTACTTCATCACCTTTACCTATGCCTAGAGCAACTAAAGCAAGATGAAGAGCAATAGTACCATTACAAACAGCTATACCATACTGACAATCTGAGTAAGCTGCAAACTGTTTTTCAAATTCGTTTACATACTTGCCGGATGAAGAAATCCAACCTGTAGAAACAGCTTCGGTAACATATTTTAGTTCGTTACCTGCGAGCATTGGCTCGCAAACGGGAATAAATGCCATAATATCAAATGTTATTTTAATATAACTTTATCATCTTCTATAGGTTCAAAACGAACCTTGTCTGATGCTCCTGCATAAGGTCCTTGCTTAATTTCAATCATCTCTGATGGCTGTATCATTTTGAATCCATGACCGCCTGCTGCAAGGAGAATAATATCTCCTTTATAGATGATACGTGACTCAAGATATTCTTGATATTGAGAGTAAAAATCGACACGAATAACACCACTTTTAACAACAAGTGTTTCCTGAGTAAAATCAACATTTCGATCTACCCTATTATGTACATGGGGTGCTATTACATAATCTTTTTCACGATTCATATAACCAAGTTGATGTGGGTAATCATCAGGGGTAATAAATGTTATTCCTTGTGCGTGATAATTATCACGAATGATTATACTTAGCAATTCATTGCCATTATAAATTTTCTCAATGTTTTCCATTAATCTTTTATTTATTTTACAATACCTTTTTCAAGATATTCAGCCAAATTAGTTTTGCGAATATTTGCTGCAGCATTATCGGCAGCAATCTTAGCCATATCGTGCTTAACCATTATTTCAACTAACTTTTCAAAGCTAGTTGTCATAGGATTCCAACCAAGTTTTTCTTTAGCTTTGGTAGGATCCCCCCAAAGATTTACAACATCAGTTGGACGATAGAAATCTTCACTTACTTTAACAAGTTCTTTTCCTATAAGTTCTGAAGGACCTGCTATACATACACCAACTTCATTTAAGCCTTTCCCTTTGAATTCAAGAGTAATGCCAGCATATTTAAAAGCAAGAATAGTGAACTCACGTACAGAATGCTGTATACCTGTTGCAATTACGAAGTCTTCTGGTTTATCTTGTTGTAGTATCAGCCACATACACTCTACATAGTCCTTGGCATATCCCCAATCTCTGAGAGAATCTAGATTACCAAGATACAAACAATCTTGTTTACCATGGGCGATACATGCCGCAGCTAGTGTAATCTTACGAGTAACGAATGTTTCTCCACGCCTTTCAGATTCATGATTAAAAAGGATACCTGAACAGCAGAACATATTATAAGCCTCACGATATTCCTTTACAATCCAAAAACCATACAACTTTGCCACAGCATATGGCGAATAAGGGTGGAATGGAGTATTTTCATTCTGTGGTACTTCCTCAACCTTTCCATATAACTCAGAAGTAGATGCTTGATATACCTTACAAATCTTCTCAAGATGATTAGCACGAACAGCCTCAAGGATTCGAAGTACACCAACCGCATCAACATCGGCTGTGTATTCAGGAGAATCAAAGCTAACTTGTACGTGACTCTGTGCAGCCAAGTTATAGATTTCAGTAGGTTGAACCTTACCTACTAATCTCACCAATGACATTGAATCACTTAAATCCGCATAATGTAGATGGAAATTAGGTTCACCTTCAAGATGTGCGATACGTTCACGAAAGTCGACAGATGAACGACGAATAATTCCGTGAACTTCATAACCCTTTGCCATAAGAAACTCGGAGAGATAACTACCGTCCTGACCGGTAACACCGGTGATTAATGCAATATTCTTTGACATAAATGTTAAATGATAATATTAATGTATTGTGATTTATTTTAATGAATTTTGATACCAATCAAAAAGCTTCTTAATGCCGTCCTCAATCTCGACTTTATGTGTCCAACCTAATGAATGGAGCTTACTAACATCTGTAAGTTTACGCATAGTACCATCAGGTTTGTTTGCATCAAAAAAAATCTCTCCTTGAAAATCAATAGTCTTTACAATATATTCAGAGAGTTCACGAATCGTCAGTTCTTTACCTGTTCCAATATTAATATGGCAGTTTCGTATCTCACCAAGCGATGGTATAGCTCCACCACGACCAATACTATGATTGCGATTTACAGTACCATTAGTTGCTACACCATAATGAACTGAGGAGTATTTTTCGATACCTACAATGTCTGAAAAATTGACATTAAGAAGAATGTGAACTGAGGCATCAGCCATATCTTCTGACCACAGGAATTCGCGTAACGGTTTACCTGTTCCCCATAAAGTTACTTTGTTTTTTTCAATTCCATAATAAGCAAGGACTCCACGAATTTCTTGTTCTGAAGAATTACCGTCAATTACAATTCTTACATTTTCTTCAAAAATCTTAGTATCTGTTATTCTTTTGGCCAACTCACTAGGAATATTTGCTCCTACTGGTCGAATTGTAAGGTCTTTACGTATAGTTTGCCAATTATCGTCTGCAATTAGCTTTGCAAGATATATTTTACGTATCATTGCAGGCATAACATGGCTATTCTCCAAGTGGAAGTTATCGTTTGGTCCATAAAGATTGGTAGGCATAACCGCAATGTAGTTTGTACCGTATTGAAGATTATAACTCTCACACATTTTAAGACCCGCTATTTTTGCAATAGCGTATTCTTCATTTGTATATTCGAGTTCGGATGTTAGGAGATAATCCTCTTTCATAGGTTGAGATGCATTCTTAGGGTATATACATGAAGATCCTAAGAAAAGTAGTTTTTCAACTCCATGAGCATATGCCTCACTAATGACATTACACTGAATCATCATGTTCATCATAATGAAATCAGCACGATAAAGACTATTGGCCATAATACCCCCTACAAAAGCCGCTGCTAATATTACAGCAGCGGGATTCTCTTCGTCAAAAAATTTCTTTACTGCATACTGATTAGTGAGGTCTAGTTCTTTGTGAGAACGACCTACAAGATTTTTATACCCGCGGGCTTTCAGATTGTTCCAAATTGCACTTCCTACTAGTCCATTATGACCAGCGATATAAATTTTACTATTCTTATCCATATTTTACTTATGCCACTCCCTAATCCTCTGCTCATCTGAGAGTTTACAGATAAGTAGAATATTATTGTTTTCACTTACGATATAGTTCTTTAGACCTTGGATGACTACTTGTTTACCATTTGGCATATTAATCATGTTACCCTCCGATTCAATTAGCTTCACGCTATCTCCTATGACAGCATTTGCATTTTCAGTGACTTCGTTAGTTTCAGATTTTCTAAGTATTATAGAACGAAGACTACTCCATGTTCCAAGATCGCTCCATCCAAACTCCGCTGGTAGAACATATGCCAAATGAGTTTTTTCCATAATGGCATAGTCTATAGAAATCTTTTCACAAGTTGGAAAAAAATGATTGACAGTTGACTGTTCGTTCTCTGTGAAGAAATTATTTACGTAAGTTTCCAATTTTAGGGTAGCCCCTTTTAGACGGATGCCAGCAGGCACCCGTCTAAAAAAGAGTTCACAAATTTAACGATTATTATTTGCATATTGTCATGGGAAGCAGGTTTTCGTAATCCGTTCTTCCCTTTTTTAATTCTCTGAGCAGCTTGCAGAAGTAGTCCCTGAAGGAGACTCCTACCTGTCTGCAGGTTTCTATAAAGGTATTATAGATTGCGGAGTTCTGTATTCCTTTCACACTTCCGAAGAACAGACTGTTCTTCCGTTGGACGGTAACAGGCCTCAGTGCCCGTTCTGCAGGTAAATTGTCTATTGAGTATTCTCCGTCATTTCTGTAGGCGAAAATCTGATTCCAGAAGGTCTTCAGATAGTTAAGGGCCTTACTCATAAGTTCGCTTCGGCTCTCATCCGGATTTGCAAGCAGATCATAAAGCTCTGTCCTTATCTTATCAATTATTTCCGTCGATTCCTTACTGTTCCTTCTGTGGTAAATCTCGTCTGAAGTGAGTTTTTCCCGGCGGTAAGTATCTTCCATTCCGTATAATTTTGCTATCAACTCAAGGAAGATTCTTGCCTGCAGGCTTCCCTGGTCATAGGCATACTTGAACTTAGCTCTTGCATGAGCCAGACAACAGAGATGCTCTATATCCATAAGTTCGTTGTCAAGATACATATATACGTTGTAACCGTCACTCTGCAGTGATTTGATTTTTGCATCACCAAGAAACTCCTTCAACACGTTTCTGTTCCTGCCTCCATGTTTCTGTACACCTTCATCATCCGTCGTATCCTCATAGAAGAAGATGACTATACGGGCTTTTCTGTTTACCAGACACCACATATAGGTCTTGCGTTTCTTATTGTAGGCGTGATAGCGGAGCCATGTCTCGTCCACATTCACGTTGGCACCGTCCTGAAGGGCTATATTCACATCGTCCTTACGCTCTATTTTCATGAACTTATAGCCCTTTATGAAGGACTTCTCATGAAGGTAGTAGGCATTGCGCTCATAGTGTATCATACGAACCTTGCGCTGGTCTTTAGACATAAACATGTAAACGTCTCCGTTCAGCGGATCTCGGTGATATCTGCCGCGGATTATCTCGCATATACGCTGGGCCTTGCATCTCATGTCATGAAGTTCAGGAAGATAATAGAAGTTATGCAGTCCGTTTATACTTAGCATAAGCCCTCCAGTTT
>NZ_JACJLQ010000056.1 GCF_016902295.1 Bacteroides caecigallinarum | reverse complement strand
CAGAAAAATCAAAATAGAAAAAAGTTTGTAGTACACAGAGGAGCAAATGAAAATTGCAAAATACTGAGTAGCAAAGAAAAGCATAAATTTACTATCAAACTTGGGTTAAGGGATGGTTGAGAACATACTTCTGCGCTTCTTGCTCTATCTGCGTTTTGGTCTTTACCGGATTCTGGCGGAGCCATGCTTCCAGTTCGGACTTCTCAAAATAAAGCATCTTCCCCTGCGGCTTGTAATGGGGAATCAGATTGCCCGAAGTCAGCTTGTAAAGGTAACTTTTGGACAGGTTGAGGAATGTGCTCGCTTCATCAAAGCTAAGCACATTCTTGGTCAGGAACAACATTCTTTCGAGTTCTTCCACTCGCATTTCCAAAGTCTTTTCCATATTGCTTGAAACTTTTTTGGTGAAACAATATGAAGGTGCGCACCCTCGTTTTATTTTTGATGGGGCAAAAATCGGTATCCTCCAAAACATCAACACATAAGTTACGGGTAACTCACGTGAAATATTTCTGTTTTGACCTATGCCGACATGCCGCATCGTTTTGTTAACGGGGGCAAAGTTAAAGGCTTGGAAATGAAGTCTAATTGAGCTTTGTTTGACCGCTCAGACTATGCTCAACCTTTTTGCAGTTGCTTGATGTATTTGTCTATGAGTTCGTATCCTTTCGGGTAGATGCACTTCACGTTGTCTGTCGCACTCGACAAGTCGCTGCGTGTGAGGTATTTGTCTTTTATCTTGGCAAGTTCCAGCTTGTTGTTGGCTATGACGGACTGCCACTCATAAGCGATATAGTTGTAGCAGCTAAGCTGCATCATCAGATAAGCCAGCAAGCGGTTGTTGTTGGACTTCAATACCCCGTTCAGTTTGCAGGCGAAGAAATCCGAAAGGATTTTCGGGGTGATTGTCGTGGTGAATATGTGCGCTTCGTTGATACATTCGACCAACAGTTTGATTTGTTGCGTTGTAAGGACTGATTTGAATGGATTGGATTTCCCGACTATCTTGGTCGGCTCAGGCTGTGCCTTCTCTTCTTTTTTTGGCTGTTCTTCTGATTTCTCATCCAAAGGAACAGAGGCATGACTGGCGTTCTCCAGTTGTTGGAGGTATTCCAGATATTGGGTCTGCATGACAAGGCGCACAATGGAAGAAAAGAACGGAAGCTGCTCATCATAGCAAGTGGAAGATTGCAGGTATTTGTCCATATCAAAAGAAGAACATTGGAACGAAATATATTTTTTCCGCTCGTCAAAAGAGAGATTCTCGAAGAAACCGCTTTCCCAAAGGAAGTCCGGCATCAGTATGTCAAAATGTATATTGTGCAGGGCACGGTTCTTTTGGCATAGGGATACAAGGTTCTCGGTCACGTTGAAAATTTCTTGCCGGATGTAGTCATTCATTTGCGCTTCCGTCAGGTATTCACGCTTTAAGGCAAGCGCATTAGTTTTCATCCCGTATTCATGGGCAACACATTTATCAAGTAACTGCTGTATCTTTTTGAAGTTGGTTTCTCTGAAATCTTCCATATACGTTGTGCATTAAAATCGGTTTGGGTTACAAAGATAAGTGATGGATACCGTTTTCAAAGCAAACAAAAGCAGGAGAAAGGAAGAAATATGCAGCATCTTTGTTAATAAAGCATAAATATAAGGTTGATAAAACGGCGAAAGTACTCTTTCTTTTTCTTTTCGTCAGGAAGTACACTTTTAGTACGCCCGATAAAAAGAAAAGCCCTTGATAATCAGTCGATTATCAAGGGCTTGAAGTACCCAGACCCGGGGTCGAACCGGGATGGATGTTACTCCACTGGTGTTTGAGACCAGCGCGTCTACCGATTCCGCCATCTGGGCATCTCTTTATCGTTTTGCGATGCAAAGGTACACATTTTTTTCATATCTGCAATACTTCTCTGATAAAAATATAATATTTTTTATTCATAACGGTTTTTAGACACTATTAACCCCCTTGTTTATAAAATAATCATTATATTAGCAATGTTAAAAACACAAACTATATTACCATGAACGAGAACTACTACTGCATAATCATGGCAGGTGGAATGGGCAGAAGATTTTGGCCTTACAGCAGAAAACAACTGCCTAAACAATTCCTGGATTTCTTTGGTACGGGAGAAACGTTATTACGTACTACCTTCGACAGATGCAAGGGAATGATTAAGCCCGAAAACATTTATATATCAACGTTTATTGATTATAAGGATTTAGTCAAAAATATAATTCCGGAAATAGACGAAAAGCAAATCATCTTAGAAGAAGAAAGAAGAAATACAGCGCCATCGCTTGCCTACGCATCACATGTGATACAGAAGACAAATCCTGACGCAACTATTGTCGTAGTCCCGTCGGATCAGCTTATTCTTAACATAGACAAATTCCGTTCATCCATACTGAAAGGGTTGGACTTTGCTTCTACCTCAAGAAAACTGATAAACATCGGTATCAAACCGACAAGGCCGGAAACCGGTTATGGATATATCCAGATAGACGAGGACGAGCGTGAAGGCGATTTCTGCAAAGTAAAAACCTTCATCGAAAAACCTGCTTTGGAATTCGCCGAGGTGTTTGTAAACAGCAATGAGTTTTACTGGAACTCAGGAATATTCATCTGGCATGTAGTAACTATCATGAATGCCTTCCATGAGAATATGACTGAGGTATGTCCTAAACTGGAATGCGACGCACCAGACTTTAGTGCCTGTCCGAATATCTCTATTGACTACAGCATAATGGAAAAAGCAGACAACGTTTACGTACAGCTATGCGACTTCGGATGGGCAGACATAGGAACATGGCAATCACTATACGAAGCATCACCTAAGGATATTAATAAAAATGTTATACTGAACAGTAATTCATTATTGTATGAGTGTAACGAAAATATCATTCTCATGCCGAAAAACAAGTTAGTTGTGGCTGAAGGCCTGAAAGGTTACCTTATAGCTGAACATGACAACGTATTGCTAATCTGCAAGAAAGACGATCAGAACACCATACGAAGATTCGTTAATGATGTGGAAATGAAATTTGGAGAAGACTTTGTATAATTTATAACGACAATAGCCGGCAAAAATGCCGGCTATTGTCGTTATAAATTATTTCCATTACAATCAATACTCGAAAGTGATACCTATAGTAGGCAATAAAGTACCGCTTTCCATCTTTATACTTTTCATTATATAATGTCCCGGACGGTCAGGGTCCTCCACACCGGTACTCATAAGAGCATCCTGCTGACGCAGCTTGCTGGAAGTGATATTCTGAATATCAAGATAGAAACCCAACATACATTTCTTAAGATAAAATGTTTTGTCAACCCTTACGTCTAACTGTCCAAAAGCAGGAAGTCGCTCCATATTGTAACGGCTGTAATCATAGTAAGCGCGCCCCTGAACATTCCATGCCTCTATCAAAGAAGATTTTTCCTCATCGTATGGTGTATATGGAGAACCTCCTATTGCACACACACGCATGCCCAAGCTCCAGTTTTTAGGGAAATTATATGTTCCACTCATATTGAATATGAATCTGTTGTCCCATGCTGAAGCAAAATATTTCTCATCGGCGGCCGATTTAAACTCACTTCTGAACAGTGTAAGCGAAGACGAAAGATTCAGTTTCTTAGCCAATAGCCATTTGAACATTATTTCGACTCCATATGAACGGCCTTCAGCATCGGACGTCAACAGTTCATTACCTATAACCCCATAATCATTTCCCTTGCACGACAAAGGTATATCATCAGCCACTGAGAGAGGCATATTATTATAATTCTTATAGAATCCCTCGGCAGATATTTCCATGGTTTCAGTAGGATTCCATGTAAGTCCGACACTTTCCTGAGTGACGGAGGTATAATCCAGTCCCTTATTTACATAAACACCATTGTTATCCTTATAGCCTAATGCCGTATATGCCGGAAGCTGGTAATACAATCCCATGTGTCCGCTAAGGAACAAACCATCGACCAAACGGTATGATACAGACAAACGTGGAGATAACTGCCTCCAAAGTTCTTTCATCTTGTCACTATAATTACTGCCGTCAGTTCTAACGCCTAACGATGCCGTAAACCTATCATCAAACGAAGAATAATCCGCCGAAGCATATAGCCCCCATCTCAACATATCAAGCTTGGTATTATAATTGAACTCACGTAGTACATCTGTAAACACTTTTTGGAAAGTTGAATTTGTATAATGTGAATAATTCAGCTCAACACCGGCATTGACTTTCCACGAATCCCAATTGGAGGTATTCTCTAACCTTAGTTTTGTTTCCTGCTCAACAGAGCCTAAGTCAAGGTTCAGATTATCCGGATTACTGTCATCATTATTCTGATATTTGAAGTTTCTGTTATGCAGATAGCTATGACTCAAAGTAACAGACTGTACATGATTTCCTGCATAATGACGATACACACCGCCTAAAGTGAAAGTTTCCTGTTCTATAGTAGGCAGATAACTCAATAAGTACTCTGCATATTCAGAATCAATATCCATATTCAGTTTCATACGGTCCAGACCTCCGAGCCACAGAACAGTAAGCTCATTTTTGTCGTTAAACCTTGTTTTAATCTTAAAGGAAGCATCAGTATATGCCGGGAGAAAAGGAAGGCCAAGAACCTTGAACAACATCTGCAGGTATGATTGGCGGACAGATACAAGATAAGAAGTTTTGTCGCCAATATGACCATTTGAACTCAACGATACTTCAGAAGCGCCCAAAGTAGCTTTCAGAGAGTTACGTTCCATACTTCCGTCGCGAAGACTGAAATCAAGAACAGAGCTCAAGGCATTACCTCTATGGGCAGGGAATGCTCCACTATAAAACTTGACATTCCGTATCAGATCCGCGTCAATCAGGCCAACAGGACCTCCGGAGGCCCCTTGAGTACTAAAATGGTTTATGTTGGGAATCTCGACACCATCCAGATAAAATCTGTTCTCAGACGGGCCGCCACCACGGACTATAAGATCATTTCTGTAACCTACCGGCGAGAATGCCACTCCAGGATAATTCTGTACCACACGCGATATATCACGATTTGCTCCAGGCGCCTTTTCTATTTCCTGAAGGCCTATAACCCTTAAACTGACAGGACTCTCCGCCACTCTACGGAAAGGCGAGGCAGTAACAGTAACTTCCGATATAGCAGTACTCTCCTCCTCCAGCTCAATGTTTATATGTGGAGTAATATGATTCACTCTATACTCCTCCGTAAAAACAGTTTTATAACCTATGGTGGAAGCTCTTAACTGATATATACCAGGAGGAACTTCATTAATAGTAAAATTACCTTCAGCGTCTGTAGATGCGCCAATATTAAGGCCAACCACAAGAACATTTACAAACTCCAATGGTTCACGTGTATTCTTACTCACCACTGTACCTTTTATTTGATAGTTTTGGGCAATAACAGATACTGCAGCAAAAAGCATAATAAGCCAGCTAAAAAATCTTTTATTCATAAAATCAAGTATTTTCGGACTAAAACACTGCAAATTTAATGATTACATACAAAAAAAGCCATCTGAAAAGATGGCTTTAATATTATGAATATAGGGAAATTATTTCTGACCTTCTACCCAAGCCTTGTTTATGGCATCTGCTATAGAAACAAATTCTTCGGCTGTAAGCGAAAGTTTAGGATTAGAGAAAAGCATATCCGATTCTTTCTGTATTGGAATAAGATGGATATGTGCATGAGGAACTTCAAGACCTATTACCGCTTCTCCTACCTTTTTACAAGGGAAAGCTTTCTGGATTGCCAAAGCAACGCTTTTTGAAAAAACATGCATTTCTGCCAACTCGTCGTCTTCCAGGTCGAATATATAATCCACTTCCTTTTTAGGGACTACCAATGTATGTCCTTTCACCAATGGATTAATGTCAAGGAAAGCATAAAATTTATCATTCTCGGCTACTTTGTAACTGGGAATTTCTCCTGCAATAATTTTACTGAATATAGTTGCCATATCTTATTGAAATTAAATAAGGCAAGCCTGCACAAAGCAGACCTGCCTTAACTATTAAAATGATATACTTAAAACTTCAAGACTGATTTTACCCTGAGGAATAGTAATTTCCGCTACATCACCTACCTTCTTGCCCAACAGACCTTGCGCAATAGGAGTAGTTACAGAAATCTTGCCCTCCTTAAGGTTAGCTTCACTTTCTGAAACGATAGTATAAGCCATCTTCATATTGTTTTTTACATTCTTCAATTCTACGCGTGTAAGAATCTGGACTGTATCAGCTTTCATTTTTGAAGTATCAATGATTTTAGCATCACCGATTGTAGCTTTAAGCTGATTGATTTTCATCTCGAGCAATCCCTGAGCTTCTTTAGCGGCATCATATTCCGCATTTTCCGACAAGTCACCCTTATCACGTGCTTCAGCAATAGCTGCAACAATTCTCGGACGCTCAACAGCCTCCAGATGCTTTAGTTCGGCTACAAGTTTCTGATAGCCTTCTTCTGACATATAAGCCATAATAATTTTCCTCCTAATATTTCGTTATTAATAATTGTCTGATTTAATATAAAACAAAAAAGAATTCCGACATGTTCAAGATGTCGGAACCCTTTATCTTATAATTCTGTGTGCAAAGATAAGCTTTTTTCTTATAACTCAAGTAAATAAGTATCTTATTTTTACATGCTGTTAAACATATCAAAGTAATTTCTTGATTTCAGCCTCGAGATCAGATTTCTCGTTCAGCCTCAATACAAGTTCATTGTTTCTATTAACAAGGAATGCCGTTGGCAAGCCGGTTACTCCATACACATTAACGTATGTTGAATAAGGTCCTTGTGGGTCGCGAACACACACCCATGGCAGATTGTCGCATACAGTTTTCCAGAAGTGTTCGTCTGTATCGAGAGAAACCTGATATATAACCAATCCTTCTGAAGAGTACTTATTATACAATTCCCTCAAAGCTAAGGTCCTGGCTCCTGAACTTGGAGTAGCATACGCAGTAAAATCTATCAGAATCACTTTACCCTTATAATCTGTAAGATGCTTTGTCTCGCCATTTATATCTTTCAAAGGAATATCTATAATAGATGTCTCCTGTATCATATCAGGAGAGATTTCCAAAGGTTTTGCTTGAGAGGTACGCGTATTCTTCATTCCCTTGATTACCATATTATAAAGGTTTCTGGAACGGTCGGCATGAGGATACTTATGATTCAAGCTTGTAGCAACGGCCGCGAAACATTTCACATCTTCCTTATTTGATAACGGATCGAATATCATAAATCCGTTCAACTGCTGGAACAGAGCAAAATATGAAGATGCCTTGTCAGGTTCATTGTATATAAAATTACGCTTTACATTGTTTTTGTAGCTATCAATCATACGCATAAGGCTATCCTGTGCCAGTCCGGCAGGCATACCAGACTTACCCAATTCGTTTACTTTGGCCTGTAATCCGGCTTGAAGCAATGAAAGCTCCTTTATTCTATTATTACTTTCAGAACCTGTAACAGTGTATTCTGAAGCAAATGTATTATAATCCGAATTGATATTTACAGTTTCAGTTGAGTCAACAACAAAATTTATAACCTTATCTTCAATTCTCAAACGATAAAAGTCAGGAGCCTCGGGTCTATCACCCGAAAAATGGAAATTACCATTTTTACCAAGTTTTACAGAATCCAACTCTACAAGACCATTAATCGACGAATGTTCCATATACAACACCTTGTCTTCTGCACCCGAAATTTCACCCTCTACATTGAAAACAGGGCCACGATTACATGCCGCAAAGCCTGCAGATATTAAGATAGCGGCAATATAGGTTTTCTTGCTCATAATATTATATCAAAAAGTTTTTAATCTTATTTTTGGCTTGCAAAGTTACTGTTTTAAACGATTTCACAAAGTTTTTTTACCCCTTCTTAGTAATAAGCGACTAAAAAATAGCATTTTATGAAAGTTTCACCTCATTTTCACCTGTTTGCTGCAATAAATTGTATATCTTTGCGCAGATTTTTGACGAAAAACAATATTAAAACATTTTTTATGATCAATCCAATTGTTAAGACGATCGAGCTCGGAGATGGAAGAACCATCACACTCGAAACGGGAAAGCTAGCAAAACAGGCAGATGGTGCTGTTATGCTGCGCATGGGTAACACCATGTTGTTAGCTACTGTTTGTGCAGCAAAAGATGCAGTTCCCGGAACAGATTTCATGCCTTTACAGGTAGAGTACAAAGAAAAATATTCAGCATTCGGACGTTTCCCTGGCGGTTTCACTAAACGCGAAGGCAAGGCTTCTGACTATGAAATTTTAACTTGCCGTCTTGTTGACCGCGCATTACGTCCTCTTTTCCCTGATAATTATCACGCAGAGGTATATGTAAACATTACCCTCTTCTCGGCTGACGGCGTTGATATGCCTGACGCACTTGCAGGACTTGCAGCTTCAGCGGCACTTGCCGTTTCTGATATTCCATTCGGAGGTCCTATCTCAGAAGTTCGCGTAGCACGTATTGACGGACAGTTCGTAATAAACCCTACATTCGAAGCTCTTAAGAAAGCCGACATGGACTTGATGGTTGCCGCTACATACGAAAACATCATGATGGTGGAAGGCGAAATGGAAGAAGTTTCTGAACAGGATCTTCTTGAAGCTATGAAGTTCGCTCACGAGGCTATCAAAGTACACTGCAAAGCTCAGATGGAACTGATGGAAGAAGTCGGCACAACTATCAAACGTGAATATTGCCACGAAGAAAACGATGAAGACCTTCGCAAGGCAGTACACGATGCTTGCTACGAAAAAGCATACGCTATTGCCGCATCAGGTAACAGAAACAAACACGAGCGCGGCGATGCTTTCGATGCTGTCTGCGAAGAATTCAAATCACAGTTCACCGAAGAAGAACTTGAAGAAAAAGGCGCAATGATAGACCGTTACTACCATGACGTGGAAAAAGAAGCTATGCGCCGTTGCATCCTTGACGAGGGCAAACGCCTTGACGGACGTACTACTACAGAAATTCGTCCTATCTGGTGCGAAGTAAGCCCACTGCCTGGTCCTCACGGTTCTTCAATCTTCACTCGTGGTGAGACTCAGTCATTAAGTACTGTTACATTAGGTACAAAACTCGACGAAAAAGTAGTTGACGATGTACTTGACCAGCACAAAGAACGTTTCCTTCTTCACTACAACTTCCCTCCATTCTCTACAGGTGAAGCTAAAGCACAGCGCGGTGTAGGACGTCGTGAAATCGGTCACGGACACTTGGCATGGCGTGCTTTGAAAGGACAGATACCAGCAGATTATCCATACTGCGTACGCGTAGTTTCAGATATACTTGAATCAAACGGTTCATCTTCAATGGCAACAGTATGTGCCGGAACATTGGCTCTTATGGATGCCGGTGTACCTATCAAGAATCCGGTATCAGGTATTGCAATGGGATTGATCAAAAATGCCGGCGAAGACAAGTACGCTGTCCTTTCAGATATCCTTGGCGATGAAGACCACCTGGGAGATATGGACTTCAAGGTAACAGGTACTTGCAAAGGTATCACAGCGACACAGATGGATATCAAGTGTGACGGTCTTACATACGACATACTTGAAAAAGCACTTCTTCAGGCAAAACAGGGACGCGAATACATACTTGGCAAATTGACTGAATGTATTGCCGAACCTCGTGCAGACTTGAAACCTCACGCTCCACGTATCGAGACTATGACAATTCCTAAGGAATTCATTGGTGCGGTAATCGGTCCTGGTGGTAAGATTATACAGGGTATGCAGGAAGAAACCGGTGCGACTATTACAATCGAAGAAGTTGATAACGTTGGTCGCATTGAAATTTCCGGAACAAACAAGAAATCTATCGACGATGCCATTCGCCTGATAAAAGGTATTGTTGCCGTTCCTGAAGTAGGTGAAGTTTATACAGGTAAGGTTCGTTCTATCATGCCTTACGGTGCATTCGTTGAATTCCTCCCTGGAAAAGACGGTTTGCTTCATATCTCAGAAATAGACTGGAAACGTCTTGAGACAATAGAAGAAGCCGGTTTGAAAGAAGGTGACGATATTGAAGTAAAACTTCTTGAAATCGATCCTAAGACCGGTAAGTTCAAACTTTCACACAAAGTTTTGTTGCCAAAACCAGAAGGTATGGAAGAAAACAACAAAAAACGTGAAAGAAAGCCTCAACAGAAATAATTATAAAGAACAATCTTTATAAAAACAATAAAAAGACTCAGGTTTACGTTATAAGTATTCCTGAGTCTTTTTTATATTCAAGACAAACATTCAAATAAATATTGATGGATTTATCATTTAAATCCTACCAGTCTTTATTTCTTCCAGTAATCCCTGGCAGGCATCCTCAAGTATATCGAGCACATTCTCAAAGCCCTGCGCGCCACCATAATAAGGGTCGGGTACATAATCGACAACCTTCAGGCGACAATAATCCGTCATACGTCTAATCTTCTTTTCTGTTTCAATATCAGGAGCCATATCACGTAAGTTAGCGATATTACGGTCGTCCATACCTAATATAATGTCAAAATTATAGAAATCGTCTGTACACACAGGACGTGACAGATGTGTAAGACGGTATCCTCTGCGTGCGGCATGCATACGCATACGTTCGTCCGGTAACTCACCACGGTGATATGAACTCGTTCCCGCCGAATCTACTTCGATTTCTTTTTCAAGACCTTCTTTTCTTAAAAGAGTACGCATCACTTCATCGGCTGTAGCAGAGCGGCAGATATTCCCCAAGCAAACAAATAGTATCTTGTATTTTTTATTGTATATCAGTTGATTATTTCCCATTATATTAAATTAGTTTACATTATAGTTTACAATATTTATACCTTATTATCGTATATTAATTGTACAAAATTAGACATTTGAATTGATTTACAATGTTTTTTCTGCCTTATTTCAATCTTAATAAAACGGAAAGTGTTAACTTTGTGCAATGAACTAAAATAATTTTGCCTATGTAGATATTTATAAAAGACATATAATATAAAAAGCGTTAGCTTGTATCTTATGGATTTCCAAAATCGCCAAATTCAACAGAAATCAACCAAGGATAACAAGGTAATGCCTGCGTCCTCATCGGCGTGGGCTTTTACTGTTGTATATGGTTGATTGGGTGTTTGGCGATACCTTGGAAGTCGATACAGCGTAAAGTCCACGCTTTTTGTATTGTCTTCCCCACAGATTTTGGACTATATTTTATTATCACTTTATAAACACTAAGCAAAATGAAAAAAGCAATTTCACTCATATTACTTTTATTGGTTTCTGTTATATTCGTAAGTTGTGACATGAAGAACACTAAAGATGAAAAGACGATAGCTAAAAAAGAAACTATCAATGAAAAAGTAAAGAAAGTCAAAAGTGTTAATGAATTTATTAAATTACTTAATGGTACAACATGGCATTACACAGAATCTCTTAGTAACTCAGAAATCGGATGTTGGTTAAAGTTAGAATTTAGTGGAGATGAATATACTCTCTATCATGCACTTCCTAGTGACGGTAAATGGACTTTGAATAATAAAGGGAAATTATATGACTGTGGTGAAAGCCGCTATTCTAATACGGGTAAAAAATATTTTTATGTTACCTGTAGAGGGGAAATCTTAAATTCTACAAAATATCGTTTTAAGATACCTGCTGAAATAGCTATCACTAATAATCATCAACTTCTTGTATTTTCAGAAGAAATTGATGCATTAATTGGTAATGGTAGAGAAATAACATTAAGAGGTATCATTGATTATGGTGATTATTCATGGGATTAAAATACATTTTTGTCTCGTATAACCTTAATAAAATTAATTATGAAAAAGTATTTTGATTATATTTTTATTGTGTTGTTTACAGTCACTTTTTTCAGTTTAACATCATGCAGTAATGATAATGTCCCTGATACTGTAGGGTCTGACTTTACAATAAATGAAGTTAATTACTATAATAGGGCAATTACAGGTGCTACTAATACTTTTATAAATATTCCTTCTCAAGAGCGTGCAGGAATACAAGCTGAATTATATCCAACATCTTCAGATACAGATGATACTTATCCATTCTATCGCATAGAAATATTTGTTAAAGACATAGATTTAAACAATATATCTGATAAACGACTTGATATATTGGGAGGTTCTGTTGTGCATACAATCGGGATTATGGATGAGATTAAATATAATGAAATTGTTGGTGGCTCATTAAAAGTAAAAAGTTATAATTCAGAAGACATTACTGTAGAATTTAGTAATTTGAAAGTTGTCAATAGTGAAAATGATGCGGTAACCCTAAATGGGACATTAAGCTTTGACTATTCTGAATTGTAATAGCTGCAATTGTTTATACAAATAAAGGGAGGTTTGCCCTCCCTTTTGTTTTTATAAATCAAATTCGACTTTAATTCTTTGAACTGTTGAAGTTGATACGTCACAGAGTTTAGCGGTTTTTCGTACGCTTGTACCTCGTTTAAGCTCCTTAATCACTTGTTTATATTCTTCTGCTTTTTGTTCTTTGCTTTTTGTACTTCCTTCTTTACGCCCCATCTTTATGCCTTTTTGTTTAGCCAATTCACGACCTGAATTAAGACGAAATGCTATGTTTTTTCTTTCCATTTCAGCGGCAAATCCAAGGCAGCTTATATAAATTGCCATCGTTGGCAAAACTTCTCCTTTCTCGTCCAAAATCTGTAATCCTTCTTTCTGAAAGAATACGTTTATAGAATTGTCTGCACAATACTTTATCGTTTCGAGCACTTCCCATATTGCACGACCGAATCGACTTAACTCACTCACTAAAATTATATCAATTCCATTCTGTTTAGCATAGTCCAAACAGGCTAAAAGCACTTCACGCTCTGCATTCTTTTTTGCGCCACTAATTTTTTCAGAAAATACTTTCTCTACTTTATAACAATTAGCAGAAGCATAAGCCTTCAAATCCTCAATCTGTCTTTCCGTATTTTGTCTGTCAGTCGTTGAACTTACACGAGCGTATATTACTGCTTTCATAACCTACTTGTCTTAATTATTAGTATCTCTTTGTTTCTTGATACAAATATAGCAATTCTTTTTGATGTATGCAAATAAATCAAAGAATAAATTGAATACTATTTTATATATTCTTATTGGGTTTATATAGATTTAAAAGAATACACTTTCCAAAGAATACATTTCACGCCACTAATGAGCGGATATCTATTGCGTTATTCTGATTTTCCTGCAAACGCTTATATAGTGCTTTATATAGTTTCATTTTATTTGTAATAGAAGTTTTTGAGCTTAATAACGTTCTTACCTTTGCCGAAAACGGAGCATACCCACCCACTCAGAACGGCTTAATCCACCCACAATTATTGCTAAAATGGCCTTGAAAAGTGCCTGAAAAACGGAGTATATCCGTTCATTTC
>NZ_JACJLQ010000055.1 GCF_016902295.1 Bacteroides caecigallinarum | reverse complement strand
GCAGTCCGTTTATACTTAGCATAAGCCCTCCAGTTTCTCCACCAGTGTTTTCAGCCCCTGATAGTCTAAGCCTTTCTTCTGTATGCACAAGCCCTCACGGGTTCTTATCGTTACCATGATGTTTCCTTTATTGGGAGATATACGTTTGGGCTTCTCTTTAGCAACATCCTGCTGTTCTTCATTACCAGCCTGAATCAAAACTCTTCAGGAATTCCTTCCACTTCTACAGGTACAACCTTCTTCTGTGTCTTCTTGAACCAGTCATAGAATGCCGTGTATGGAATGTTGTTGCTAATGCAGAACGAGTTGATGGAAACTCCATTGGGTTCGCCTTCGGTCTTGTAGAGGAACCACAGTCTTTCAAAATCTTTTTCGCTAAACATAATCTTTCGAGTTTTAAGTTTAGCACTGAGGTATGGGGAAAGGACACTGCTGGTCAATACGCCAATTTTGGATGGTTACGTATTAACATGCAAGCAGCATCAAATTTCTCCATTCTCTCTGGTGATACTAAAAAATCTTGTACAGAAAGAATTGATTCATTTCTACTGATAACCAGTGATGCTTTCTCCTCTATAAGTAATAGAAGATCTATTAATATTTCCTTAGATATATACCGCATCTTTTAAAATATTCTGCTTTAATGTGTCTCTCAACGAACTCCTGAAGTTCACTATATCAATAGGTATATGAAGCATGCTTTCCAATTCTTCTTTTATCTTTTCAAGAACAAAGAAATCTGCTCCGTTCAGACTTATGAATATGTCCAGGTCGCTATTCTCATCCTGCTGTCCTCTGGCGTACGAACCGAATATACCCATAAGCTTGATTCCGTATCTTGATGCTCTTTCAAGCTTGAATTTCTTTAGTTGCCTTATTATTTCAAGAGTTTGGACCATATATTAATTATTAGGGACGTATGCATCAAAACTAAATTCATCCACAAAAGTAAGCTTTATTCCCGATATTGCCAAATTATAAGTAAACTTCCAATTTTAGGGTGTCTCCTTTTGGACGGGCACCAGCAAGTGCCCGTCTAAAAAAGAGTCCACAAATTTAACGATTATTATTTGCATATTGTCATGGGAAGGAGGTTTTCGTAATCCGGTCTTCCCTTTTTTAATTCTCTGAGCAGCCTGCAAAAGTAATCCCTGAATGAAACTGGGAAGTTTAAAATAATTCATCAGCTACTAACTTTGTGATGTCATAACTGTCATATCTCATCTTGAAGGTTGGTATTCGTTTTCCCTCAGTTATTTCGCATATTTCTTTTTGTTTCTTAGGCTCAATTTCAGCTCCAAGATATACTCCTTCTATTTCGAAACCGGACAACGGCAGATAATCTTTCCTTTTAAACTTTCCAGTTTTATCATCAACTTCTTTTATATCAGAACTTTGCGTTGTAAAATAGATTAATCGGTGTTCTGCTTCATAGTTCCAGCATTGACCCTTAGCAAAGAACGCATTATCCAAAGTTATACTGTCTGTTAAAGGTTTTGAATCACGATATGCTACAGGGCGTATTCGAAGTAATTGATTCTCGTCATTATATTGATTGAGAACATCTTCGTTTATCTTGTATTTAATAGCTATTCCTTTGTGACTATTTGCATAATGTGACCACATAAGTGGCTCGTTATATGACAATTTTGAATGATCTGCTACGCAACAAATCCTCAGATTCTTCATGGCATTTAATACCATTTTGAAAAACTTCTTGTTATGCCTATCACAAGCCAGACTTTTATGGACTTTTATCCATACTTTCAAAATCGGATCCATAGGATCATTAAACTTAAAAGGGTTGGAAAAAGTAAGTCTTTCTTCAAGAATATCTCTTTTTATCTCCCTAAAACTTACTTCACTTGAAATACTACAAAAACGAAGAAAAGAATCTGTCTCTATTTTACTTTCTATTTGAGTAAGTTCTTGTTTTAGTAGATTTAGAATATGCAAATGAACATCAGTATCATTTCCATCCATCAAAGAATCGTAAGCAATGTCTAAATCATTATTTGTCGCTTCGGATTCATTTATCAAGAATATTGTCCTTAAATCACGCATAGTATTTGTTCTCTTTCAGGCACGCTTCGCGGCTACCTCCCCCACCTTTCCATTCCTGAAAAGCTGCGCAAGATAGTCCACATTAATCCTTAAATCTCCACAAAAGTAAGCCTTAATAACGATATAGCAAACAAAATCTTACTTTTTTTATGCTTTGCGGCATCGATTTTAACGCTTTATTTTACACTCCTGCAAAAAAACAATAAAAAAATCCGCAAGTCTCCCGCCTTTTCGCGAGAAAACTTACGGATTCCTTTTTTAGTAGCCCTCAGCCTTCACATCGAAGCAAGGACATTCCTTTATCCATTCCTCGGGTTCTACCGTCCCATTGCCGTTAAGGTCAGGGCTGAAATCCCTGTGACCTGCTATTTCCTTGATGGGGAACTCCTTCTTCAATGTCATGATAAGATATTTCAGAGCCTTCTTCTGTTCTGCTGTGCGGGTGTCCTTGGGGTTGCCCTTGATGTCGAGGCCGCCCTCGTAGCAGATGCCTATGCTGCCTTCGTTGTGTCCCTTGCAGTGGGCTCCTATCCGTTCCACCGGACGCATATCGCATATCTCTCCCGTACGACGGATATAAAAGTGATACCCGCATCCGTTGAAACCGCGCTTACGGTGCATCTTGACCAGAGCAGCAGGCTCGAGCCTTTTGCCTTCAGGCGTAGCCGAGCAGTGTATGATAATTGTATCAACATGACGCTTCATTACCTCCTCCCTTCCCTTTGTCTCTGAAGCCCCCTGTAAAAATACAGAGGAGGCATTTCAGGATTCTGATTACTATTTTCTTTATTTTCATGGTTAGTTGTTAGTTGTTGGTTATTAGTTTAAGGCAGAGGTTCTTCCTCTTCCTTCTTGTACTTCTGTTCCACCTTCTGGTACTTCAGGGTGTTGAGCATGTTTGCCAGGGTCTCTCCGCCACGGAAGATGATTCTGCCTTTCTCTATCAGGCCGTCATGATATTCCTCCGCGGTATCGGATCCCTTGCCTTTGAGGCTTACCTGGAGAGAGCCGAGTTCGCCCAAGCGGACTATCTCGCCGTTGGCAAGGGAGTCTGACACCACGTCCTCAAGTGCGATGAGTACCGCCATGACGTCCGCACGGGTCACGGTACACGACTGCTGGATGCGCTGCGAGAGCTCACGGATGCCTGCCTCGCCACGGGCTTGTGCCTGTGCATAGAATTTTCCCGGCACTTCAGGGTTCTGAGGGTCTTTACGTTCCACTACCGAATAAGTCAAATACTTGTCCATAATTCTTTCCTTTCTTTTTTAAATGGTTAATGATTAAACAAAAAACAAACTCTGCAATCCGAAACTTTGGGATCCCTTTCTGATTACACTACAAAGGTACCACGGTCCGGATTAGCAGAGTTCCTCTTTGTCCGCATGAGTATGGAAAGATGTGTTTTCGGAATTATTTTATCATCAATACTACTATTAATGCACAAAGTCCGCAAGCTTTCCACCAGGAAGGTGGTGACTTACGGATTAAGGCGAACTCAGATAAACAGCTTGCTTGACTTAATTGTTGAAGCGAATGTTCTTAATCAATCTTACAATATATGTAATTTCTTTTGAAAGATTATTGAGATACCAAAAACCACTGGTTAGTATAATCTCTACTTTGTTGTCGATAATCAGGTATCTGTCATGGCAGTCCTGAAAGTTTTCATCTCTTAATGTCCACGTAGGACAAGCTTTCTGAAGTTTATCTTTTTGTTCCTGAGAGAACGTATTCAACTGATAAATTATTTCAAGTTTATGTTTAGGCAATAAGTTTATTAATGTGTCTGCATTGTCATCTTTTTCATTAAAATATTTATCATACACTATAATAAACTTTTCAGCTTCTTTACAGAGTGATTTTATATGTTTTATAGCCTTATCACGTGATTCGTTTCGCAGGAATGTTCCTGTAAAGTTCTTTTCTATATTGTCATCATTAATATTGACATAAGGGTAGTCGTTTCTGTCTGTAGATAATATAATCTTGTATTTTGTTTTTGAGGCTAATTCTTCAAGTGTCTGATTTTTTAGACCACTTTTAATCAGAGATGAAACAAGATTCTTATCGGATGTGTGATTTATCCTTTCAAGCTGGGCCTTGTTGGTAATGTAAGTAGGTTTATAGTAGTTAAACAGCTTCTCTATCAGATTCCTGTCAAAATTTGAATTTGAGGTGAATTTATAGTATTCACTCAATAACTCATCGCTGAGTACCAGACTGTAGCTGACTTTTCCCATATCATTCCAATTCTAAAAGTTCACTTAGGGTAGCGTCAAAAAATCCTTCGGGAAAATCTTCTTTATAACGCCCCTTGTCGTTTATATCAATCTCAACAAATGGTGATATTATATCTTTTTTATAATATATCACTATATCAGTGTGCTTGAGTTCTTTTTTATAAACACAATAGCGGAATTTATTCAGTAGATTATCACAATGTGTTTCAATAATCAATTGAATTCCATTATTGGCTATCATTGAAAAGAAATCAGCTAAACGTGACTGTGCTCCGGGATGTAAATGTATCTCAGGATTCTCAATCATGATAACATCATCTTTTGAAGCTCTCAGGCATAGTATAAGTATCTTAACAAGATAACTTACACCAGAGCCTAGCTGCGATGGTATCAGCCCCATAAAGCCGTCACTATTGAATCTTACATCTACTTTTTCATTACTGTTTTTTATGGTATAAAATTCTACAGGTAGCTGCAGTATTTCTTTTAACCAGTAGTTTACCTGTGCTGCCAGTGTGTGTGATTGTTTGTCTTTAATCAGTCCGGCATCAAGAGTTTTTGACTTTTCTTTCTCGTATGTACTGTATATGTAACTTCCGTCATATCCACATATTGTATCATCAGAATAAAAGGCATCATTCTCAACTCCTTTTCTGTTTGCAGAAAGATAAAATAGATTCCTATCGTATTCAGGAAGTATTTTTACAGGAAATCCAGGATTAATATTTTTTTCGGATACAGTCTGTCTATAAATCAGTTCACCATTATCTGTGGTACATTTTATTTGTATAACAGAAGTATTGGTATATCTGTTTCTTATTATTTCGAACGACGATAATAAAATTTTACCGAGATGTAATCCATTGAAAGATGTTTCTTTTGCAAGAAGCAATACGGATTGAAGTACACTTGATTTACCTGTCGAGTTAAGCCCTGTAAAAATTGTTATTGGTTTGAATATAAATTCCTGGTTATCAATATTCTTGAACCCATGTATTTCTAATCTGTTTATCATAATTTACTGATTTCTGAAATAAAATTATATACCATATTTATTCTTGCATCCCAACTTCTTCTTGAATCAACATTGGCTGTACATAATTTTGAATTATCCAGCTCCTTTTTGAATCTTTCAATTTGCGATGTATAATAATACTTTCCTGTGCTTTCTTTTTCTTTCCCCAACAAAAAGACTAAAGTAAGCACTTCCATTAACGGCATGTTTATAGGCCTGCGTTTGGGTGATAAAGTTTTCGATTCAAAACGGAATGCGTCATCACCAAACATATTGTAAATGCGTTTATAGGCCGATTTGAACAATGTGACTAATTCTGCTTTTTGAGTATTATCAATGTTCTTGTTAAGAAAGATCATTGTCTTTGCCAAAAAGTCGTCTATATCGCTTCTGTATTCAAGTCTTGCAGATGAGTATGGGTCTTTTAATTTATCTGTATAATAGAGATAAAATGCTATACCACGGAGAACTACATATCTGTCTCTCATTCTTACCGGATTAATTCCGTCACCTGTCACTTTTTTGAATTCATCAGAATCTGCAATTTCCTTGATCAACTGTGTACTTGCACCACGATACAGGGCATTCCGCATTTCCTGACTGTTCAATTTCGTTCCACCACGATTCACTCTGTCAAAGATGTCATACTTAACCCTCTCAGGAGTTGGGGGCTGTATTATATAAAAAGACATCTGGAAATCTTCGAATATACCCTGTAGTTTAGGTTCAATATCTTTGAAGAACTTATTGTTCAGTCCGGTAAGAATCTTGAGATTCTTGAGCTTTATCTTATTATTGAGAAAATCAATAATGGCAGATATTCTCTGCCGCCCGTCAATAATCTGTTTTGTTCCGTCAGTAGATTCAAAAAGATATATAATCGGAATAGGTATTCCCATTAATATTGACTCTATAAGTTCGTTCCTTTGGGTTGTACCCCAAACATTGTTTCTCTGATATTCCGGATCTATTATTAGTTCCTTGCGTACCTCGCACAGTCTGTATATATGCGAGACACTGTATTGTGCAGGAATTATTCTTACCTCTGCATTGGGATATATATCCAAAGATGAAGTTTCATCAATTGACAAACCCGATTCACCTTCAAGTCTGTCTTCATTTTCACTGTTGTTTTTGTTTTCTTCGGACATATAGTACATTTCCTGAACCTCCAATTTTATAGTATTTACCGTTATATACTGATACACTTCGCAACTATCATGTGAAACTTTCCGGCTCCGGAAAGCTGCACATGACAGACCGCATTTATTCCTAAATCGATACAAATGTAAGGTTTAATAACGACAAATCAAATCAAACGGGAGAAAATAAAATAAATTTCATATTCACGATAAGAAAAGTATCAGAAGTAAACTCCTAAAACGGTTCCCCCAGATGCTTTACTATCACCTCCACCTCCGCCTTGAGCAAATACTGACGGTTCTTGTCATACCCCATTGCCTCCAGTTCCTTCATCATGGACGGGCATTGCCTTATCCAGCGCCGGAAGTTCCTCGAGGCTGCGTCCTTCGTCACGTCGGGGAAATACATCATCGCCAGTTCGTTCTTCTTGTAGGTTCTGAGCCTGAATGCCTGCTCCGTCTGCTGTGTCTGTTCTGTCTGTAGATTTTTCATACCTTTTTGTCTTTTATTTTACGTAAAGATACTAAAAAACGGGGAGGTATTCAAATGATACGGAAGGTATATTGGCGGTTTGACCGCCCTTGTCGGATTTTTTCCTTCCTGAGCTTTTTAAAAAAACGTGGGCACGTTTAAGGTTAAACTTGCCCACGTTTAAGGTGGAATTTGCCCACATTTAATTTCGGGTTTCTACAGTGCTTTGACAAAGTATTTTTCACTGATTTTACGGTCACTACGGTCATTACGGTCATATGACCGTAATTTTTCACTTCCTGTTCTTTTTGTATCCATCGGAAGTCCTTGATATTAAACCACTTTTGAGATATTTTGTAAGCGCTCTTTTCGCTGCTGTCTCTTCAAAACCACGTTTCTTACATTCTTTTACGAAGTCGATATATCGGAACTCTTTTTTCATTGTTTTCAGAACAGGTAAGAGCTTGTAGTAATTGGTTAATTTCTGCCTCTTAACGGTGTTGCTTATTATAGTGGAGAGGTTGATGGAATGTGCCATGCAGGTGAGGACAATCTTTATCGCATTGTCGAAGTCTTCATCGCTGCAAGTATATTCGTTCACGTCCCATCCGGCTTCCATGATGCGGTAGCCGCACAGCACCATTGCCACCCTCATGGTGATAAGTCCGGAACGGAACACTATGGCCATGACGTTGGGATTTTCCTCGGCTGCTACATATCCCAGTTCGCGCTGGAATATCTCGGTGTGCCTGTCCCACTGTTCGCGGGTGAAGTTTATCATTATTTCCTTATCCTTGGTCTTGAAGAAGTTGGCTTTCATCTTCTCGCCCACAGAGGCAAACAGCTCTCTGGCATTGATATTTCCGTTGCCTTCGAGGGGTGACTGGTTTTTCCACTTGTATGTTGGCGACATGGTGTAGAACATGAATCGGCTGTACATACCGTCCTCAAGGGTACGGATGAAGTTGACAAGCTGCTCGGGTGTACCGGACAGCATAAGGGCAAGCTTCGGGAAATCTATAACTACGGGGTCTTTGTCCGTCTTATAGCTCTGGCCTACCCTTTCATGATGGAAGAACATTCGGATCTCGGCGGCATGCTTTCCGTAATCTGTTCGCAGCGCTTCGGCAAAGGAGTCTATCTCGGTGGTGGCAAGTATGTTTCCGAACTCGGTGACCGACATGTGGAGCAGCATCTGGCTCTTCGATGTGTTTGCCTGCAGAATCAGTACTTTTCTTTTCGGTTCCTCCGGGCGGAGGTTGATGTCCGGCTCACGGTTTTCCTTTGCCGCCCTTTTCAGTTCAAGTTCCCAGGAGAGGAGCCGCTTGTCGTAATCTCTTTTTTCTTCCTTGTACTGCCTGTCGAGTGCGTCCTGTATGGACTTGGCAAGTGTGAGGGCATTCATGGCAAGGCCTTTTCCGGATCCTGCCTGTGCCACTTCGCACACATAGAGGTGGGGCGTGTAAATCTGATTGCCGTACATAGTCCGCAGCGCAGGGAAAAGTCCGCTTGAGATGGCCAGAATACTCAGAAAGAGTGTGTCCCTTTCCTTGTTGTCCTTGGCTATTTTCAGAAGCTCTTTTATGTCGGAAGGAAGGTTATCGAAAACTTCGTCCGGAATCGCTCCGCAGTAAGTGTCAATTTTCTCGTCCTCGTCCGCCTCTGTTTCTGTATCACCCTGATTATAAAGCGTTTGTCCGGTTTTTTCGTCAAAATTAGGGTTCATATGACCGTAATGACCGTAATGACCGTAATTCGTCGGACTTTTTCCGCCTTCCTCGCCATGCTCGTAACCCCACCGGATGGCGCGTTCTATCTCCTTCTGGGTGATGCCCGGCTCCACTCCTCGGGCGCATGCCGTGTGGATGGCATTATCCAGCTGCCATGACTGCACTCCACGCCAGCGGAGGTACTGTCCTAGGGAGAGCATGGTGCGTGTGCGGCTGCCCTTGACGTAGGGATGGGTGTAGAAGAAACGGTTGATGACGGCATCCACGTCGGGGGCATCTTCTGACCGGTAGCCCTGGTCAAGCGCCTGGGTGACTGGGTTGCTGAGATAGCGGAAGTCCTCGGAAGTGTCGGGACCTGTGGCAGGGACATAGTTCAGTGGGTTGTGCTCCTCGCCGTAGGGAAAGACAGTGGCTTGGGGGTTGTAGTAGGCATCGGGGTCGTAGGAAGCGAGACTGGCACGGGCGAAGTCCTTGCATGCCATGTCGGGCTCCAGACCGGTTATTTCGTGCAACCGCTCTGCCACCTGCTCGTAAGCCTGGCGGTAAACGTCGATGTGCACTATTCCGATATTCGCCACAACCCGCAGACCGCGGCCCGATGCTGTGACGTGGATTGCCACTACCCACGGGAAGACCTCGAGGAGCTGTCGTGCGGCAAGGAGCTGGTCCTCGCGCAGGTCGTCGAAGTCGAATATGGCATAGCCCGTGCGCGTGGTGGTGTGCTTGAAGAAGCGTCCCTTGCGGCACTCGCCTGCCCATACCGCTGCGGGGAGCTTCATCTTCCAGTCGCGCGCACGGTCCTTGTCGCCAAGCTTGATGTATGAGCGCACCTGGTCCACTGTAGGTTTGAACTTGCCGTCGCGGATATACCTTATCCATTCGGCGGCATCGATTACGCTTTCAGCCTCTTTCGTCATGAGGCTGGAGAAGATGGTTATCTTCATAATTCAGATTTTAAATTGATTAGTAAAAAAAATGTCGGGGGCAAATGTATGGTGAGTGGCGGAATAGCCAAATGTTAAAAAACGGGGGTGTTTTACATTCTTTAATATATGGCTTATCCGTAGCGTATCCGCTTTATGAACGGTTCTGTAGGCTATTGTCCTGTTTTGAAGGTATAAATCTCTCGTGAAAAGAGATGTCGAATTTTAACAAAGGCTATTTTGTCTTAAAATCACATTTTTTATACTTTTGCCGCGCAAAGGGGAATTTCAGTAACATATTTTCATAATATTGGATAAATATGTAATTATTAATCAATGAAAACCTTAAAATCATGAGCAAAAAAATTTTTCTGTTGCCGATATGGCGATATATGTGGAAATGTTCAGGACAATTGTGAAAAACCGGCAGGTGAAGGGGAAGCTGAACTATGAAGAATTTAGGGAATTGCGCCGGCAGATTGTGCTGGCGGAGTATGAATTCAGGGAGATTGATGATATGTTATTGCAAAATCATAAAAATAAACGGCTTAATGACGGCTTTTAGTATTAAAATTTTGTCTTTATCGGGGGAAATGGTATTTTTGCAGCTGTTTTTAGCGGCAAAACAATTAAACTAGTGGTTTAAAGGATTTTTTATTATGGCAAATGTTTACATTCTTATTATAGCTTTTATGGTGGCTATAATCATGGGGAGAATCATTATCCCGAAAATTCTGATTATCTCGTTCAGAAAAAGACTGTTTGATGTTCCGGATGCACGAAAGGTGCACAACCGCCCTATACCGCGACTGGGGGGTGTGACTTTCTTTCCTGTTATTGTGTTTACTCTTACCTTAGTTACTGCTTTCAGGGTAATGATGAACGAGATTCATTATGAGGTGTTCACACATAAGATGGCATGCGAATTCCTGTTTCTGGTGGCAGGACTGACTTTGCTGTATATAGTAGGTATTGGTGATGACCTTGTGGGGGTGAGATACAGTAAGAAATTCCTGGTACAGATTATTTCTGCGGCATTCTTCCCTATCGTAGGTCTTTACATAAACAATTTCTACGGGGTGTTCGGCATCAATGAGATCCCGGCATGGATAGGTATGCCGTTCACTGTGGTGCTGGTGGTGTTCATAACGAATGCCATAAACCTGATAGACGGTATAGACGGTCTGGCTTCGGGATTGAGTATGGTGGCTCTTGCCATTTTCGGAGGAATCTTCATTCATTATGGATTGTGGAACTTCGCGATTCTGGCTTTTATATGTGTGGGAGTGGTCATTCCGTTCTTTGCATATAATGTATTTGGCAATGCCGACAGGGGACGCAAGATATTTATGGGTGATACGGGTAGCCTTACGCTGGGTTATATAATAAGTTTCTTTGTAGTGAAGTATTGTATGTATATTCCTGGTGAGGATATGCAGGCATACGGATCGCCAGTGGTAGTGGCTTTTGCAGTACTGCTGGTGCCTTGTCTGGATGTGGTGAGGGTGTTCCTAAGGCGTATACGAAACGGAAAGTCACCGTTCCTGCCGGACAAGACGCATATACATCATAAGTTTCTGGATATGGGATTCACCCCACGTACAGCCTTGATAACCATACAGCTGATGTCTGCAGCATTTTGTATATTCTCACTAGTGGCTGTGAAGTATATTGACAACACATTGGTGTTCATTATTGATATCGTTGTTTGGGTAGGACTGAATATATGGTTCAACAAGAGAATTGCGAAACGAAAGGCACTAACAACCAACGGTCAGCAAAGCTAACTAACAATTAAAAACCAACAACTAAAGAATGAAATTATATTCAATAATACTCTCTCTGCTTCCGGTATGCGGATATGCTGCTAATGACAGCATTTCGGCACGGGTGGAGACGGAGGCAACATTTTCGGGGGGCGACTATGCCCCCTTTTGGCTTTCTGCCAACAAATACGGTATGGGAAGCGCGGAACCGAACAGTTTCTATCTGCGTGCGGGGGCTGACTGGAACAGGGGGCTCAGGCACGGTTGGAAGCTGGGTGCCGGACTGGACATTGCAGGCGGTGCGGGAATGACATCGAAGTTCTGGGTACAGCAGGCGTATGTGGATGTGTCGTGGAAGATGCTTAACCTGAGTATAGGAAGCAAGGAACGTATCTCCTCTCCTCTTGAGAAGAATGCGGAACTGACCTCGGGATGGATGACGGAGGGAAACAATACGCGCCCTATTCCGCAGATACGCGGCGAGATACGTGAGTTCTACAGTCTGCCTTTCACGGGGCACTGGCTGGCTCTGAAAGGTCATTTAGCTTACGGTGCTTTTCTGGACGGGAAATGGCAGGAAGGGTTTGTACAGCCCGGCGGTTATTACACCCGAGACGTGAAATATCATAGCAAGGCTCTGATGTTCCGTATTGGTAATAAAAAGAAGTTCCCTTTGGAATTTGAGTTCGGTCTGCATATGGCTACTCAGTTTGCCGGGGACAAGATGAAGAAGCTTGCCGACGGCAGCAGTGAGCTTGTTCTGGACATGCCGGACGGGTTCCGTAACTATATAAACGCTTTCTTTCCGTCCGGAGGTGGAAGCGATACTCCTTGGGGCGAGCAGGTGAATGTGGAGGGTAATATGCTGGGAAGCTGGAATTTCGCTCTGAATTATTATCTCGGGAACTGGAAGTTCCGTGTGTATCTGGATCATTACTTTGAGGATCACTCGCAGATGTTCTGGCAGTACGGAAGATGGAAGGACGGACAGCTGGGTATAGATATTACTCTGCCACGGAACAGATGGGTGAGCCGTGTGCTATGGGAAGGCATATCGACAAAGGATCAGTCGGGACCTGTTCTTTATGACGGTTTTGCAGGCTCATTCACTGATCTGCAGTGGAGCTGTGGTGATTCATATTTCAATCACGGCATATATAACGCATGGCAGTACTATGGTCAGGCTATGGGTGCTCCCCTATTGCCGGGACCGGCATATAACAGAGACCACAGCATTTCGTTCCGAAGCAACCGTATGAAGGCGCAACACATAGGTCTGCAAGGCGAGCCGACGGAGGAATGGAGCTGGAGGGTGCTGGCTTCGTTTGCGCGCCATTGGGGTACGTACGGAAATCCTTTCGACGAGGTGAAGCGTCAGTTCAACGGGATGGCTGAGGTAAGGTTCTCTCCTGCCCGATTGAAAAACTGGGGATTTAAGGCGGCGATTGGGGTGGATAAGGGAAGTGTGATTGGGAACGGTATTGGAGGAAGCGTAGGAGTGCAATTAAAAATTAAAAATTAATAGTTGATAATGAAGAATCTGATTAGGTTAAAATATGTCCTTTTGTTATTATGTCTTCAGCTTATCTCATGTGAGAAAGCTCCTATCAGGAGCGATGTGGAGGGATTCTGGAGACTGGAGAGATTTACTGTATTATCCACGGACGAGACTGTGGAGTGCAACCGACTGTATTACAGCATCACGAGACAGGTTACTGAGGTGTCTGATAAAGGCGGCAACGGATACGGCACTTATATCTGCCGCACGGGATATGAGGATGATGAAAACACTCTGGTGCTGAGAGACTTCAAGGTGCGTGCCGGTACTGGGGATAACGGGAATGATGCTCCGGTAGATAAGCTTCGCCATTATGGTATAGACTCGCAGGAGGAAACAAAGTTTAGGATTTTGCATTGCAACGGCAAGACTATGACGCTGGAATCGGGGTATGCAAGGTTGGAACTGAAGAAGTTCTGATATTGGCGATAAAAAATTACATGCAGAATGATTTGCTTATTTCAGCAATAATTTTTAATTTTGCTTAAGCGTTTTAATTTTGTTGTTGTTTAGACTCATAATATAATGTTCGATAATAAAACTATTGACAAGGTTTGGAATAAAGCCAAAGTCGTTGAAGATTTTAATTCTGAAAATATCAGAAAAGATGCATGCGGAGCATGGATTATCCGGAATCAATATGGCAATAGAGATTCTATTTTTGGCTGGGAAATAGATCATGTCTATCCGGAAGCTTTAGGTGGTGGAAATGAAATTGAAAACCTAAGGGCGATGCAATGGGAGAATAATATTTCCAAAGGGGATGATTTTCCCTCATATAAATCGAAAGTACAATCGAAAGGAAATAAAAATATTTATGAGGAAAAACAGTATAAAGTCAATGATGAGCTGAAAGCAAAGCTCGAATTATTATATGGATTCTGATATATATATTTATTTAAGTTTCGCAAGTAAAAAAATATAGCTTTTAGTTCTGTATGTCACAGAAAATGAGTATCTTTAAGTACCACCTTCAAAGAACTCATACTAAAAGCTATGAA
>NZ_JACJLQ010000054.1 GCF_016902295.1 Bacteroides caecigallinarum | reverse complement strand
CCTTGCCAACTTTGATGGCAACGTAAAAAATAAATGTTTCACTTCTAAAATTTCAATGTCATGAAGAAAATGGAAAATTCTTTCGTAGTTTCTGGTTTTGTAGGTAAGGGATGAGAAGAATATGGAGGAACTTCTACCACGTAATTGGGCAAAATCTTATCAAACTTGTTCCGAATAGATACTATTAGTTCCGAATCAGCAACGAATAGCACCGATTCGGAACTAATTTACAAAATTTGCAACGTGGTTTACCGAAAGCTTACCCTTCAAAAAGTAAAGAAAGATATGAGAGAAGCATGGATAATGAGTTTGTTCAATAAAAAAAGAGCAGAAATGAGTTTGCAAAAAAATAAAGAATGTATTAATCGCATGCTTTTTCTTGGTAATCCTGGAACAGGTAAAACTACAGTAGCAAGGTTGGTAGGTAGGATTTATCATAAAATGGGATTCTTAAGTAAAGGACATACAGTGGAGACAAATAGAGCAAAATTAGTGGGAGAATACATTGGTATGACTGAAAAGAAGACATTAGAGGCAATAGAGATGAAGCAAGAGGGGGCGTACTATTCATTGATGAAGCTTATACGTTAATTAAATCAAAGGATAACGATACTAAAGACTTTGGGAAAGAAGTTATTAATACATTGTTACCTGTTTTATCAGAGTCAAATCCTGATATGATAATAATTATGGCAGGGTATCAAGATAAGATGACAGCAATGTTAAAAACAAACCCAGGATTAAAAGACAGATTTCCATTAACATTTACTTTTGAAGATTATACCAAAGATGAATTAATGGAAATAGCTTGCAGACTGCTTAAATCTGACAACTATCAAATGTCTAAAGAGGCATACGACCGTTTGTATGAACTTATTGAAAAAGCTGCGGCTAAAAGGAATGAGTACTTCAGCAATGGACGTTGGGTTCACAACCTAATTAATCAAGGCATTATTAAAAGCATGGCAAAAAGAGTGATGCAAAACAAACAAGCCAAAATTGACATAGAAACCTTAAGTAAAATTGAAGAGTCAGATATAATTGAAGCAGAGAATAATTATCTTGAATTAAAATGTTTAAGAAAATTATCATCGCAAGTTATTGGTTTTAGAGCATAAGCAATAAGTTTAAGCACTAAAAAACGATCAATTATAGTTATAAAACATCTACAATATCAGAGTTTTATAATCAAAAATGTCTTATCTTTGTAGATTATAAAGTAGTCTCCGTAAGAGAACTTCATATAATAATTCTATAAATTCAATAAAAGAGTTTATGGTAACGAACTTAAATTAAAAATATGAGCCACAACTTCATGTTTAATATTTATAAAGTATATGATATCGCGTTCAAATTAAACATATCACTATAAGATGATATAAAGGATACAGAAAACATGTTTTCATATTCTATGCAAATAGTTAAATATTCTTGTATTGGCTTTAATCTTTGTAACACTAATATGGATTCAGATAATTACAAAAAATACGTAGAGGATATATTGTATAAAAAAAAAGATTCCCTTTTTAGTGGAGAGACTGTTGTAAGAAAAGCGATAGTCTCATATGGTATAAAAGGAACTTTTCTTCTTTTACAGTTAACCTCTGATTATTGTTATTTATATGAGTGTGAAACTGATGATGTAAGTTCAAAGTTTCGCATTAAAAGTTATGACATATATCATCATAAATTAAGCAAAATATTTTGCGAAAAGTTTGATAAAAAGAAATTTGATAAATTTAGTTTGGCATATTTCAAGCAGGATGGTAGATATGTATATGATGAGTATTACAGTCAGCTTTCAGTAGAATTAACTGAACATAATAAAGCATTACAACAAGCCTTGTGTGAATTGCCGAGAAGTTGGAAATGCTCACCGTTGTATATAGATGGTGACTATAGTGAAATTCCGTCTGTTGTTTATGCTTTACAACGAAATACAACAGAGATAATTTCAATGAAGCTAGACAAACCATTGTTAGAGGATAATACCAGAGTACTTAAATGCTGGTTTCCTGAGGTTGTAAAAGAACAAATTAGAACTGATAATCATATTACATTCTTAGATTGTTTAAAAGAGCCTCAAACCGTATTTGTACCTTTGGATGACAATAGTCTTGATTCTTTTTTTTATAACGAAATTAAATGGCGAGATATATTGCCTAACTTCGAAAAGGACTGTGAAATAGCAGGTATTGAATGTAAGACTATAATGTTGAAAACGAAAGTTGATGGATTTCAGAATGTATTTTGCCGAGTAACAGATATACAAGGTAATAATAAATTTGTATTAATTTATAATGCCCTAAATATAAAAGTAGCTTCTAAAAATGAGTTGCTAGTGCAAAAACATGAGAGAAAAATAAATTTGCGCACTGAGTCAACGAGCAATGTACAAACAAATGTTACAAATAGGATAAAAGAAAAAATAACCACAGCATCTAGATTAAACGAGAACAGGAACAATGAAAATATTGTTTCTATAAAAATTAATCAGACAGGGTATAATTTTACTGATTTATTTAGTCCTAGTTTAAAAGGAGCGAAGAGGGTGATATTAGAAGAACCTCATTTGTCTGAATGGTATCAGCAAGATAATTTAGAAATATTTCTGAAAGTGATAGCACGGTTAGGTACGTGTAAAACGTTCGTTTTAAAAACTCGTACTATAGAGTTAGACTGTAGAGATAAGAGTTTAGATGAGAAGGTCAAAATTCGTAACATGTTCGATAAAAAAATGAAGTTCTTATGCGATAACCTACGTCAGCAAAGAATAAAGTTCATCAAATATGAAATTACTAATCCCAAAAAGTGTCATGACCGTAACATATATGCGGACTCAGGTTGCTGGACTCAGTTGGGATATGGACTTCATTTCCTAAAGGTACCTAGTAAAAGTGAACAGTGGATAGGAGGAACACAGCAAGAGGACTTACCTGCAATAGTTGATACAACTATTACTTATCATTTCAACTTTGATTTTGATGGACATTTTCCCAACTATCCTGAACTACAAAATATTTAAACTATTATGATAGATTTAGAACAAATGATGAACTCCGTATCTCTTACGGAGTGCAAAAAAGAGATAGAAAAACAGTTTGCTTCTGTGGCTAAACACGATAATAAGATGAAAAGGGCTGTACTTTTATGCCTTTTCGGTGAAGTAATCATAAGTGAGATAGCTAAAGAAGATCCTGACATGTTTATTGAGGAACTAAGAGAGTATCTAAATAAGATTATTTCTGAAGAGAATACAGAGAATTACAGGAAGCTCATGTTGCATGTGAAAGAGAATGAAGAGATTGTAAGAAATATAGATACAATTTCCGACAATCTACGTGATATCAGCTCAAAAGTTGCAGGCTTAATGGCAGACTTTGATAATCAATTAACAGAAATCATACGGACAAGAGATAAACTATCTGTCGGTAAGTTATGAATGGTGAAATTCTGAATCTGTTAGACATAGAACGTCATGGTACACGTGCTCTTGGACCTGGTTTGCGATATGCAATCTGGACACAAGGATGTCCTTTTAACTGTCCCGGATGTGTTACACCTGAAGGTCGCCCCATTGTTGCTGCAAAAATTATCGATACAACGACACTCGCAAATGATATTATTGGAAACAAGAATATATCTGGGGTTACAATCAGTGGAGGTGAACCATTCTTACAGGCTGCTTCCATCGCAGTTTTATTAGAGAAGGTGCAGCTGTCACGACCAGAATTAAATGTGATAATATTTACCGGTTTCCGAAAAGAGGATTTGCAGTCAGAAGAAGCCTTATCTGTCTTGAAAATGACAGATTTACTTATTGATGGACAATATATAGAAAGTAAGAATGACGGCGTTGGCCTACGAGGATCATCGAACCAACGGCTACATTTCTTAACCAATCGTTTGCTTCCTTATAAAGAAGATTTGCAATCAGGAAAAAGGCAAATTGAACTAACATTAAATATAAACAGTACAGATGCCATTGGCATCCCTTTAAAACAAAATTTACTATGAGTAGAAAATACAAAATATCAAGTGTGCGTCAGGCTGACGATGCAATTAATGACCTAAACGACAATATTGTCAAAGCGCTTAGATGTATAGATAGAGAATTTGACAGAGTTCGTAAGGATGCTGAAATAACAGCACAACGTAAATCACGTGAGGAAGCCGAACGAGCTAAAGTAGAAATGCAAAATAAACTTAATGCATCTATAAGAGGGGTTAACGCCCGTATAAACCAAGTGGATGAAGAGCAAAGACAAAGGCTTCATAAGGTAGCTAATGAAATTTATGATACTGTTATAGAAGTTAATAAAAACCTACATAACGAAATTAGCATGACCAAACAGGAGCTGAGAAATGATATGCGTTCACTTGAACAACGAACAAATGAGCGTATTCAACAAGTTAACCGTCATATAAACAGTTTGGCAAACCATGTTGAAAAGCGATTTGAGGAACAGCAATCTCAACTTAACAATCATGCGAAGAAACTTGATAACCTAACTGACACAGTAAATGCCATCTTAGCTCAAATGGCAGATGAAAAACAAAAACGTAAAGAAGCTGTCAGTTTGGCTTCCGGTGTCAAACAAGCTGCTTATGGACGTATCGACATTGATCGATTCAATCCTCTGAAATCGCAAGAAATAAATAGAAGAATGGCTGCGTTAGAAGCGAACCCAGACGATGAAGGTACTGTGGCAAGAGCATCCGAAGTTATTCTTCAGATACAGATGGCTGAAGAAGAAGCAATGCGTAACAAGATAGTATATGATGCCATACATGCAGAAGCAACAGCGATGTTAGAGAAGGTATTGGAAGAGGTAAATAAGAACCGCGAAGTGGTTATAACATATCCAGACTCACCTCAAGATGTAGCAAAAATAGAAACAGATTTCTGGAATCGAGGTGAATATAGTAAATTAAAATCAAAACTTGATACACTTAAAGCCGAATTACGTCAGCAGCCATCACTTGAACGTATCAAGGAGATTATGGGAGAGGTAGCAAAGGGCGAGGTTATACTCTCAGATATGCTGGATAAAGCGGCAAGAAGTGCTATCTTAAGTGAGAACCGCGTTACAATTACAGAAGATATTGTAACTGCTCTAATATCTCAGGGATGGCAGGTTGAGCGGATGCCTGACGGACGCGATGCAGTGAACTATCTTGGTGGAGAAGATCGCGACAATGATTGGCGTGAAGGAGTGTTTGCCATTCTGAACAGTATGAACGGAGAGAGAATTTCAATTCTTGTTCGTCCAGATGAAAGTGATGAAAATAACGAAATAGTGTTTCATCGCAATGATAACCGCAGCATAACAGATCTGGAATATATCCGTTCACTTGAACGAATAAAAGAGCAAATATCAAAGAGTGGATTTAAACTTGGTCCTACTACAACTCCAGCAGATGGAGGAGATACCGAAATACCAGAGATGACTGATGCTCGCCAGATGGGAAAACGCGGATCTGCAAAGAAAATTAATCAGAGAGTAAGAAAGAGATAAAAACAAAGTGCAATGAAAGTTAAACGTATTCAAAACTTCAATCTACCACATCGTCCTTTATTTTCGGGTATTTACGGACCTGGAGTAAAGGATGACTATGTTGGTGCAGACCTGAAACGTTACGGAATATGGGAGATGCTTTTTCTAACATTCCGCAGTCAAGGTTATAATGTGGTGTTTTACAGTCAGGACCCAGGGCGTAATTTCTTTAGCTTTCGTAAAGATGACTTGGTCGAATTGTTTGGCTTACGTCGAAGCACTTCAGCGCAGGCAGAGAACGGAAGGTACACTGCAAATATATCAAGCCCATTTGCAGGACGCCGCCGAAGGAATGCACCAAGCTCTGCTTTGCCTTCTGATGATCCTGAAACATATAGTCAGATTCAAGAAAGGCATGAAGGAACAAACCGTGCCTTTTATCGTATAGCTAACAGTGTTGATCCATTTACTACCATATCTCATTATATTTCGGAACATCCTGAAAGAAAAATGGTATTTATTTTCAATTCTGCTGCTACTGATGTTTATGACCATCCTGAAAGTATTCTACCACAGCTGAATAATTTAAAAACAACATTCAATAGTACAAATAGCCAAGCTCATATTATATCACTTTATGATGTAGAGACTTTCGATACTCTTTTTTGTGATGATGCGAGAGAATTATTCAGAGGAACATTTTTTAAAGATACTCTTACCGGTGTCAATCCAACGGCAGGAAAAGGCAATCAATTATATTACATAGCAGGTCCAGGACGTGATGAATATCGCAATCTTCTAAACCGCAGGAGATTGTTAGATGGATATTCTGAGCTTATGGATGGACAAGGTATAGAGGAAAAGGCAGTACGACTTAGCCAGGATGTTACCAGAAAGAATAGAAAAGACGATATGGCTTATGTCGGTGAAGTAGAGATGCTGAGTTATTATGTAAAGATGCCTTTGGATAAACTTAAAGAAACGATAGAAAAAATGAGCAAAGAGCGTTCTATAGACAGGTTACGTAGTATGGCTGGAACAGAAAAGCTTGTTGAACAAATAGAGGCATATATTGAGACACTTAAAGATTCTCGTACCAACCTGTCAGGAGCTCGTTTCAGACCACATCTTGTCTTTAGCGGAAATCCTGGTACAGGTAAGACAACGGTAGCGCGATTGCTTGCTGACATTTTAAGAGAAGAAGGATTGCTTGAGCGAGGTCATTTGATAGAAGCCACTGTAGGTGACCTTGAAGGCGAATATGTTGGCCAAACTCGTATAAAAACACAAGCTTTATGTGACCGGGCACGTGGTGGAGTACTATTCATAGATGAAGCATACGGTCTAATTAGCGGAGGACACGGAAATCATGTTGATTACGGCAAAGAAGCTATTGAGGTTTTAATACAATTCATGGAAAATAATGCGGACTCACTTGTAATTCTCGCAGGGTATAAGTCTGACATGGAAAACCTAATCAAAAATGGAAATCAAGGTTTCATGGGGCGATTCAATGGAAAAGAATCCTTCATTGACTTTAAAGATTATAATGAGAATGAACTGTATATGATATTCCAACGACAAATAAAAGGCTATGAAACTACAAATGATTTCGATGACAGTATTCGTCGTATAATATCTTATATGTTTGTGCATAGAAACGCGAGATGGAGCAATGCAAGAGAGATGGAAAAACTTTCCAATACAATATTGGGCATACACCGTCGTAAAGGGAAACAGAAGATATTGCATGTAGACGACATACCAAAAGATAAGATGCGTCTTATAAGCGATAAGATTGACCATAATAAGATACTTACGGAAATAAATTCCTTAATAGGTTTAGACGAGGTTAAGGAAAACCTGAGTGATCTCCTTCTTTCTACTCTTGGTCGAAGAATAGAGGCACAGAGACTTGGTGAAATAGATATGGAGAAACCAAATCTGAATTTCGTTTTTGAGGGTAATCCAGGAACTGGAAAAACGACAGTGGCCAAGCACATGGCCAAAATCCTTTATGAGCTTGGACTGATTGATGATATAACTCCTGCAGAAATAGATTCAGCAGCATTGGTAAATTCCGGAGTTGGAGATACGCCCAAAGCTGTTGAACAGATGTTTAAAGACCATAGTGGAAAGGTAATATTCATTGATGAAGCATATAGTTTAGGTACGCATGGTACTGATGCAATAGATGCAATAACAAAATGTCTTACTGATAAGCGCTTCGAAGGTAATCAGGCACTCATTCTTGCCGGTTATACAGATGATATGGAACGTTTAATGAGTATGAATGATGGAATGCGTCGTCGTTTCAAGAATATATGGCACTTTGCAGACTATTCAAATGAAGAACTGTGGGAAATTATGATGCGAACAGCAAGATCAAAAGGATTCTCATTTGATCCGGAAGACGAATGCAGAATGTTAGCATTTGAGTATTTCGATACAGAACGGACAAGAGGTAGTCAGTTTGGAAATGCAGGTCTTGCTGTAGGATTCTTTGATACACTGCGTAGAGCATATGAGCGTAAAGTTGTATCTGGAGCGTCAGGACGAATACTGCGACCTGAATACTTTCCAGGATATAAAGGGAAGTCTTCATCGGTCATTGATTGCAGAACAGATGCTGTACAGCAGGCTCATTTAGCAAGCCGTAATATTGCAACGACAGCTAACCATAATGTAAGAGGGATTTCGCTTAATGATAATATTGAAAATGCAGTTTCAGATGTATCCCATTTTACCAATGCAGTTGGATTAGTAACCGGATCAAAAGGAATGGGTACAGGTTTTTTTATATCTTTGAACGAGCGTCTTGTACTAACGGCCAGTCATGTCATTGAAGGAAACTCCGACATATTATTTATTATGGATCGCGGTACAACTGCTATGGGTGCAAAAGTATTGTGGAATAATCCTAAAATCGATATGGCTATATTGAAATGTGAATCGATACCATCAGATGCACGCTATTTTAAGATAGACTCTGACATCAATGTCAATCCTAAAGTGTTGGAACGAATTCTTCACTGTGGATTTTTGAAAGGAACAAACGTTTCAACTAACTTTTCAACATATGAAGGAGTGATAAGCAATTACGATCCAAGAAAACAAATAGCTGAGCGGTGTTTTGATGCTATAATATCTGGTATAGAGGCAACTAATGGATGCTCTGGAGGCCCTGTTATGAGAGCTACAGATTTTACAGTGATAGGAGTGCTGCAAGGTGGTTTCAGCGAGGCACCTGCACGTATAATAAGCGATATACATCAGTTATACAAACAAGAGACATTAAAAATAGAATAATAATTAAAATTTTCACACAATAAAATGTCTGCCCTTGAATATCAAATTGTTATAGCATATTCAAGAGCAGACTTAATATATCTCCACATTTTTAAGACATATCTAACACTAACAAAGAAACTGTAAATTACAATTTTTGAGATTAACTTCGTGAACATCTAAAAATTAGACATCTTCACCCTTAAAAGATAAAAATGCGCCAACCCCAAATCCTATACACATAACTACAAGTCCTAGGCTATACAAAATAGCCTCATACCAAGGATGTTCCTTTAAAACATTTGGTATAGTTATAATTGAAGTAATTAAAAAGAGAAGAGAAGCTATAGAATAACCTATTCCTTTAAAAATATGCCAGTTAACAGAAAACCAATCTATAATTCTTTTGAAAAAGGTTCTTTCAGATTTTTCTTTTAATTGTTTGTATTTATCATATTCGGATTTAGTTACCAAACAATAGAAACTTGCATTATAAATTTTCCAATTATCAAGCAATGAAAGTTTATTACCACATTTGCCACAAAAATTAGCGCTGTCTGGATTATCAGAGAATCCGCAGTTATAACATTTTTTTGCCATATATATTAACTCTTAAACAATAATTGAATACCTATAATAAAAACACATTATCATTAAGTCATAAATATGATTAATTCTTAAAGAGATAACGCTTCGTTCCACATATTGGACAAAAATCAAATATGTCAGATGTGAATTTATGACCACATGTCGTACAAAATATTGCCCTTTGACTAGTTTTAGAAACTGACATGTTTGTATCAAGCAAAGAGTAAAATTGAGGAGATAATATAGTAGATTCAGAAACAAAATTAAAAAGTGAAGGAACTTTAGATAGGTCACCCTGTATTGACTCTAAGGCCTTTAATAAGATTGATAGATGTTGGAATTTATGAGCTAAAGAATTTGCTTTTTTCCAGCCGAATGAGGCTTTAAGGTTATTTAGTCGTTCATTACCATTCAATCCACTTAAATCACTTGGAACAAATAAAAGATTTGAATCATCAAAATACTGAGTAACTGAAGGATCAAAATATATGACCCACAGAGAAACAGCAATGATTAATTGAGAGAAATTATCATCATCAATGGATGCTAAAATTGGGCGTTTTGAAAATGTCCTCTCCGGATGTTGAAATGACGGAGCTCCTCCTGTTGTTTGAAAGAATTTCCTTCCCATTTCTTTAACATAAACAGAATCATAATCAACTAACCTTATCTCTCGGTTTGAAGTAATAATAATATTTACACAAGAAAGATCCCCATGTGATATTCCATTTTCTCTTAACTCATAGCACATATAATAAAAATCTCTTATAAATGTGAGCCTTTGGGTTACTGATAGAGAAGACCAGTCATCACTTAAAAATGAATCAAGTGTCTTTCCCTCAATCCAATCCATAACAATGCCTGGAAGAATATTTCCATCACACTTCATTCTTAAAGCAGATGGAATAAAGCGGAAATTAGAAAAATATCTTAACTTAGCTGATGAAAACCTTTTGTCAATAAGCTCATATCTTTTAATAGCATCAGGAATAATCTCTTTCCAAATTCTATAGCATATTTTATTGAAATCATTTTCTAGTTTATAGGCTTCACAAAAACGACCATGTGACTTGACTAGCTGTATCCTCCTTCCTCTACCTATTGATATAGTTCTATAAGACATCCGAACCTCGGCATCAAGGATATTTGAGGAATCCATCATACTTTCCATCACCTGATCTGAACCATAAGATAATTGCTTCATTTCTTAAATATTTTTTTAATTATATCAGATATAAAACATCCTGATTTTATGTCTGTACTAGTGGAAGAATCAATTTCCTTTGCATTTTCGAAAGTTGATTCGTTAATGTCACTTGAAGTAGTTTCATTAATGTCACTTGAAGTAGTTTCGTTAATGTCACTTGGAGTAGTTTCATTAATGTCACTTGAAGTAGTTTCATTAATGTCACTTATATTCCTATTTACTTCTACTTTAGAAACACAAAGTGCATGATCTTCTATTTCATCGCTATCTAATAATCGTTCTTTACTTAAATCTTTTTTCTCTTTAAGATGAATATTTTTAGAATCAACAGATTCTATTTGTATATCTAAAGAGGAAACAATATCATGATTATCTACATTGTCATCTGGTGAAACCATAGTTTCACCAGACTTTGAATCAAGCGATATGATTATATCATTATCTACAATATTAGTATTTTCTTTCGTCGAGTTTATTATACAATCACAGGTATTTGGCGTCTTATCGATAGAAGACAATTTTATAATTATGACAGCTAAATCATCGTCCATCTCTCCATCTCTCCTACAGTTTTCAGCAAGATTATTAAAATCTTCTTTCGATTGTAGTTTCCATAATATTGATTCCGAATTAGGATTATCAGCTTGATGCTTTTGATACCATTTAGCCATACCATCAGTCATCAAAGCTATATAACTAACATTTTCTATGGGAATCTCATTAATAAACCATTTACCTACTAAAGAACCATCACTAATAACAGCCTCAGTTGTATTTGTATAGTTTATTAAATCTGTGCCACACCCTGAGATATTGTCTGTCATAGAATTAAATTCTAGAATTTTCCCATCAGTTGTAGAGATAAAAAGAGTGCTATCTCCAATTATGACAAATTTAACCTTCCCTTTATTAAGATCAATATGAATACCACAAAATGTAGAAGCTCCGTATTTCCATCTCTCATAATTATATTGCTCATGACGAAGTATCCTGCCTGAAATAGATGCCAAATGTTCATTTATTTGTTTTAACCAAATTTCATGGATTTGTGGTAACAGAATTTCCGCAGAGAAAGAATCCCATGTGTCAAAATAGGATGGGTCTATTGATGAAAATAATTCACAAAGAGCTTGTGCAACAAACTCTGGATGAAAAGAATTTGATACACCATCAGCAACGGCAAAGAGGAGCTTTTCCGAATTTAATGCTAACGCATCTTGCCTTCCATCCTCTTCGCCATCTTTTCCTAAAAGGAATGTTTTAAAATAAAGAGCCATTAATCTATTGGTATTTCTTTTCGACTATCAACATTTGGAATTCCAGAAATAGTAGAGCCAAAGACAACAAGCCTTGCTAACACACGCATATCACTTATATTTGAAACCATAAATCTACTACCTGTAGTAGCTGGTAAATTTTGACGTTGAGCACTTAGTACAAAAGTTGATGTCATTTCGGAAGATGCATCAAATAAGAATCCTTTTCGCTGATCAGAAGGACGTGCCGCAGGGAACATCATACCCTCTTCTTTCCCAGCTATTCCATCTATGTGAATATTAAATAGTAAAACATTGCCATCAGGAACGGAAATAGATCTTAAAGCATTAGCTGCCGACAATGCTTTATCCCTTGATTGTTGCTCTGTTAATCCTTTTTCTTCAGGGTAACCATCAGTAATATTGATAACTATTGGAGCTGGGACTAATATATTTTTTGCATTTTGCTTTGCTATCCATTTATTGATTTCGTCTGCTGCTTTCTCATATGCAATAGACATATGAGTTAAACCTTGCGGTTTCCCTTCCTTTTCAATATTAATAAATTGTTCATCAACATGTTCATCAAGCCATTTGTTTATATCATCTACCCCCCCAGAGAACAAATCATAAGTATATTGATTATACCCTATCACTTTAAGATAATAACGTTCCTTATACTCGCCTTTATCTTGGCAACTTGCAGTAAGGCAATCTACAACATGCCAGACAACATTACTTACTCTACGAATTTTATCATCCCATGCCATAGAGCCAGATAAATCAACAAGATAGATTAATAAACCAGGGTGCTTTGACCCCCAAGCTAATTCATATGCCATATTATTATTTAATTTAAGTTTTATATTTGTGAAATATTTAAACGTATTCTATCATCCAAAATAAAATTATCACTTTGGCGAGCGTAAACACCACTTTGAATCAATCTTCCATTTTGAAAAATATCAACGCCACTAAACGACTCTAGAATTAATCCTTTTGTAGATGTTCTTATAATAAAATGAACTGGTTTAAAAATAAAACCACGTACCTGAAATTTTATTTGATGATGCATATCTTTATCAGGATTAGAGCCATACGAGTTAACACCTTCGTAAACCGGAAGCATATAACGTATGTCATTACGAATATCCTCTAACAGAACTATCCCTTTTAAAGGATTCCTAGATACTGTAGAAATATCTGATAATTCCGCTTTAACATTTTTAAGTTCAGAAGACAACAATTGCACCTCATTTTCTTTCTGATTCAACAAAGATTGCAGACTAGATATATCAAGTTGTAACTTGCGTTCATTTGATAAACTATTACAGCGTATATCTTCATTAGCTTTCTCAAGAGAAGCAACTTGTAATTCTAATGTTTTTTTTTCCTTTAAAACTATATCTTTTTCTCTTTTGAGTTGTTTATTCTGTTCCCTACAGGATTCTATATCCTGATTAAGACTGGATATTAATTCGTTTGATTCCTTATTATCATCAAGCAACTTCTTAATAACGGATATGCGTGTTGACTCCATTTGTCTTATTGGTTCTGGGACCACTTCAGGAAATACAATCCTTATATATCCACATTTATTACACAATCCATTATGTAGTTCGTTTCCACAAGATGGACAATCGTTATTTCTCCTTTTATCCATTTTTATCTAATTTATAGATTTTTTGCTGGTAATATTTTTTAAAATGTATTTTCAAATTTTTATTATCAACAGATTGTATTTGAGAAAAGTTTATGAAATTCAGTAGCTTTAAAGAAAAGTTCTTAGTTTTTTCTATGAATATTACTGACTCCAAAAACTTGGTTAAAGTTAACCAAATCCTTCCAATTATGCAAGAATATTTTGGAAATTCTATGAATCTTGCTCGCATAAAGTTTATGGCTTTTATACTTTATGCACTTTGTTTGGTTCAGACAGTGAGCCTTCACAAACTGGCTTTTGCGATGCCTACACTGGTTGAGCGTGATTCCAATCTGCATCACATTCAGAGGTTTTTCTCCAACTGTTCCTTGACTCTCGACATGGTGGCAAGGTTGATTTTCTTGCTTCTTCCAGTAAAGGATGGTTTGGTCATGAGTATGGACCGCACCAACTGGAATTTTGGTGAGTTTAACATCAATATATTCACCCTCGACGTAACCTACAAAGGTATTGCCTTTTCATTCTTGTTCAGTCTTTTGGATAAGCAAGGGAATTCCAATTGGGAGAAACGTAAAGTTATATTGGAATGATTCATCCAACTTTTAGGATAAGACCGCATCGACTTCTTGTAACCGTTTGAGAGTTTATCGGTAAAGAGTGGATTGTCTGGCCAACATTAATCAGATTCGATATTCATCTGTATCCGGCAGAACATTTGGTTTTTTGGCTCTCCATGGGAGAGAAAGTCAGAATATGCTGTTTTTTATTCCCTCAAAGTCAGATAGGAGAAGTTCTACTACAAACTCTTTGTACACAAGAGGGGGTATGACTACCTTACTTGTTGTCTAATCAAGAACTCAGACGGATACCAGAGCTTCAGATTCAAATCTGTATCAACCAACCTGAAGATGAAAAATTAGCGACGTAAAAAATGAGATGACACCTTCTGTTTTTATAAAACGGCTTTCTACAGGTAAAGTCACGACTTCGTTGTAGTGACAGTCTTCATTTAGAACGTCCAGCAGGATGGTTTCTTTTCGGTCTATGCCATCAAGGAAAG
>NZ_JACJLQ010000053.1 GCF_016902295.1 Bacteroides caecigallinarum | reverse complement strand
CCGACAACAATATGCTGCCGGTAAATATTTTATTGCCTTTATTCATATGAATATACCAATGGAAGCCTTTGGAATCATTCTACCGTAAATCATTTTAGAGGAAAGATAAGTGACAATATGAAGTGACCGAAAGCACATGCGGGATACCGGACTCCGACTTTGCAAATTAAAAAGCATACACTCTTTTGCATCAAATCATACGACCTTCTCAACCAAAACTAACTGTCTTTTGAGCCAAAACTAACTATCTTTTGAGAAGGGGCATGCAATGATTGGAGAAGGGTATTCAATGCGCTTGCGACTGACTGGAAAACCGTTCACAGGAAGAAGCTTTCAGGAAGAAAACGGAATGCGTCAATTTATCCAACAATCACAATTACTAAAAATCCACTTAGTACACGAATAGGAACAAATAGATACAATATAGGCATTTTAACCCAAAAACGACATTAAAAAATATGTGACGCAGCGAAAAACTGTAGTTCAAAAGGCATTTTTTTAGCCGCTATGAAGCGAAATTTCACAAAAATTTTCTTTATCTTTGCTTGGACGATTTCATTAAACGAATAATGAAGACGCCATACCTTTGTTTTACGAAATAATAAAATTGAATGAAAAAATACCTGTATCTCAATTCAAGGGATGAGTTTTACAAAGTAGACATTTCGAAAATAGTCTATTTTGAGGCAGACGGCAATTACACGAATTTCGTCCTTTGCAACAAGCTGAAAGGCGTTGTCTTAATGAACCTTTCACAGATGCGAACTATGCTGAGCGAAAGTCTGAAAGAAGAGGCGTCCATCTTCGCGCGCATCGGCAAACGGTTTATTATCAACCTCAACTACGTGTACCACATTGAAGTGCTGCGCCAAAAGTTGACGTTAAGTGACGGGGAAGTATTCGCCTACCAACTGCCTATTTCGAAAGAAGCCTTAAAGAAACTGAAGGACTTATATGTGACATCCATCACAGGAAAAAAATCCGCATCCCAAAAACATACCGAGAACTAATAAAAACTACACCATATGACAGACGCATTAAAAGGAAAGACCATCCTCATCGGGAAAGAACCGGGACAAGGCCGATTATTGATAGCCATAAAAGGAATGCCTAAAATCGCTACGTTAGGGCAAATAAGTTCAGTACCCAACAGCGTGAGCCGATGCAAGCCGGCAGAAGGTGTCGCGCATTGTCAAATTGAAGTGGACCAAGCTGGCAACATGACTCTGACCAATCTGAAAGCGCAGAATGTGACATTTGTGAATGGAACGGAGATTATGTCGAAACGCATTGATACGGCCAGTGCCATTACTTTGGGCAAGGACCGATTTGGCATTAATGTAACGGAAATAATAAACACTGCCCAGAAAATCCTAACCGTCGGCGGAGGTGGTGTTGGTGAAAACATTGGAACCGGAAGCGGACCATACTCCATTAAACATTTAAAGAATGTATGGGATGACTACAGCGGTAGCCTGAAACAGATAAAAATCCGCCAAAAAAACATCGGGCTTTTGGCAAGTATTCCCATCGCTTTTTCCATGTTGGGCGGTCTTATAGCAGGTGTAGCTCCCGAAATACGTTCTTTCGCACTGGTATTTACCGGAATAGCGCTCGTTGTGATGCTTATAGGCTTTTACAAACGCTTCACGGACAAATCCATTGAAGAGACGGAGCAACTGAACGAGAAGTTCCAGGACCGGTACGTATGCCCCAACCCGAAATGCCACCACTTCTTAGGCAACCAACCCTACAACATCTTAAGGCAAAACAAAAATTGTCCGTATTGCAAATGTCAATGGACGGAGGAATAGTTTTATGCATTTACCGAATGACACGCTCCTACAAGGAGGGAAATACAAAATCAAAAAGGTGCTTGGTCAAGGATCATTTGGCATTACCTATTTAGCCACTTCTAAATTTAAAAGCCAAGGTGCATTAGGCGAGATAGAAGTGGAAGCCCAAGTTGCCATCAAAGAATTTTTCATGGCCGACATCAACAACCGTAATGCCAATGGTAGTTCAGTAGACGGCACATCGGGCAGCATTTGCGCCAACTACAAGCGGAAATTCCGAAAGGAAGCCGAAAATCTGGCAAAACTTTCACATCCTAATATAGTGAAAGTATACGATGTATTTGATGAGAATCAAACCTCCTATTACGTGATGGAGTATGTAGAAGGCAACAATTTAGACAATTACATCGCACAGCATGGGAAAATATCCGAAGAAAAGGCCATCGGAATCACCCGTGAAATAGGCGAAGCACTTTCTTACATGCACGACCATAAAATGCTGCATCTGGATGTGAAGCCTAAAAATGTAATGTGCCGGGCGAACGGACACTATTGCTTAATAGATTTCGGGCTTTCCAAACAGTTTACCGACAACGGCGAACCGGAGTCAAGTACCACCATCGGTCTTGGCACTCCTGGCTATGCCCCTATAGAACAAGCACATTTCAAGAAATACGGCACATTCCCCGCCACACTTGACGTGTATGCATTGGGTGCCACACTGTTCAAAATGCTGACTGGCAAACGACCTCCGGAAGCAACCGCTATTCTCAACGAAGGATTCCCTGCCACAGCCTTGGAAAAGGAAAACGTACATGCGGCAAGCATCCATGCGATAGAAAGCGCAATGGCGCCTATCTGCAAACATCGCATACAGTCTGTTCGCCAATTTTTAGAAGAGCTTCATGCCAATACAGTACAGGATAACACCACGAATGACGAACAAACATCTTTCAACGATGTTGTTCCTGTTGATGTACAAAAGCCTAAGGAAGTGCAAAGTCTGAAAACATGCATAGCCTTACAGTTCACCAACCTTCTGAATTTTAAAGGAAACGCAACCCGTGCCGAATTTTGGACAGCCTTTTTCATATCCATCCCCATTTGGATAATCGGCTTTATATTAGATGTTCTTCTATTTGTCGGGATTTCTTCTACGAATTATAACAAAAGTGAGTTCCTATGCGTTTTCTTAGGTTGTATATGGGCTTTGTTACCAATTCTTGCTGTCGCTCTTCGCCGATTGAACGATATTGGACTAAGCAAAAATATATTATGGATAACCTGCTCACCTTTAATCTTTGCTTTATTATATACAATTACCAATAACTTAAACTACGATAGAGCAGCCAATGAGTTCTTTGGAAATTCTATCGTTTCAACAGTCCCAGCTTTATTCTCACTACTCGCCTACAGCCTGCCTTCAAATTTAAAAAGGACAAAACAGGAAAACTATACTGCAACATTGAATAAAATAGGGTTGATTAAGGACAACAAGAATAAATCCGTTGGTCTGACAATAAATTTATTGTTCATAGGCATTTCGCTTTTCTCTTTAGGAATCGCTTTTTCAGAAATTTCAAAATGGGGCATTTCAAGTTTAATAACTTCAGCATGTATGTTGCTAACGTTATTCTTCGCTGTGAGAATGATAATGGGTAAACCTGCCTATAAAATCTTACCAATCTTCCTTCTGCTTATTGTCGCTTTTATTCAGAATATCGTAGGTAATGGAAACGACTTCCAGACATACGTGTTTATTATACTCTATTATTGGCTCTTTATCCTGTGCTCCAATTTTAAAATTGGCACTGTGGTTTCCAAATCTTTCTTGCGACTTAGAGACTTGCACCCAATCGTACAATGTGCACTTATTCTATCTACGGTTATGTTGCTGATAGCCTTGCCCTGTGTTTTCAGCAATGTACACTTAGAGTATTATTGCCGTGGTTTCGGAGAACTGTTAGTCATAACATATAGCTTATATCTGATATGGAGAAACCGTAAAATGGGACTCATACTTCCAGCATTCGTACTCTTTGTCGGCTATTGGTTTGAAATATTCGAGAATAATGATAATATGTATAATTGGATTGTAGAGCAAAGTATCACTGCTGTATATTTGTCTCTATTATTGTTGTTTGTTTTTGTAAAGAGGAAAGGTAAATCCGCATGGGCGTACATGAAATAGAGATACGCCAATCTGCGGCAATGATACTATTAATACAATTTTATAGTTTAATCGTATTATATGAGCATTTCATGTACCAATCCCGCCATTACATACAGGATACCTGAAAAGATTTTGAGATAAGCGAGGAGAAAGTTACTTTTGCATCAGAATAACAAACTAAAAAACAATATATTATGGAAAAGAAAGAGCGTAAAATCAAGGAAAATGTAGCGACAGGAGCTAGCTCTGTCGCAGGCGCAGCCGTAGGTGTGGTAGGAGCTAATGTAATTGCACAAGAAGTTAATGCGGCAGAAGTGACGAACCAGGAAACCATCACAACGCCATCTGCAAATGATGAATTTGTGGCCGAACCCGTTCATCAGCAAGAAAACCAGCATGAACCGGCCCAGCCGGAACCTTCATCCACTCCGGAAGATACTCAAGTGGAAGTACTCAGTTACGAGACTGTCACCAACGAGGACGGCAGCCAGGCAAACTTGGCCGTAGTTGCAGTGGACGGGCAACCGGTTATTATCGGTGATTTGGATGGAGATAACGTGGCCGACGTAATGGCTTCCGACCTCAACCTGAACGGGGAGATTGAAGAGAATGAAATGATTGACGTATCGAACGAAAACATTGCAATGAGTCCTTTCCAACAAGAAGCGACAAGTATGGATAACGACATGTACCTGGCTTCGCACGACACTCCGGATTACGTCAATGACGCCAATGTAGACGCCTATATGGCCTGAAAGAATAACGAAAACATGTATTACCCTCAAAAATGAACAATCATGAAAACCGAAGATACCATTTACGACACTCATGAAGCAACAACGCTTGACGGAACACAGAACAACGGACAAGGAGTGAAAGCCGAGAACACAGCCAAGAGAAACGGGATTTGGAAAGAAGTAGCCATCGGAGCCGGAACTGGCATATTGTTCGGCTCGGCAGCCACCTTCTTCACCAGTGCGGCAGAGGGCAAGGACGAACCGCAACACCCGCAAGTGGACGAGCACATCCCCGTAGCTACTTGCGTAGATGACAACATGTCCTTCTCACAAGCCTTTGCCGCAGCACGCGCCGAAGTAGGACCGGGAGGCGCCTTCGAATGGCACGGCAATCTGTACAATACTTATACGGCTGAAGAGTGGAACCAACTCTCCGCCGAAGAACGGGCTGAATTCGATTCACACTTTGACTGGGCTGCTTCGACGAATTCCGATTCCGGTGATTCTATTCAGGCTGACGTGGACATGGCCAGCAAAGACATTGCGGTCGCAACCTGTGTGGACGATGACATGTCCTTCTCACAAGCGTTTGCAGCCGCACGCGCCGAAGTCGGTTCGGGAGGCGTATTCCAATGGCACGGAAACCTGTACAACACCTTTACGGCGGAAGAATGGAACCAGATGTCAGCCGGTGAACGTGCTAACTTCAGCTCCGAACTGGCATCCACCCCTATTCCATCCACTCCGTCCCATCATACGTCAAACAGCCATAACGCAGGCTACACCCCGCAACAACCGCAGGATGACTCAGAGCTGGAAGTAATCCATAGCGAGACCGTCACCTGTGAGGATGGAAGTTTGATGGACGTAGCCATCGTAAACGTGGATGGACAAGAAGCCATCTTAGTAGACTTCAACCGAGACGGCATCATTGACGCAATGGCCATGGATTTGAACGCAAACGGACATTTGGACGATGATGAAATAATTGATGTTTCTCAAGAAAATATAGCCATGGTGACACCCAACAATCCTCCTACAGATGATCCCCAGGCAACTGTTCTCTCTTACGAAACGGTAACTACCGCAGACGGCAGCCAAATGGACGTTGCAATAATGAATATAGAAGGACAAGACGCAATCTTAATAGACGCAGACATAGACGGAAGAGCTGACTACATCGCTATGGACATTAATGGAAACAACCAACTGGACGAAGGAGAGATTACCGACATTTCCCAAGAGAACATTGCTATGCAACCGTTCCAAGAAGCAGCCGACATGAACCAGAACAACTACTTAGCCATGGGAGACGAAGGTCCCGACTATCTGAACGGAGCAAATACAGGCGAGGCATGATTTAATTAAGCGAAACGATTATGAAAAAGATCAGACTATTAATAAGTATGGCGTGCATAGGGGTCAGTACCCTAATTGCAACAGCCCACGACTTCACGGCTACGATTGACGGCCAAAAGATATACTTCAACATCACCAGCAAAGCCCGTCAGACAGCCGAAGTGACTTACAAAGGAAGCATAGCCGACGTACGTATTCCTGAAACGGAAGGCATACTGGAAATACCGGCAAAGGTAAAACACGGGAAAGTGGTATATAGCGTTACCAAAATCGGACCGAAAGCGTTTAGCGGAGCGACGGAACTGACCGGCGTGATACTGCCTTCATCGGTCAAGGAAATCGGTGACTTCGCTTTCGAAGGATGTACCGCACTCAGCAAGGTGATATTCCCCAGTGGAGACGTGAAGATGGGACAAGGCACTTTCTTCAAATGTTCGGCCTTAAAAGACCTTTCGTTCGGAAGCGACTGGGAAACACTGAATCTGGCTCCCTACCGTTGGAGTGACTCTCTGCATATCGTCAACATCCCCGCTAAAGTAGAGAAAGTGATGAACCTCAAATCCATCGCAAGTCTTCGCGAAGTGAATGTGGATGCAAACAACGCCAAGTTTTCCGCTTACAAAGGAGCGCTCTACAATAAAGACTATACTATATTATATGGTGTACCCCGCTCCTACAAAGGAACGCTGAAGATAAAAGAAGGCACAACGGACATTACACAAGGGGCTTTGATAGACTGTCCGGACATAACACTCATAGACATACCGGCTTCCCTTCAGGTTCTATCTTTCAGAGAAACCTCCCGCATGTCTGATTTGGAAGAAATTGTATTCAGAGGAGAAACTCCCTTGACCACTGCCTACAACAACGGACAAGCCTGCTTCCTGCTGCAAGTGGCAAATCCTTCTGTCAAAATAAACGTGCCCAAAGACGCAAAGAAAGAATATGCCAAACAGTTGGTCGTCACTCCGGGTGAATATACCGAATCAGCGCAAACCGGCAGCATTCCTTACATGGTAGAAGCCGCCTCGCTGCCTCAAGCTAAAAACATTAAAGGACTCAAAAATTTCAACGATTATGATTAAGAGCAGCCTTATTACACTTTTGGTTATAGCTGCGGCAAGCTTTGTAATGCCCAGCACAACCTCTGCGCAAAACGTCTCCAAGGCGGACTCCACGTTGACAGCTCTTCGTCTCAACGAACTAAAGAACCGCCAAGCAGACATTCAGAGAAAGATTGAAATAGAGGATCGCAAAAGAAATCAGTCAATCGAAGGCGTATCCTTAGAGAGCATGGAAAAAATGAATTTGGTCCAAGACTCCATTTGTTTGGAACTGCGCTCCCAGTTGGTGGAAATTGAACTGGAAATAGCCGAACTGACTCCTAGCAAACTTCCCGCACAGTTCATCCAGCAATACAACCGCTTGCGCCAGTCGCAAGGCAACCGGCCGGAGAAGAAATAATATAAAAATATGTCAATGTGCTAATGGACCTATTTATCAATGTCCAGCTGCATGAATACATATTGGCGCTAACTCGACATTATCAGTACATTGGCCTATTGGCACATTAAATCATCATCTAACTCTTAATACTTAGCATTATGAATACCGAAGATACAGTTTACGACAGCAACGAAAAAACCCAGTTTGACGAAACGATGTCCTCCGACAAACAGAAAGAGACTCAGACAAAGGAGAAGGAGACACCCCAAACTAAGACCAAAGGAGGTATGTGGAAGAAGGTTGCGGTAAGCGGTGGTGTAGGCATCCTGTTCGGGGCTGCTTCCACACTCTTTACCGGCGCTGCAAATCCTGATGAAGCTGTCGCGCCACACACGACTCCACCCTCTCCTACTCCCGAACCGGAACCTACTCCCATCGTAGACGAAAACATCTCAATGGCTACCTGTGTAGATGATGACATGTCATTCTCACAAGCCTTTGCCGCCGCACGGGCGGAAGTAGGACCGGGTGGCGTATTCGAGTGGCACGGCAATCTGTACAACACCTACACGGCAGAAGAGTGGGACAACATGACCGCTGAAGAACAAGGGGATTACAATGAGCATTTCGCATGGACCGCCAATTCAGCATCCGCTGATGACTCTTCCGAAATAACGGGAACCGTAGAAACCGGGCAGGCACAGTACACAAGCCATACCCAACCGGAAGATGAAGTACAGGCTTATGCCACGGACGAGTCCATGGGGGGCGGACAGGACGACGAAGTGGAAGTACTGGGCGTGGTTCATGACGACGATTACGAAGCAAACATCGGTGTGGTATCGGTGGAAGGACAAGACGTTGTTCTCATTGACGTAGACGAAGACCAGGTTTTCGACTTCATGGCCACGGACACGAACTCTGACGGAGAAATCACCGACGATGAGATTATCGACATCACCGACCAGAACCTGACTGTCGACGACTTAGGCGGTTTCACCGGCCCCGACCCTAACGCCAACCTGTATGCCTCGACTGACGAACCCGATTACATAAACTATAACGACAACAATGTATATGAAGGCTAAAATCGTCTTTACGCTCACCCTGTTCCTACTGGGGCTTTGCTCCATGGCTTCGGCCAAGGTGTATCTGGTCTCGGTAGGCATATCAGACTATCCGGGAACCAAACAAGATTTGAAGTTGCCGGTCAATGATGCCAAGACCATATCCTGGCTATACAGCAAGAACAGCAATGCCATATACAAGCAACTGCTCAACCAACAGGCCACTGCCGCCAACATCCTGAAAGCGTTGCAAGAAACTTTCAAGAAAGCCGGCACCAACGACATTGTGGTATTTTTCTTCAGCGGACATGGCTACCCCGGAGGCTTTTCCGCCTACGACAAACTGTTGAGTTACGACAAGGTGCGTAAAGCCATGGCGAAAAGCAAATGCAAGAACAAGATGATATTTGCGGACGCCTGCTATGCCGGAAAAATCCGGACTCCTGGAAAAAATTCCGGCAATGCCATTGCGGCAGCCCAAAAAGCCAATGTCATGCTGTTCCTTTCATCCCGAAGCGACGAAGTATCCATTGAACGGCGCGACATGGAGAACGGTTTCTTTACTACCTACCTTCAGCGGGGACTGCGGGGAGGAGCAGACACCAACAGAGACCGCATCATAACGGCCAAAGAACTTTTTAATTATGTACATGCGGGCGTGGTGAAATTATCCGGAGACGAACAGCATCCGGTAATGTGGGGAAAGTTCTCCGACCACATGCCTGTAATGGTTTGGTAAATAATATATTATAATAAATGGGAATTTAACTGGCACACAGATGACACAGATTAAACAAGATGACCACAGATTTGGATTTAATAAAGAATTAATGTAATCAACTCCCCTCCTCCTGGAAGGAGGAGAATTGAATTACCATCAGTGTGCCATCCAAACAGCCCGATAAATTATCATTTAACGTTGTACACTCACTTAAAAACAGAAACATATGAATGAGATTTTAAAAATAGGTTGTCCGGTTTGCGGAAGTGTCCTTTCAGTGAAGAACCAACCGGGAATCGAATCCAAGTCTGTGACTTGCCCCATCTGCAAAAACAAGTCGCCTTTTTCCGCTTTCAAGAGAATCGTAAACAAGGAGGAGAAAACCGAATACCCGGACAAAGAGAAAACTTCCTATTCGGAAGAAACTCAAGTCAATGGAGGACCAAACTATACGCTGGGTAAGTTGCTCGTCCCGTCCTTACATCTTTCTTTCCAACTGAAACCCGGAAAGAACATCATCGGACGCAAGGCGTCGGCTTCATCAGCCACTTGTCAAATACCTTGCGAGACGAAACGTATGAGCCGGGAACATCTGGTGATTGAAATCAAAAAAATTCCGGGGAAAGGCTTCGTACATTGCGCCTCTCTGTACAAAGAAAAAGTGAACGCCACTTTCATCGGACAGAACAAACTGGAGTTTGGTGATTGCATCGTCTTGAACCATCGTGACATCATCCGCCTGCCCGACGTAGAAGCACGTTTCGAAATTCCCGATGAAGAAGGGACGGATATATAAATAGGAATTTAGCAGCCCCTCCCCATCCCTCCCCCGAAGGGAGGGGGCTAAAATTATCATTCAACTTAAAACAGCATTATTATGAAATATAAACTGAAAGTATATACGATTTGGGAATACGGGCAACGGAAAGACGCCGAAGGTAATCCCCACCAGGAAGATTGTACATTCCCGCTTCCGAACAGTATCAAGGATACAGACCGCACGTTTATCCTTTGCGATGGAATGGGAGGTCACGATGCCGGCGAAGTGGCCAGTGCCACCGTATGCGAAGCCATGGGGCAGTCTATTCAGAACTCACAACTTAACGCGGAAGGAAATTTCACCGATGAAATGTTCCGAAAAGCCCTTACCGATGCTTTTGACGCCTTAGATGAAAAAGACACGGAAGCCGCCAAGAAGATGGGCACCACCATGACATTCTTAAAGCTCCACAAAAACGGATGCACCATTGCCCACATGGGCGATAGCCGTGTGTACCACATCCGCCCTGGAAAAACGGCAGCCGACACCCGCATCCTCTTCCAAACCAAAGACCACTCGCTGGTCAATGACCTGATAGCCATCGGTGAGCTGACCGAGGAAGAAGCCAAGCACTCGCGCCAGAAGAACGTCATCACCCGTGCCATGCAACCCCATATGGAACATCGTCCCAAAGCCGACATGTACCACAGTACGGACATCCGTCCGGGCGATTATTTCTACCTCTGTTCCGATGGCATGCTGGAGAACATGGAAAGCCCGCAAATCTGCTACAACTTTTCCGATGCCGCCGGCACAGATGAAGAAAAAGTGAAACGGCTGACTCAAGCCACCTCCGAGAACCGGGACAACCACACTGCCATCATCGTACACATTCTGGAAGTCACCGACCCTGTGGAGGAACGGAAACCAGCACCGGCTCAAGCTCCGTCAGCCCCTACCCCCATCATGGCTGAAGTGCACGATGAAACAGAAGAGGAAGAAGAGGGAGGGGGAAAAGACGGGAAACCGGTTCAAATTCCACAAACAACCAACCGGAAGGGCAGTCTATCCCGATACCTACTCATCGCACTGGTCACACTCATCGTAGCATTCGCCATCGCCCTCTATTTTCTAGTCTTCGCCAAAGGAGCGGATAAAGACAAGGCGGGGAAAAAAGAACCCGCACGGACGGAACAGAAGGTGGATGACAAGCAGGGAGAAAATGTACCTCCCGCCAATCCACAACCGCCGAAAAAACAACAAGTGGAACAAACCCCACCAGCCGAAACTTCTCTGAACCAGCAGACGGTTAATGCCAATGAAGCAGTAGTTCAAGAGGCAATAAATCATGCGGAACCATCCGACCCCGACAATGAAGAGGAAGAAATCGTAGAAAGTGATGAAGATAAGATAGAAAACATGACCGACAAAAAAGCCAACGAATAAAACAGAACCATGGAACTCACCTCCTTACAAAATGGGCGATATCAGATAAAAAGTATCTTAGGACAGGGCGGTTTCGGCATCACTTACCGGGCCGTCCAAACTTCCTTGGGGCGCACCGTAGCCATCAAGGAATTTTTCATGAAGGACTATTGCGAACGGGCGGAAGACTCTACCCATGTCACCATGGGTACCCAAAGCAGCCGGGAAATGGTGCAACGCTACCGGGACAAGTTCGAGAAAGAAGCATGCACCTTGGCCAGACTGAAACATCCCCACATCGTCCCCGTCATTGACGTGTTTCAAGAGAACAACACCTCCTACTACGTCATGGAATATGCCGAAGGAGCCTCGTTGAAGCAACAGGTAGACCAAGAAGGTCCATTGTCCGAAGCACGGGCGGTGAATTACATCCTTCAGGTAGCCGATGCCTTGCGCTATCTTCACGGGCAACACATCTGCCATCTGGACATCAAGCCGGCCAATATCCTGACCACGGCTCACGGAGAAGCCATCCTTGCCGACTTTGGCCTTGCCAAACAATACGACGAAGAAGGAGGCGAAACCTCTACCACTCCCGTAGGCAGAAGCAAAGGCTATGCCCCACCCGAGCAATACAGGACGGGAGGTGTCCAATCTTTCTCACCCGAAACAGATGTCTATGCCCTTGGCGCCACCCTCTATTTCCTTTTGACAGGGGAAACGCCTCCTGAGTCGGTACTTTTAAACGAACAAAGTTTAGACGTGACCCTGCTTTCACCTCACATGGCGCAAGTGGTACAAGCGGCTATGCAGCTACGCAGGGCGGATAGGGTGACGTTAGAGGTATTTATAAATATACTAAACAGGAAAGAAAAGGATGCAGAAACAATAATAGACCAACCTACACAAATTAACAACAAGCCCAGGCATTGGACAAAACAAATAAGTATCGGTTTGATTTTAATTGTATTATTAGGAGGTCTTGTATTTTATTCGCTTTCTCAATCGCACCCAACCTCAGATACAGCAGTCTTAACAGCAGCTCAAGATAGTATAGAGATTTTGCCAGCAATATCTGCATCGGATGAAAATATCAATGGGCACTCGAATGCAGAAAGACGCCCCGATAAACCAACTACTCTCGAAGCAACTACTACGACAGAGGAATATAATCAACTAGCAAACCCCAATAGGGTACCACAAATAGCAGATAGCGAAAAAATAAAAATAGAAACTATCAATAAGAAAAGTCCCTTAAAAGTTTTAATAAAAGCAGCAGAACAGGGGAATGCAAAAGCTCAACGTTATTTAGCTATTCGTTATAACAATGGAGACGGTCTATCGAGAAGCCTAGCTAAAGCAGTAGAATGGTTTACAAAAGCTGCTGAAGGAGGTGATTTTTATGCACAACTAGTTTTAGGAGAGTTTTATAAAATTGGAATAGGAGTTACAAAAAACGATAGAATAGCGAAAGAATATTTTGCAAAAGCTGCGAAATCATCCCAAAAGGCGGTAGAACGAGGAAGAGATGCAGAGGCACTATACAGTTTAGGAGTGTGCTATGACAAGGGATATGGAGTAATTAGAGACGAAGCTATAGCCGTAGATTTATATCAAAAAGCTGCAGAGCTAGGAAACACATCCGCAATGAATGAACTGTCCGAGCACTATAGATATGGAGACGGAGTAGAAAAGGATATAACACAGGCAGAATATTGGGAGAATAAAGCTGAAAAGTCAATAGAATAACATTATTTTTTAGTTAGATGAATACCTACAATACACTAAGATCTGGCACCCTCTTACAAGGCAAGTCCTACACCTACACCATCCAGAAGGTGTTAGGCCAAGGCACATTCGGCATCACTTATCTGGCCACAACCCAAGTAAAAGTACACGGCGCGTTAGGTGAACTCGAAACCACCATGCAGGTAGCCGTCAAGGAATTCTTCATGCGCGACATCAACGGGCGTGATGAGAACACCGTGACCACCGGAAGCAAAGGAGATATCTATGCCAATTACAAAAAGAAGTTCGCACGCGAGGCGGAAAACCTGAGCAAGCTGAAACATCCCCACATCGTCAAGGTACTGGAGTATTTCGAGGCGAACAACACCGTCTACTACGCCATGGAATATGTAGAGGGGGGCAATCTGGACAACTACATCAAGCAACATAATGGTTTGCCGGAAGCGGAGTGTGTGAAGTACGCACGCCAGATAGGTTCCGCCCTCTCCTACATGCACGCCCACAAGATGCTGCATCTGGACTTGAAGCCGGGTAACGTCATGTTGCGCAAAAACGGCGACGCCGTGCTTATCGACTTTGGTCTGTCCAAGCAATACGATGAGAACGGAGAACCTGAATCAAGCACCTCAGTAGGAAGCGGCACACCGGGTTACGCCCCCATTGAACAAGCCAACTATCACGAAGGCAAGGATTTTCCCGTTACGATGGATGTATATGCACTCGGCGCTACGATGTTCAAGATGCTGACTGGCGTACGCCCGCCGGAAGCCTCGGTCATACTGAATGAAGGCTTCCCCGCTTATGAACTCCAAAAACATCATGTCAGCAACACGTTGATGGCGCAGATAGCCAAAGCGATGGCGGACAAAAAGAAAGACAGGCCTCAAAGCGTCGATGCCTTCCTGCAAGGACTCGGAGGTAAAATTCCCCCAAGAAAGGAAGAGGAGGAAAAGACGGATTATAAAAAAGAAAAGCCCGTCAAGAAAAAGGAGGTTAAACCCACAGTCATCACGGATGATAAAGAGACAAATAAAACAACCGCGAAGTATGACAAGTATATCATTATCGGGCTTTTGATTGTAATCTGTGTAATCGGAGCGTTTCTGCTCATGAATCGGAATGACGGAAGCAGGGAATACACGCCTTATGAAGACGCAGCTATAACTGCACCTGCAGAAGAGAAGGAAGAGTACGTAACATCACCTGTAGAAGAAGATTATGGAGAGGCATACGCCGATACTGCGGCCGTGGTCATGGACTCTGTAGCAGTATGGTAAAAAAACAGGCTGAAAATGGAAGCGAATACACTAAAATCCGGCACCCTTCTACAAGGCAAGTCCTACATCTACACCATCCGGAAGGTATTAGGCCAAGGCACGTTCGGCATCACTTACTTGGCTACAACGAAGGTAAAAGTCGCCGGAGCCTTGGGTTCACTTGAAACGACGATGCAGGTCGCCATCAAAGAGTTTTTTATGCGCGACATCAACGGACGCGAAGAGAATACGGTGACTACCGGAAGCCAGGGAGGCGTTTATGCCAACTATAAGAAGAAGTTTGCCCGCGAGGCGGAGAACTTGAGCAAACTCGACCATCCGCACATCGTCAAGGTGCTGGAATACTTCGAGGCGAACAACACCGTCTACTACGCCATGGAGTATGTGGAAGGAGGAAACTTAGACGCTTACATCACGCAACACAACGGCTTACCGGAAGCGGAATGCGTGAAGTACGCCCGTCAGATAGGTTCCGCCCTCTCCTACATGCACGCCCACAAGATGCTGCATTTGGACTTGAAGCCTGGCAACATCATGCTCCGTCCAAACAAGGACGCCGTACTGATAGACTTCGGTCTGTCCAAACAATACAACGAGAACGGAGAACCTGAATCGAGCACCTCAGTAGGAAGCGGCACACCCGGCTATGCCCCTTTGGAAC
>NZ_JACJLQ010000052.1 GCF_016902295.1 Bacteroides caecigallinarum | reverse complement strand
CCAGGATCAAACTCTTCATTGTAAAATATTTTTATATATCCGTTAAGGATATGTCTTTGTCTCTGTCCAGGATCCCGTAATTATTTTAATTGACGGTTTATTCTTTTTTCATCACACTATATTATAATGTGACGCTTGTACTACATTCTGTTTGTTTATTTAAAATCTTTCAAAGAACTTTTCTTGTTTAGCAACCGTATCATTTTCGATTGCGGGTGCAAAGGTACACACTTTTTTTATTCCTGCAACACTTCGCACAAACTTTTTTTTAAAAAAATCACAGGAATACAGATAACTCTTTGTTAATCAAGAATAAATAGGTCCAATATTTCCCATTTGTATTATTTACATTGAAAAACGCTCATGAGAGAACTCATTATTATATAATAAACATGATTGATTAATCAGATGAATTTTATTATAAAAAACATCACTGAATTTCTACATTCCATTTAGTCGATTTACAAGCGAATCTCTAAGAATGCTATAAGCTGCAATGTTCTGCTGACTTACAGGTTTTTTAGGCTGTGACTTGATAGTAAGCGGATTAATAGGCTTTCCGTTCTCAAATACACGGAAGTCAAGATGAGGTCCGGTAGAGAGTCCTGTAGAACCTACATAACCTATCACCTCCTTCTGTTTTACAGAAGAGCCTACCTTAAGTCCTTTCGCAAATCGGGACAAATGCATATAAGTAGTCACATAAACACTGTTATGCTTGATCTTGATATAATTTCCTCCTCCACCAGCCTGAAAACCTTTAGCAATAACCTTTCCGTTACCTATCGCATAAACAGGAGTTCCGGTAGGAGCAGCATAATCCACACCATGATGCGCACGATAGCGTTTCAGCACAGGATGATAACGGCTGTTGGTAAAACGTGACGAAATACGGTAGAAATCAAGCGGTGCCTTAAGGAAAGCTCCTTCAAGGCTGTTTCCTTTCTCGTTATAATACAGTTCCTCGCCATCCTGAGTGAACGGAATGGCATAATATGTACTGTCTGATGCACGGAACGAAGCCGCAAGCACATGGAAGTTCTGAAGCGCATTTCCGTCAACATATTCCTGCTCGTATATCACACGGAATTCATCTTCCTTCTGAAGTCCGAAGAAATCTATTGTCCACCCGAATATATGCGAAAGGACTATTGCAAGCTGCGGCGAAGTGTTACAGTCCTGCATGGCCACCCATAATGAAGATTCTATCTTTCCTTTCGCTTCTTTTGTTCTCCATTCCACAGGGTTCTGCCCACGTGTGACCTTATAATCTCCTCGTAAATCAAAAACTATATACGACTTAGGATCTTCCTCGTAAACAAAAAATCTGGGAGTAGCAAGACTGTCTTTCGATGTAAACATCGCGTATGCCCTACCACTCCTTATCTTCCTTACATCAAACACACCTTCTGTCTTCAAGTTTAAATCATGGATATTCTGAGAGCTCAATCCATGCTCTGAAAGTATTACAGACAAGTTCTGGTTAGGCTTGACTATACCATACTTAACATTATATTTATCTATAGGGATACCATACTTGTAAGTTATCTCCTCCACTTCCACCGAATCAGTCACGTCAACCTCATCAAGCGACTGCGTCACATCGTTTCTTGAACGGTAGTTGTTTACAGTTAATATTACAACCAATACAACTGCTACAGCAACCAAAGCCAATATAATCTTCTTTGTCTTATTCATACTTATTCCAACTACTCATCGTACTAATGTCTTTTCTGATTTTATTTCTCGTTTCACCATCAGGATAACCTAATGTAATCAGAAGCGGAACTCTCTTGCTGCCTATGCCCAGCAGTTTCTTTACTTTTTTTTCGTCAAACCACCCAAGAATGCATGTACCCAATCCAAGTTCGGCTGCCTGAAGGCAAAAGTTTTCAACTGCAATACCGACATCAAGCAATGAATATTCCTTATCCTTTATTACACTGCCTATACGTGCTGTAAAGTTCATTTTTTCAAGTACTACAGCAATAATTACAGGACATTGGACAGCAAATTTATTCATACCCATACCAGCTGCTGCCGACGCCATTTCTGAAAGCAACTCCGGATTATCCACCACAACGAACTTCCATGGCTGACTATTACATGCCGACGGCGCAAGCCTTGCAGCTTCCAGACATTTTATAACCAATTCTCTATCTACAGGAGTTTTCTTATATTTCCTGTCGCTCTGACGTTTGTTTACCAAATCAATAAATTCCATAACTATAACTTTAAAATACTGTTTAAGTCAATAACATAATCTAAAATGGACAGGGAGACACTATCTCAATTTCCTTATCCGATACCGGGTGTCTGAATACAAGTTTAGAAGCATGCAAACATAAGCGTGGTGCCGAATCCGGATTACCATAAAGTTCGTCACCTGAGATTGGAGACTCCAAACCCAACTTATGAGCCGAATGTACACGTAACTGATGAGTGCGTCCCGTTTGAGGTTTAAATACTATTCTCGCATGCCCTGCATAAACACTTACCACATTATATTCAGTAACAGCCCGTTTCCCATTCTCAAAATCAACCATCTGTCGCGGTCTGTCAAGAGGATTCAGACATATAGGCAAATCTATGATTCCACATTCATGCGACGGAACGCCATCCAAAATGGCTACATATTCCTTTGAGATACTCCTTGTCTCGAACTGAGACTGCAACCGGGCATGCACATCCTTGTCCTTGGCAGCGAGAAGTATCCCTGACGTAGCCATATCAAGACGATGAACCACCAAAGGACCGGTAGCGTCAGGATACATCAGTCTTAACCTCTGCTGTACAGAGTCCAAATCATTCTTTCCAGGCACTGAAAGCATACCCGACGGCTTCTCTACCGCCACTATCCATTCATCCTCATACAAAATCTCAAGCGGAGTATCCTTAAACAAGTCCTCTGCCAACGGATTGGGCTCCACATCAAGCCCTACGAGCATGTGTTTCAGAATAGGTTCGCATTTACCTTTGCATGAAGGATAGAAATAACCGTCGTGACGAATCTCATCTTTAGGCGACATTCCACACCAGAATTCTCCCATAGCCAAAGGCTGCAAATCATGCAGATAGGCATACTGCAGTAGTTTAGGCAAAGCGCACTCCCCTGCTCCTGCCGGCGGCAATCCCTGAGGGGTATCTTTGAATATCTCGCATAAATCTTTGCGTTCACCCTTTGCGTTAAGCATATTAAATTGCCTGAACAGCCACAATTGCAATGCAGCCGAACGAGTCTTTCTCTCTTGCTTCAACAGCAATATCTCTGTTTCAAAACCTTTCACCCGCTGCCCTACTTCATTCAGTCTTTCCTTCCATGAGTTTTCCAGTCTCTTATATTCAGCCTTTTGGAACTGACTCTCACGAATCATGGCATCCAGTTCTTCAGGCGAAATATTACCATTAGCACGTTTTTCGTCTCTCTCCTTTTTGCTCTTCTTCAGTTCCTCCTTAGCCAATGCCAAAGAAGAAGATGACTGGAGCTTTGTATCTTCCAGCTCATTCTTTGCCAAAATATAAGAATCACTCTTCGATATATCGCTGATACGCCTGTTCAAGGCTGATATTTCCGCTTCCTCCTTCCTGAAATAGCCGTCAGGATTCAGCAGGTCATATACTGGTGGAACGAAGAAATCGTGCATATTGCTGCCGGCAAGATTTCCCGAAAAGGCAGCCAGATAACCGATACTGCCATCTGATGTCTTTACTATCAGCACACCAAACATTTTGCCTTTGCCGATTTCATCCTGCCAGTCAAGTCGAGTGGATAAATAAGACCGAACCTCACCCGCTGCAATTCGTGTCAGCGGATGAGGTGTATAATGAAAAGGGAATGTAAATTTCTCGGGTAGAGAAATTCCCTCAATATTCTGTTTGAAAAAATGAATCACTTCTATCTATCCTCCAAATTCAAACAAATGGTGAATTATAAATTATTAATCCAATTGGCAATATCCTTCAAAACTTCTTCGGAGCAGGTTTCTTCTATATTATAGTAATCTACCGCAGTCTCAGGCTTACAATGCTGAAACAGGTGATTAAGTCCCGGATATTCCTTTATAAGGTTCTTTGCATTCTTATCATTCAAAAGCCGTCTGATATTACCCAAATTACTTTCCGAAATAACCTGGGCATCATAGCTGCCGTTTATTGCCATTACCGGTATGGTTATCTGCTTCAAATCACTCTCAGGATTGTAATCAACAAAGAACTGCAACCATGGTTTCTGTTGCTGCATGGACATTTCCTTTCTTACAGTATTCACACTGACATTAGCCGGAATCCCCTTCAACTTCAACAAAGCATTCTGCTGTTCGGCCAGCAGAGTATCGCCCTTGATTCCAGGACCTGCCATACTTACTATGAAATCCGGTTTCTTATCTGCTGCAAGCATAAAAGCTATCATTCCACCTTCGCTATGACCAAGGACACCAACTTTTCCGAATTTTCCACTTTTCCTAAGCCATTGCAAACCGCAATCCGCATCCTCGGCAAAATCTTCGGATGTGGCATTCTTCACATCACCACCGACAGATTTTCCTGCTCCTCTGTCGTCGTATCGCAAGGAAGCTATACCGCATTTGGCAAGATAATCAGCTATTACGAGAAAAGGCTTATGTCCAAAAACCTCTTCGTCACGGTTCTGCGAGCCACTGCCGGTAACCATTAACACCACCGGCACTTTTTTATTCGGATTATAGCCTACCGGATACGTCAATGTTCCTGACAGTTTTGCATTAGCGTTCACATTACTGAAAGTAACCTCCTCAGTGCCATAGATATACGTTACTGTAGGTTCCTGAGGTCTGTTCGGTTTATTAACTTCTCCCGGTCTAAGTTCAAGCGGAAAAGACATGCCGAACTGATTGAATTTTCCTTTAATCACGCCATCGACAAGTTTTCCATTATAAGTCATGTTTATAGCAGCCACGCTTAACGAGACGGAATCCTCTGTCAAAATATGAAGATTTACAGGGATACCTACAGCACTTTGTGCCGGAACATCCATCTTACCTGACAGCTTACCGTCTTCTTCCTGTTGAAAATGAAAAACGATTTCCAGTTTCTGGTTTGCGGCAGTCAGCATACCTTTCCACGTACCGTTTATCTTTTGTGCGTATGATACAGAAGCAACCGAAATAAGTAATATAAATAAAAGAGATTTTTTCATTATATGGATTCAGTTATTACATATTTATTATGGCTTAAAACATTTCTCTCTGACGGCAGAAACATCCGGCAAATTTCTCATCTACATTTTCTATAGGCTGACGGAACAGTCCATAGACAGAAGAACCGGAACCGGACATTGAGGCATATACGGCACCAAGGTCGTACATCTTATCCTTAATGGCAGCAATCTCAGGATACAGCGCGAAAACACTGTCCTCAAAATCGTTTACCATCACGTCTTTCCAATTCTCCACAGGCATCTTTATTATCTCTTTAAGGGAAAGTTCAGGTCTGTGAGGCTTGATTTTCGAAAAAGCGTCACGCGTTGACACGAAAATATCCGGCTTCACCAATACTATATAGTAATCAGCCAACGAAAGTTTGACAGGCTCGAATATATTACCTATTCCGGTTGCAAATACAGGCTCATTGCGCACAAAGAAAGCACAGTCAGCACCAAGTTTTGCCGCATATTCTTCCATTTTCTCCAGACTCAGTCCCAAAGCGAATTTCTGATTGAGCATCTTAATCATAAAGGCACAATCGGAAGAACCGCCTCCAAGACCCGCCCCACTCGGTATATGCTTGAAAAGATGAATATCTACAGGAGCAAGATCGAAGTCCTGTTTCAGGAGTTTATAAGCCTTGACCACAAGATTGTCATCCGGATTGCAATCAAGAGCATTACCCTTCATACTGATTTTATAATCAACACCCTCCTCTTCCAATGGTTTTACTTCAAGGGCATCCTGAAGATTGATAGGGAAAAACACTGTCTCAAGATTATGATATCCGTCCGGGCGTTTCTCGACGATATTCAAGCCCAGATTTATTTTGGCATTTGGAAATGTTATCATTGTCGTAGAATTTATAATTTCTTCAAATATAGCACTTATGTTTTAATTATTTGTTCCTGATAGCAAAAATATAATAGACCATTATTGAAAGCAACATTGCCGTTACAGATATTCCTATAGCAGGACTTGCCCAAGGATAATTGATGGACAATGCATTGAAAACAAGCATCAGGCTGATAAAAATATTTACAACCCTCATCAACCGGAGCGCCATTATATATTGCTTTACAATATTCTGCCGCGATATTCTCACCGGGAAACGTATATATTCCACCGGAGTGTAGGGACATGTAAATACCAGCAGACAAACAAGAAGATTTACCAGGAAACCTGTCAGCATATTATTGTTTTCAAATCCACTATTTACCACAAAATATACACATCCCGCTATTACCATAAGTGCCGAAATCACCTCAAACACCCGGTCTATCAAGGAAGGATGATATTTGATATTTATATCCTGCCCCTGAACAGAATATGGCCCAAGATTTATATTAAAGAAACGTATTCTAATCTTTTTCATCGTCTGTCACCCTTTCTTTTCGTGTTTTCTTCAATCGGCCACTTTTTCGCAATGCCTCGTTGATTATCCACTGAAGCTGACCGTTGGTGCTGCGAAATTCATCCGCAGCCCATTGCTCGATTGCTTCCATAGTTTCAGAATCCACACGAAGCACAAAACTCTTTATCGAACTTTCTTTCTTGGCCATAATATTGTTTATTCCAGTTTACCTGAATAATATGAATAGTAATTATTGAATACATTAAGTGATAGAAATGCGCCCAAAAGAATTGATATTGCCACCAGGCGCAATATCATATCCATAAGTTCTGTTACTCCACATTTAAAATAGTAAGAAACACAAAGAATCAATACTATCATTAGCGTATAGAAAACGAAGAGATATAAAGCACACGCCACTCTATTCTTAATGTACAATCGGTCTGTAAAATTATTCAAGACAATATATTTGAATACTTTTACCGGTTTGAAATATCTATAAGCATAATACAATATAGAAAGGACTAAAAGCGATAGTAATAATCCATAAACAAATATTTCGTCTTCGACCGGCTCTACAGATTGTATAAAGAATTTTACAAAGCCATTAACCGAAATAACCAAAGTCATTACTATACTCAACAGCATCGGTATGAAAGAGGATACTCTTGTAGAACAATAATATCCCTTTCTCCTATCAAAAAACTTCATCCTAAACATAGCACTGTAAATATAATTCAAAGAAAAACAAATCTATCAATGATGCAATGTACCAGTATTAACCACAGGTTGTGCAGCCTCATCAGCACAAAGGACAACCAGCAGATTGCTTACCATTGCAGCTTTACGTTCTTCGTCAAGTTCAACAATTTCTTCATCTGAAAGTTTGTCAAGAGCCATTTTAACCATCGAAACCGCACCTTCAACGATTTTTTCCCTCGCACTGATGATTGCAGAAGCCTGCTGGCGGCGCAACATAACAGCCGCGATTTCAGGAGCGTATGCCAGGTAGTTTATCCTTGCCTCCAGAATTTCAATTCCCGCCATAGCCAGACGTTCATTCAGTTTCTGCTCCAACTGTTCATTTATCTCCTCACCACCGGAACGCAGAGTCAGTTCATCAGCTTCCGACTCATTATTATCGTATGCATATTGTCCAGCTACCTGACGCAAAGCCGCATCACTCTGTATGCGTACAAAGTTCTCGAAAGCATTCATACGGCTACCCACCGTACTTCCAACAGTTACTTCCTTACCATTAGAAGTTGAAGTATTAGCTATTGTCTGAGAGTCAATTTCAAACATTGCCTTGTAAGTATCCTTCACCTTCCAAACAAGTACAAGACCTATCAGTACAGGATTACCAATTTTGTCATTCACCTTTATAGGCTCAACATCCAGGTTTCTTGCACGCAAAGAAAGTTTCTTCTTATCCATAAAAGGGTTCACCCAAAAGAATCCAGTTTCCTTGAATGTTCCTTTATACTTTCCGAAGAAGACCATCACCCTGGCCTCATTAGGTTCCAACTGCATATATCCGCTCCAAAATATCAACCATACCAAAATACACAATGCACCTACTATATACAAAGCTATAAATCCTGGAAGGAAGCAAGCAACTGCAGCTCCTGTAAGCACTACCAAATGTAAAAACAAGGCTAAAAAGCCATTCATTTTAAAACCTTTGTAAACTAATTCTTTCGTATCCATAATTATAAGATTAAATGATATTATTTTGATATCACAAATATATGGATTTAATTTTACTTTCAAAAGAAATTAGAGATTTTTTATACTCCAACATGTAATTATATCCTTTTAAAAAAAACCTCACAAAGCCTATAAAAAAATGTGGGCAAATTTGACTTAAAACTTGCCCACATTTTATCTTAAATTTGCCCACGTTTTTTTATGACGCTTGAAACTAAAAAATGAATGTACATTACCTCATTAAATTCATTAAACCATAAACTTGATAGTCTGCCATTACTGACTATCCATATTCAGTCGTGACATTTCATTTTCAGCTGCACTACGGTTATTCATTGTGCGTTCAGTACGGAATCTGTAAGTAACAGTAATACCGATTTTCCGAGTATCTTCCTTACTGATGCTGTTCATGATAATATCATTCAGACGTGCCCCACTGCGTACCTTGTTCTTGTTGAAGATATCATATCCATCAAGAGAAAGCTGAAGTCTGTCGTTCAGGAATGATTTCTTCAGACTCAAATTAAGGGATGAATAACTCTTCGATTCGTAGAGCTGATAATACCCTCTGGTACCGTAATTAAAATCGGCAGACAACAGGAATCCGGCAGGGAGAGTGAAACTGTTGCTGAAGTTCAGTATCATCAATGGACGACCGGATTTCAGTATGCTTCCATCATGACCGGAATAACTGAAGAATGTTTTCAGACAGGTAAGCGTAAGTGAGGGCAGCCACCACTTCACCGGATATTGCACGTTGACCATACCCGTAAGATTGTGCATCCTGTCAAAATTATCCATGTAGCTGACCGTAACCGCTGAATTTCCCGGCATACTGTAGAAAGCTGTTATCAGCGGATTCTGCGTATTGGTATAATTCAGGTTAAGGAACAGGAACTTATAAAACAGCATATAGTTCAGATCATGAGTCAAAGCCTGTTTCAGATAAAGATTTCCTTTCTGATAGGTAAACCTGTCGGTATAAACCGCATTGTTGTTCATCACTCCAAAAGGCGGGCGCTCCGTATGAACGGAATATGAAAGAGACTGTTGCAGGCTCTCGGTATTGTAGCTTAACGAAACAGACGGCAGGAAGTTATGATATGTCTGGTTCTGGCTCTTGTTGCTGCTGTTTTCCTTCAAATCGCTTCGGATGTGTTCGTAACGCAAGCCGGCTCCAAGTAACAGATTATTCCATGCGTAATCATACGACAGGTAGAGCGAGTTCTTCATTTCCGTATTACTTGTACTACCATTACTCAACGCCCGGACATATTCTATATAGTCCGTTCCGGTTGTATGGCTGAAATCGTAACCGAAGCTGAAAGTTCCGGCTTTCTCAGTTTCATACGACAAGTTTAATTTGGCCGCAAACAAATCCCAGTTCGCCTTACGATAATAGTCCATAGATGTTTCCACACCGTCGCTTTCCCATTCACGAATATTGCCATGACTTCTGTCGGTCTTATGAAGATAATCACCAAATGCGTTCATCTTCCAACCATTCTTCCAGTCGTTTGTATAATACAGATTCAGATGGTTGCTGACGGACTTGTCGGCCACATCGCTGAGATTCCTGATAAAGGTCGAAGTTCCTTTGTCCGGTATCATGGAAAGCGTATCGTTTGAGAACGTATTGCCTTCGCTGTATTTGCCTTCATATTTCAAGCCGATCTCCGATTCCGGGGAAAAATGATAAGACACCCCTCCCGTATAGGCATGGCTTTCGTTGAAGATTTGTTTTTGGTTCAGGTTAGTCAGATTCCAGATTGTATCACTTTGGGTCTGCTGATAAATGTCAAGATCCGAATCCTTCTTTCCACGTTCATAATTGTAAGAGAGAAAGAAGTCCCAGTTCTTGTAATTGTAACTTCCGTTCATCCGGTAATTCTGACTTAGGTGATTTCCTTGCAACAAATTACCGCTGACATTAAAGGCAAGTCCTTCACCCAGACGTTTAGTCTTGATCTCAATTACCGCACGCTGCTCCGAGTGATAACGCACACCCGTATTCGTCACCAGTCTGACAGACTGAATCTGGTCGATAGCCAGATTGTCCAGTTCTGTACGGTCTGTAACTTCACGGCCGTTGATGTAATAGGTAGGAAGACCTCTGCCTATCACCTCAATGTCTTCACCACGTTTCTGAATGCCGGGTATCTTGCAAAGCAAATCATCAAGTGTAGTCTGTTTGGCAAGAATCGTATTCGGTATATCAGCTATAATTCCTTCCTTATCCAGTTTGAAAGGTTTTCTGTATGCTGTTACCTCCACTCCTTCAAGGACGTTGTGTGACAATTCCATTTTAACCACCGGCAGTGTGATATCCGTATTGACCTTTATATTCTTATACAGCGTCTCATAACCCAGATAAGAATAACGGATAATATAGTCACCCTCATTGACAGATGCATTATATACTCCGCAAGAGTCAGATACCGCACCGGTGACGAGTGTGCTGTCTGCCTTATTCAGAAAAGCGACATTTACCATCGGCATCATCGCATTTTCCGAATCTATGATTGTTCCTTTGATATAGTGCTGACTGTAAACGGGCAATATAAACACACTGCCTATTATACCTAAAAACGTTTTTTTCATTGGTCAAACTTTAGAATTCATAAGGATAAGCGCATTATCTTCCAAAGCGTGATGAATCCACTTCCTTCTTTTCCTTACTGATACTGCCGCCAAAGCGGTAAACAAATTTTACAGAAACAGTACGGCTGTATTGTCCCATATTCAAATCAATATGCTGCCCTGCATAGCGGTTTCTCACCTTCATACGCATAGTATCGAATAGGTCAGAACATGTCAGGCTCAGCGTTGCCTTATCCTTCAGGAAGTTCCACTGTGCCCCTACATTGACAGTAAAGACCGGTTTCGTATCGCTGATACCGGAAATCATGCTTGAACGGTACATCGCATCCAGGTCAAAGCCCACATTGGAACCTACCGAGAAATGATTCTGCATGGCAAGCATACAGGCCCATTTCTTGCGGTCAAAAGGAATATCCCAGAAGTTGTCGCAACGGTTACGGTCATTGACAACAGTAGCATTTACCTGAGAAGACAGCCACTCGCCGATATTGAACGGAATGTTGGCACTCATACCGAAGGACTGGTAATAGTTCCAGTTCTGCGTGCGGTACACAAGTGCCAGACGGTCTTTTGCCTGATACATATCCATTGTGAAATAATCGTTGGTACGCTCATAGAACAGCGACAGCATATACTGCTGCAAGAAAAGATAATTGGCATTTACACTGTACACATTGGCAGGACGAAGTCCCTCGATGGTCTGAATCTCTTCGTAGGCATTCATGTAAGTAGTACTGGTCTGCATATCCCAATAAGTTGGATAGTCCTTTTCTGATGATACCCCCAGCATGAACGTATGTTTCTCCGAAGGCGAATAGGTCAGACTAGCCTGCGGATAGACCGCCCATTTATGATAGTCACCGATGGAGTAATACTCACCGGTTGCCGAGAGAGAAAGTGACAGTCCGTTTTCAAACTCCTTGTCGAAACCTCCATAAAAGTTAGTAATCTGCTCATAAAGCCGTGAGGAAGAATTGCCCACATCATCCTTTCCTTCAGTCTGATTGAAGAACTGAGAGTTCTTGTTGTCCGTATAATCATATCGGGCACCGTATTTCAAAGTCCAGTCATTGGCGAGAGCGTGGCTCTGGTCGGCATATACAGAGAACTTACGGATTTTCTGGTCCGAAGTATAATCAAGCAGCTGGCGTGTATTATCAGTCAGTTTACTTTCCAGACGATTCTTGTCATTCATGGTATAGTCCGTATAATCCACACCAAAATCAAGTCCGAATCCCGAAGAATAGCGGGCAAAGACATTGTGCAGACGGCTGTCCTGCAACTTGTCATTGTGGCTGTTCTGGAAGTTTCCGTTTACATCAATCGTACCTTTACCATTATCGGAAAGAGCACCGTTGTAACCCACGCTCAATTCATTATCCTCGTTTATCTGATAGCCATATTCAGCATAGATATTATGCATCCAGCCCTTTGTATTGATTTTCTGCGTCTGCTTGATATCATATACTTTTCCGTCATAGGTATGCTGTGATGCAAGATCCATCACAGTCATCATGTGCGAATAGCCGGGATTATAAGATACATTCAGCGATGACTTGCCCTTCGTCATCAGGAAGTTTACATTGCCGCTGTAACTGCTGAAATACTGGTTGCTGTAGGTTGCCGACAGTTCACCCTGGATAGTATTGTCGTCAGCCTTAGCAGTCACAATATTGATGGCAGCCCCGCGCACATGATATTCGGGAGGTGTATTATACATCACCTCGGCTGTCTGCACTTGCGAAGCGGAAGTATTCTTCAGCATCTCAATCAGCTGTTCCTGTGTCAGCGTACTTGCTTTTCCATTCAGGATAACCGTTACGTCCTTTGCGCCCACCAGTGAGAGTTTGCCGTTCCTGTCCTGCACACCAGGCAACTTACAGATAGCTTCGTAGGCATTATTGACGATATGCTTTTCTGAGATTGCCGAAATATCGTAATTCAGCTTTCCCTGTTCAACGGTAACAAACGGGCGTTCTCCCTCGATAACCACTTCTTCCAGATTGTAGTCTTTTGCTTCCAAAGTAATAATACCGGCATCACGCGCCTGTCCCTTAACCTGTCTGGTCTGATAAAGCAGATGCTGGACTATGAGCTGATAATTCTCTGGTTCGGGTTCAAGCACGAATGTACCGTCTGCTGCAGATATAGCTGCACCCAGATAGGTTGAATCCGGTAGCTGCATGACGATGGTAGCACCTTCTACCGGCTGCTTGTTTGTATCTACCACTTTTCCAGTTGTCTGACTGAAAGCAGATGTTGAAAAAACAATACAGATCAAGGTGCATATTATAATTCTTCTATTATACATTATTGGATGATAATTATAAAATGGGGTTCATATAAAGGATTTTTGTAAAAAGCCCTCAAATGTACATATTATAAGTAGAAATTCTGTCTATTAGTTTCAGAAAATTCACCATTCTACAAATCCCAGGGCCACAATTAACCTTTAATTCCATTTGAAATAATTGTTTTATATATTTCTTTTTCTAACTTTGCTTTTAGCATTCATAATAACAACATTATCCCCAAAAAGGAATGGGCTGCCTGACACAATATGAAAAATACAATACTTGGAATGAGATTAATTATTTTCATAACAATACTGGTTTTAACAACTAGCCATATATCAATGGCAGATGAGATAACAAATTACAGACTTCACATCAACAAAATAAACCAGGAAGCTTGTAATCTACATGTCACATGCTCCTTCTCATTGAATTTCCAGGACGCAGACAGTGTCAGCATGAATTTTGGCGGTGGTCAGGAATTTTCAATAGACAATCTGAGGATTGACGATAAAGAGTTTGAGTATGAATATAACCTCAAATCAAAGAATATTGTTTTCCACAAAAGGGAGACACAGACAGTACAGGTTAATATGGATTACGATTATACTAACTTGTCAGCATTTTTCATATATGGAGAAGGAAGTGCAGAACTTTGGGAGACCAGTTTCGGAGAATACTTTTATCCGTATGTTCCGAACACATATATGGATGTTACTATGAATGTAGAAACACCTGATTCTATTTCACTAATATGCTCCTATCCCATGAAATCTGATCATTCCAAAGAATATAACGGCAAACTGCAAAACATATTGTCCCAATCACTAACACTGGCTTTCATCCAGAACGATGCTTATAAACAGACCAGGGAACTTATTCCTAATGAAATCTTCATTTATCAGATAAAGGATATGGAATGCAGTGATAAGCGTTACAAAGAACTGCTTCAGCTTACAAAGGCAAGCATTGATTTTTTCAGCAGAATTTATGATGAAGATTATATCTCAAAAGAAAGAAACGTAATGGCATTACCAACCTATCTGTTCCACAATGGAAAAGGATTCAGCAACAGATACAACATCGGATTCATCTCCGCTTCACAGGAAAAATTCTCTACATATCCTGACATTTACCCGCTGGTACATGAAATCGGACACAGATGGTTAGGCGAGTGGACTCTCCTCATTGACGACGGCGAGCTTGGAGCTTATTTCATCAAAGAGTCATTAAATGAGTTTATGACATTAATGTTTATCCGTCAATACTATGGTTCTGAATCATATATGACACAAATTGAAAAGTGCAGATCGGAGTATAATAAAATCAAAGGGACCGCACAGGACGAGGCAATTGTAAATATGGTAGAAAATAACAACAATACGATTGTTTATAGAAAAGGTCCTTTGGTATTGGACTGTATTGCCAATGAAATCGGATATGATGAACTGACGAAAGTCATATCCAAATTCTATCAGGAATACGCAGGAAAGCATCCTCTGAAATATACATTCTTTATCGACCTACTCAATGAAAGTTATAATGGAGTTGGCGATAAACTTAATCTTATGCTAACAGACAACCTGTCGGATATATAACGTTACATATCCCTAATATCGTCTTCAGACAGACCTGTAATTAAAACAATCTGCTCAATAGGAATACCTAAATCCTTCATGTTACGGACATAAGACTTTTGAGTTTTTACAACACCTTTTTCTATTCCTTCCTCCAATCCTTCCGCACGTCCTTCCGCGCGCCCTTCCGCAAGACCTTCCGCAAGACCTTTTTTCCATCCAGCTTCATGCGCATCTTCTTCAACAATACGACTTACACGATAACGGTCAAGAGCTCTATCGTATGCAATACGATTCTCCTCAGAAAGATTAGCCACTGCCGCAAGTTCTTCCAATCTGTCAAAGACCTGTTCTTTCAGTGCACCAGGCATTCTGTTCCAATGTTGCATATTCTTAAGTGTATAAATAAGTTTATCATATAATGTTTCACATTCTCCAAGTTCTTTCGTAAAAAAAGGGAACTGAAGAAAAATTTGTCTAAAATGAGGATTTACCACTTTACAGGTATCCCTATCTGTTATCACCGTGTCAGTACGGAACTTCTCTTCAAGGCCTGGTTCTTTGAAATTCATCAGGAATATACCATATACAGTTGAGAGTCTATACCTTGCACCATAGCTATCAGACCTTGCCTCGCCAAGCATATATGGATCGTCATCGTCCGACACAGGTATGTCAGTAGCAAGTTCACGCTCCTTTCTTCTCTTTTCACGAATATTCTCCACCTGCCTGCCTATAGCACGACACATATAAAACAATGTACGATCTAAGAAATTACTATGATAACGATTCTGCATTTCCACAATAATGTATTCACCAGTAGAAGTCCTGCAATAGAGATCATAGATTATACCGGCATCATCGATATTGTCAGAACGATTTTCCTTGTCAAGGAAAGTCAAGTCCTCTATTATATGCTCGCCTGCCAACAGCTCATTAAGCAAAGTAATAAGAAGTTCTTTGCTTGCAGGCTGTCCGAAAATAATTTTAAATCCCAAATCGGTAAACGGATTCACAAAATGTCCTGCTCCCCAATCCTTGCAACTCATATATTGGAAGTGTATTAAGTTTATATATGCAAATATAATCCTTTTCCTTAAATCATAGAACTTTACATGAAATGTTTTTTACATTGCCATAGCAAACGTAAAAAGTATTTTTTATGAACTCCATGTAGTAGTGTATTCTAATAACTTTTAAACATTACCCAATTACGCTGGCAAAAACACCATTTCGCCGCATCATTTTCTATAAATACAAACTTGATTTTTATAAATACAACTTGTATTTATAAAAACATAAGTTGTATCTATATAAATATAATCGTGCGACAAGAAGTCGTACAAGTAATTGTTCAGCATGATGTCTGAACCTGTTGTTCCGTCAACAGTAGCCTAAAGAGGCGTGCTTTACGAGTAATTGTTTGGTGCGAAG
>NZ_JACJLQ010000051.1 GCF_016902295.1 Bacteroides caecigallinarum | reverse complement strand
AATCTTTACAGTAATATATTTTATGTTGGCATCAAAAAAGGTAAAAGTACTGTTAATTATGGACTTTAATTATGATGCCAACATAAATATAATGCCAACATAAGGACGGAAGAATTATCTTTTTTGCGGCAATCATGAGGCAGCGGTCAATATGTCCGTCATCTGTTCCTTGCTGGCCACCTGTAAGGAACATGATGTAAACCCAAGGGATTATCTGAATGATGTCATCGCCCGAATGCCTTATTATAAAAAGGCAACTCATGAGGAACTACTGGAACTGCTTCCACACAAATGGAAACTGCAACATCCGGAAAGTGCATTGACAAAACAAAAGGAGGAATCCGGGGGCCAGCGCTGACTACAACATATAGGTTCAACAAGACAATAGCGACTGCAACTATTAGCTTCATAGTGACAGTCGCTATTGTTGTATATAAAGGTTCAATATCTGTAGTTGGCCGAATGCTTACGACGTTTCATTAAAAACATGAGCATGTTTTGATAGAGATGTCCGTTCGTTTCAATCAAAATAAACGGATGTTTTTCCTGGCTTGAACAGACACATAAAAAAAACATCGACTCAGTCCTCCATCAATGGGATTGAGCCGATATTTCATTATTATTACATCATTTATTCTGAAATGAATTATTCAATTTATACTGATTATCAATATAAATAAAAAGCACTTATATTTTCAACATATTACCAATCTATGTTACTATCAGGATTTGAAGACATAAATTCTACATAGCTGTCTACAGTCTTTTGTATATCCGCTTTCAATTCTTCCATCATTTGAATATATTTCTTTTTACTCATACCTGTAATTTTTTTACCATTTTTTTCCGGATATGTATCTGATATAGGCGGTTTTACCCCTTCTAGATTACCACCTAAATGAGGTTGAATAGTTGATACACAATTCACATTATCTATAACAATCCTTGCTTTTTTATCTTTTGCATAAAATTTTGCTGCATATTCTATTTTATGAGTAAACATTACTAAATTTCTCACACTACTTATTTGTAACTTTCCTTTTGTGACAATTACTCCTTTAGAAATATCTTCAAGCATAATCTCTTTATCCTCAATTTGCCACTCTTCTGTTATAAACCGTTTAATTTGTTCTAACAATTCAACTTTATTTTGGGGAGAATCAACAATAACATCCCATTCAAAATTTTTCTGTGCCCAAAGGCTAGAACTAATACATGATAGTAATAGAACAATAAATATACCTTTCATATACATTAAATTAAGATTATCATTTCTTGCAAATATAAATATTTTTTAGCAAAAAACAAAACTATACAGAAATTTTCATAACAATCACCACTACTATCTAGAGAATATTTCCTTAATTAATCGATGTTGAAAAAGCCACTCATATGTTTTCACTGTATCCCATACACTGTGCCGGAACTAGATCGGATTTCCACCTGCCTCTTTCCAACCATTCTAAGATCAAGCGCAAAAGAAACCGTACAGCTCTTTTGAAGTTGAAAGCGGCTGCAGCAAGCATGGCATTGATACTGTCCTTTCAAGAAGTTGCGCCACATCGGTAATCACATTTGATATGTCCGATAGTCGGTTCTATAGCCACCCTGTTGCAGAACTGTCGGTATTTTTTCTTTTGTCGGTAAAGTCCGACTTCTTGGGAGTACCGGGAATAACAATCTGTACCCCATTACCTAGCTGACTCCCCGATATCCCCTATCACATGCGCCAGTTCAGGCAACCGGACCGTATTTCTTGTATTTGTCCAATGGTACCTTTAAAGGTCCTGAAATCATGTTCATTCCTGAATGAAACGGTTACCGTTATCAGCCCTCTTTCAGTTCGTGCTATGGAGACCTTGTTGCCAAATTCATATTTCTTGTGTTCCTTCCCTTTACAAATGCATTCGACATCCGATTCATACAGCAAATAGCTCTTATCCTTCGTGTTCTTCTTTTGACCGGGCACCCTATAGAACAAGGCAGGAACCCTTCATAACCGGTTAAACCTCTGAATTTCAAGTGACGGTCCACTTCCCTGACAAGTCCTCAGACGATTATACGCAACTTACGTTCCGCATTCAATGCCTTCTTATGGTTTTTCGGATGATTACAGAAGCACTAGCCAAGACTAAACTGTTTCAATATACGGCGGCAGCTCTGTCTCCTGGGCAGACCTTCCTTCCGACTGCTCTTTTCACATCTGCTGACTATCTTCTTCAATAGCTTAGAATCAGTCGAAAAGGTAATGTTCTTTTCCTGTACCGTGGAGTCAATATAGAACGGGCTTTCCGGATTATTTTTTATCATGGTCGTCATTCACACGGATACTCTCCTTAAGAATAAGCTGAACCCCCTTCTCTCCTATAAGTCTGCGGAAAACCGTCAGTTCCGAAGAACCGCATGGACGGTGGATGCAGAACTCCCTCATTCCGCAAAAATATTGGTAATAGGCATTCTCTGCCCATTGCAGTACGACCTGGTCTCGGAAATGTTACGTAATGAGAAGGATGATGAGTCCTACCATTAGACGAATAGACTTGGCAGGACGATCGTTGTTGGAACTGTAGAGTCTTGAGAACTCATGCTCGAACAGTTGCCAGTTTATTCTTCCCTGCAAGACGGTATAACTCGTACGTGGCAATGAATCGCTCAAGCTGAAGAACATAGACTTCTGAAGCTGTGATTTAGGTAAGTATTCGGCCAACTACAGGTATTAAACCTTTATATACAACAATAGCGACTATCACTATGAACCTAATAGTATCAGCCGCTATTGTTTTGTTGAACCCATATGTTACAGTTTATATCAGTTACAAGATTCCTCCTTTTGCCTTGTCAGTACACATTCCGGATGTTTCAACTTCCATTTATGTGGAAGTAGATTCAAAAGTTCTTCTTGGGTTGCCTTTTTGTGATAAGGCATTTGTGCGATAACATCGTTCAGGTATACCCTGGGATTTACCTCGTGCGCCTTACATGTGGCCAGCAGAGAACATATGACAGACATACGTGAGTTCGGGATAATCTTAAAACAAAACCAATTGTCTTGTATGTTCAATGGTATATCCCTGCAATGCTTCGGGCTTATTGTCATAAAAGCAATATGCTGCCAACGCTGCAACCAAATTCATTAAGAAGTTATTGATGGACCTGTGTCTTGAATGGACCAGCTTTGCCGTATTCTTGAGCATGTCATTGATGCATTCGATGACAAAACGCTTACGCAACATGATTTTATCCCAAAATGGCATCAGTCTGTTTTTCATGTTCACTTTGATTCCTGTAACAAGATGTATGCCATCTTTAAAAAGGTCCTCAAAAAGTCTTGGAGAGATGTACCCCCTGTCAGCAAAAAGCCTGCCGTACAGCTCTTTGGCAAGTACGTTCCAGACTTTGGGATTCCTGTCATCCACATTGGCTCCGGTAAGACAGAAGGTGATGATTTCCCCCCGGTCATTGCAGGTGAAGTGCAGCTTGAATCCATGGCACCACCCCATTGTCCCCTTTCCGTCTGTAGCCATGCCCTTGAAAACCTTGTTGGCATAGCGCCTGAGGTTATGACAGACCGGAATCATCGTACTGTCTACGAAGCTGATACCCGAACAGCGGCCAAAGGCATAGAGTTTAAGAAAGAACATCAGCTTGAAGAATACACGACTTTCAAGTTCCACAAACCTGTTATAGGATACCGCATCCGGAAAATCCTGATGCAGATGTACCCTGATATAATGCAAATAGTAGTGCTTGAAGTTGGCGAACGTGCCAAAATGAAATACAATCAGGATGGTCATAATCTCACCATCGGAGAGGGAGGCATTACGGTGCCGACGGCGGATTCCGTTTGAAGAAATAAGCTCGCCTTTAGCAATTTCCATATCAAATTTCTTGCTGAATTCATCTACCATACAGAAAATATCCGTAATTTTGTCTTGGGTAATCATAGATTCTGGTTTTTGTAAGTTGTTGTTTGTCAGAATTAAATTTACAAAATATTTCTGTGATTACCTATTTTTATTTCTATTATTTACTTATTAGCTTAACCCGAACTCACGTACAGACATATTAACCGCAGCTTCGTGATTACCACAGAAGAGAAAATTTTTTCTGCTCAGAGTGATGGGGCGTTGGACGTTTTCCGCCAGATTGTTATCCCAGTACAGGCGGCCATCGTCCAGGCATCTTATAATATTATCCCATTTGGTATAGGCATATGTAATGGCCTTGCCTGTCAAAGAACCTGGACTGTATTTAATCCCTTCTGTCTCCATCCATACCTTCATTGCCTCCATGATTGGCCGGGCCAGCTCCTGACGCTTCTGTCTGCGCTCATCATATGACAGGCCGGCTTCGTCACACTGACGTTCTATTTTATAGATATGCTGTATCTGAGTCAGTGCATGTTGGGCCATCTCCCTGTTTTCATCCAAAGCCTGCTCAAAATGACGACGTATATGCACCAGACAGTTGAGCAGCCGCACGTCGGGGTTGGCCTTGAAGGCTGTTTCATAACCTGCAAAACCGTCACATTGAAGATATCCCTTGAAGTTATATTGATTTGCCAGGGATTCGATGACCGCTCCGGCCCGTGAACCTCCGTCGTAATGAAAGATGACCAGTCTCTCCATGACTGATCTTACCATCCAGAGATATTCCTTGTCGGCCTTGTGCTTTTCCCTGTTGATGACCGGAACTGTAGTCTCGTCCACCTGTACATAATCACAGGAGAAGACTTCACGTTTGAGTTCTTCATACAGAGGCTTAAGCAATTCTACGGTTTTCTTGAACCAGCCGTCCAACGTACTTTCGGTCAGGCCTTTCATTCCAAGATGGCGGTATTGCTGTATCTGACGGTAGAACGGGACATGATATTCATACTTCTGAAGCAATATTTCGGCAAGCAGGCTGGTGTCAGCGATGCACTTGTCGACCGGCATTAGCGGCATGGGAGCTATCTCTACGCCTTTCTGTCCGGCCGGAGGAAGCAGGGTACTATCCTTGAGAGCATATTGGGGACGGATGATCACCTTGACGTAAAGCATTCCCGGCTTGTGCTTGACGACTTTTGTTATCTCTTCGCCTATTCTACGGTATAAAGACAAGTCTACGCCTTTCGGTTCTATTGTATCGGTCTCCAATACGGGCAAGTCCTCTATCATTTTGCGGTTCTGGCGATTTCGTTTTACGTCTTCCACCGATTCCTTCTCAATCTTTTCCACAGCCTCGTCCCGCTTTTCTTCCGCCTGCTGCCGGAGCCCGGAAAACTCGTCGGCAAAGAGATCTGGCATATTAGGATCATATACGCGAAGTTTCTCCGATTTACGACCAAAGAGCTGACGGTTCAGCCATGCGACCTGAGCCGTCAACTCCTTGATACGTTCCTGCAGATTTTTTATCTGTTCGGATTGATTCTTATTAGTAGTAGACAATGAGGCTATAGAGGCATTCAGCCCTTCTATCGTCTTGAGTAAAATTTCTTTTTCTTCCATTGTCTATACTTCTTTTAATGATGTAAATATACTAATTAACAGTGAATTATGCAACAATATCCAAAGTTTACTCACATAAAAAACATGTTATACATGGTATTCCTTACGTTCGGCTCTTAACCGCCGGAGCCTCTGCTCCGGGTTTTCCTGTATTCCTTCAACCATCATCACCAGATCGCGCCACTCCATGGGATAGCTGTTTGATTTGGGATCATACTCCGGCAACTTGAAGCGACCGGCCTCCAGACGTTTTACATACATTACCATACCTCCGTCTTCGGCATGAAGGAGTTTCATTAGCCTGCGGCTGGAACCGATGAAGATGAAGACATCACCGTTCCTCACTTCACTGTTCATTTTCTCATGTACCACTCCGCATAGCGAACTGATACCCTTGCGCATATCTGTCCTGCCAGGACACAGGAAGTAGCGCATCGTGTCGTTCAGGTTAAACATGACCGTTTCGAAGACTTTGGGTAAATATTTCCTTCAGCAAATCTTCAGAACCGCTCCCGAAGTGGGCACGAAGTCCATTGGGAAACAGCAGCGCAACACCATGCGGCAATTGTTCTTCTTGGGAAGACTCCGTAAATGCCTGTTTAAAACTGATAGGAGCCAACTCGTGTTTGATACTGCTCCTGTCAACGGAACATTTTCTACGCCAGTAGTGATAGGTTGAATAACTTACACCTATCTGTTGAAGGTACGACTTCAACGGCAGCTCGCTTTGTTACACCTGCAATTCTAATTCTTCAAATTCTTGTCTGTTCATAATAATTGAGGTTTGATTGTATTCACTGCCGCAAAGCTACAACCAAACCTCAAAGTGTAAAAGGTGCATTCCTTCGAATGCTTACGATTATTTTTGATATAACAAGATAAATGATAGAAAAGATTAATTATTTGACTCTATAATCATATAAAGTTTTAAAGGTAGAAATAATCTAAAATAAAATAACATTGTAAAGATAGTTTTTTTGATATAGCCACTCTATATAAAAAACGAAAAACATAATATTTATCATGGGAGCATTTACTAGTAAGAAAATCATATATGGTAATCCAAATAAGATTCCATATATCGCGGAAGAAATACGCAAATCATTTATAGTTGAAGGCTTTGAGGTTCGTATTGTTGAGCCTTCTTCAGGAAATGAAATATACATAACCAAAGGTGGTTTGTTTAAAGCAGCATTTGGATTGCGCTCTGCATTGAAAGTAACAATGAAAGCCACCAAAGAAGGTTACATTGATTTTAAAGCAGGAGTCAGTATTGTCAAACAGCAACTTATACCAACACTCATTACTGTATGTGTGTTCTCGCCTGTAGTAATTGCACAAATATGGGGAATGATCAGGCAGTCAAAACTGGATGAGAAAGCTTTAGCCATAGCAGAAAGTTATGTTTATAGAAAAAGTGGATATTGATTTATTAAATAGATTTTTTATAACCAATAAATGTATAAAATATGAAAACAAAAGTTTTTAATTTAATTATCCTTGATGAGAGTGGTTCTATGCATAGTATTAAGAAAGAAGCTATCTATAGCGTGAATGAAACTGTACAGACCATTCGTTCTGCAGAAAAAAAGAATGAGGAACAGGAACACTTCATATCACTTGTTACATTCAATGATGAGGTAAAAAAGGTATATGATTGCGTTCCGACAGTTGAAGTAAAGGAACTGACATCAGAAATATATTGTCCGAGTTGCTCGACCGCCCTATATGATGCAATGGGCATATCTTTGAATGAGCTTCGTCATAAAGTGGCAGATGATGACCGTGTGTTGGTGACTATTGTTACTGATGGATATGAAAATGCATCGAAAGAATATAATGGTAAAGCAATAAAGGCATTGGTTGATGAGTTGAAAGCCAAAGGATGGGTATTTGCCTATATTGGAGCAAATCAGGACGTGGAAAAGGTAGCTGCAACTATTTCAATTACTAATACGATGTCATTTAATACAACTCCAGAGGATACTATACATATGTCTGAATGTGTAAATAAGAGTAGATTAAGATTTTATTCCCGCATGTCTAAACCGAATTTTAATGCAATCGTAGAGAATGAACATTTTTTTGATGATGAAGACTGAATATAATCTAATTTAATGTGTTATGAGAAAGTTTTGTATCTTATTATGTTGTGTTTTTACATTAGCATTCGTTATGTCTTGTGAGGAGCGCATGAATTTTGAAAGAGAACTTGGGTATCAGGAAGCAACTAGGATGTGTCCTAAAATTGAGAAACTTATTTCTGAAGCAAGACATGGGGATGTTGAGGCTTATGATGCATTGGCATTATGTTATCGCGATGGGGATGGTGTTGAGCAAAGTGATTTCAATATGATGACAATGTATATGTTATCTTGTAGAAAGAGTGGTAAAAATATCGAGGATGTAATTAAAACATTGGATGTAAATAACCCTTTACGTTTGCTGATTGATGTGTTGGATCGTCCTGATATTGAACAGGCTCCACGAGAAATGGTTTTAAAATTAAGAAGTTTGTCACCGGCTGATGCTTTAGTTTATGATGCTATTTATACTTTTGAGTGTAGAAATGATACGCTTGCAGCGCTACAACTATTCAAAGAGGCTGTAGAAAAAGGAAGTGATATGGCATGTATATTACAGATTGGGCTATATGAACGTTTGGGTTATGAAGATAAACTGGAACAAAGCATTCATGAGTATGCCAACCGATTCCCAGTATTATATGTAAAGTTGGGTAAATTGAGTGTACAACGTGGGAGTGAAAGAAGTCTGGAGCAAGCTGTCAAGTTTTTTACTATTGCTGATAATTACGGTATGTTGACAGTAAGTGGTGCGCGTGAATTGTTGGATGTTTATCGTATATTGGGAAAAAATGGTAGGATAAAATGTGATCAAGAAGAGATAGATAGGCTTGAATGTTTAGCAAAATACGAATGATAATAAAATAGCATAATTTATGAGGAAAGTGACGTTTAAGGAGTATTTCTCCATATTGTTTGGTGGACTGTGGCAGGGTATTTTATGGGTATTAGGACTATTTGGATATAAGGATGAAAATCCATTTGGAAAAGTTGTAAAACGGATTTTTGCATCATGTGTAACAGTTTTGATGCTTTTATTTACTGGATGTGTTTTGTTTGCTTTCGCAAAACAAGTTGTATATAACGAATTTATAAGGCCGCACACGAACAACAGAGTTTGGGAAGAAAAGTATATAAGTAATCATATAGTTTTTCAAGAAATGTACTATTCGGATAAGAATAGAGTATTTGATAAAAACGAGCAAAAAGTACTTCTCGAAGATGTAGATTGGGTTGTGGTTTCTGACGATAAAGATTCTTTGGCAGTATATGCGAGAAACGGTAAGCGTGGATATATCAATCGGTTTACAGGGAAAGTTGCGATACCTGAGATATATACTCGTGCATGGATATTTTCTGAGGGATTGGCTGCTGTAGAAAAAGACGGTGAATTATTATTCATTGATCATTCGGGGAAGGTTGTTATTGATAAGGATTTCCAGGTATATTTTCATGATCCAAAATATGCTTTCAAGAATGGATATTGTATGATAAAGAATCCTGTTGACGGTAAAATGGGATTGATTGATCGTGCTGGGAATTGGGTATTAAATGCTGAATATGACTATTTGTTCAATAATGAAGGTTTTTGGCAAGTTGAAAAAGATGGATATGTAGGGTTATATACATCTAAAATGGACCTTATGTTTCCAGTTGAAAATTCTGCTATTTTTGTGGATGACAGTATTATTGAAGTTCGTTATACTAATCATACTGCAAAAAGATATGACTATAATGGTAATGTCGTTGTTGATTTTGTAATTGATGAGGTATATAATATGCAGTATGAAACAACTGAACTTCGTAATGATATGGAACCTAGCGATAGCGAATTTGTGGATAATAAAATTTATGGGATAGCCAACTGTCAGCAATATATGGTAAGAGGTGGAACTTATAATAATTCCGATTATTATGGATTATTGAATCGTGATGGTAAGACAGTGACTCCGCCAATATATACTTCTATTAAAGCCATTGGTAAGGATTTGTATCTTTGTCAGCCCGATGGAGTGATTGTTAATGATAAAGGAAAAATTGTACATTAATATTAGAGAAATAGTTTCGCTCTCTATTCTGGGGAGGAAATATAAGGCTTTCTTTCTGTTCAGACTGTCGAAAATTTATGCCTAATTTCAAAATCCCTCAGATTTTTACGTTGATCCCATATTTTGCCGTTTTTTTGCGTGTCGGGGGAAAACAAAAAAATCCCGATTTCGCTTGGAAATCAGGATTTTACCGTCTTTTGCTTTTCTTCAAAGTGGTGCCACCAGGAATCGAACCGGGGACACAAGGATTTTCAGTCCTTTGCTCTACCAACTGAGCTATGGCACCGTTGTTTCTCGTTTGCGGTTGCAAAGGTAGGTATTTTTTTTATAATACCAAATCTTTTTGAAGAAAAAATAATAAAAAGTGATTTTTGATGGTAAAACAGTATTTCAAATATTATGAAGTTGTGGATTATAGTGCCGGCAGTGTATTTAAGGAAGGCTATAAATCAAATAAGGATGTACCGAATGGCACACCCTTATTCTAGTTAGAAAGAGTAGTAAAGTTTTTGTGAAAAGCTTAGTCAAGCTGTTTAGATATTGTGTTGTTTAGAATTTGAAGCTTACACCGGCAGTTACGAATCCTTTAGTTCCAAGACCTGCTTCAACGAATCCTCCCACACGGTTGTTACCTACTCTCAGAGCTATAGGGTTTACCTGGTATGCAAAGTCTGTATTTAATGTTGATTTGCCTGCTGTCGCGTTTTTAGCCAATGCTGTTTCTGAATGTCTTGAGAGGTTTACTCCGGCTGCAGCAGAACCGTATAACTCAACAAGTCTGCGTTTGTAGTAAATAAACTCTGCTGTAGGAAGAACGAGAAACCTCAGATCTTTTTCTTTTATAGATGGTGACTTCTCTCCGGTCAAAGCGAGTTTGCTGCTTGATATACCGAAGTCGAGGTCTGCACCTACTCTGAAGCGGTTGATACTGTATCTATATCCAAATCCGTAAGTAAGAGATGTTTTGCTGTCTGAACGTTTTGTGCCTATCAGTGCGTCGCTGATGCCCATCCCAAGAATATCTGCATTGCTTTGTGTCAGCCCGTCGCTTACGGAAAGACGGATGTCATGTTTCCTGTCTTCCGATACGAAATCTTTGGTTGAACTTTGAGCGTTAGCCATGTTTACACCCGCTACCATTAATAGGGATAATACGAAAAATTTCAGTTTCATAATTTGAATAGTTTAGTTATTATTCAATTTTAGTTCATTTCTTTGTTTCTTTCACTGACGTAACGCAGGCTTATGGAAAAACCCCTATGCCACTACGAAAAAAATGTCAGCAACACTCTTTTTATAAGCATTGCTGACATTTAAACCTGTCTAAAATATTATAGTCTTTTTATTTCAAAGGGTTCCATCCCTGAGCCTTAAGCTCCAGTTCGTTGCCGTCTCTTGTCACGAGTGCGCATCCAAGTTCAGGTTTTGTGATATGGCCTATCACTTTCACGTCTTTTATTTGGGATACAGCTTCGTGCATTGTAAGTGGCACAGTGAAAAGAAGTTCGTAGTCTTCTCCTCCGTTCAAGGCGCAAGTGCTGAGGTTCATGTTGAACTCTTCAGCCATGACGGCTGTCTGATAGTCTATCGGAATACGCTCTTCGTAAACACGGCATCCGCATTTGCTCTGGCTGCATATATGCATCAGTTCGGATGAAAGTCCGTCGGAGATATCCATCATTGCAGTAGGTTTGATACCTGCTTTTGCCAGTTCCTCGATGATGTCCTTTCTTGCTTCCGGTTTAAGGAATCTTTCCAGTAGATATTCTTTTCCTGCAAAGTCTGGTTGTACATCCTTGCTACCGTTGAACACTGCCTTTTCGCGTTCCATAAGCTGGAGTCCCATATATGAAGCTCCAAGGTCGCCTGTCACGCAGATAAGGTCTGTTTCCTTTGCACCGTTGCGGTAAACCACATCTTCTTTTCTTGCTTCGCCTATACATGTGATAGATATTGCAAGTCCAGTTACAGATGAAGTGGTATCGCCGCCCACTATGTCAACATTATGCAGCTGGCATGCCAGTTTCAATCCTTCGTAGAAATCTTCCAGGTCTTCAATACAGAATCTTTTTGATACGGCAAGCGAGACTGTTATCTGCTTCGGTGTTCCGTTCATTGCGTATATGTCGGAGAAGTTTACCATTGCCGACTTATAGCCCAGATGTTTCAACGGTGTATATATCAAATCGAAATGTACACCTTCCATCAGCAAGTCTGTAGTGACGAGCACCTGACGGTCGCTATATTCCAACACGGCAGCATCATCGCCGATACCGTATTTTGTTTCGTTGTTTACTAACTTTATATTGTCGGTCAGATGTTTTATCAGTCCGAATTCTCCCAAAGTGGAAATTTCTGTTCTGTTTCCTTCGTGCATGATTATATGATTGTTTATACTCTGTTTATAAGTTCTTTCATTATGCTGGTCATCCGTGGTTGTGCGGCATCGGCAGCCTTTTGTACTTCTTCGTGCGATACTTCCACTATCTTTCCTTCCACTCCTAAGTCTGTTATGACAGAAACACCGAATACCTTGATTCCGCAATGGTTTGCCACAATAACTTCAGGTACTGTTGACATGCCTACAGCATCGGCTCCCATGATTCTGAACATTTTGTATTCGGCAGGAGTTTCGAAAGTAGGTCCCTGGGTACCGATATATACACCCTTCTGCAGTTTGATTCCTTTTTCGGCAGCAATTTCGAATGCCTTTTCAATAAGTTCGTGCGAATAAGCCTCGCTCATGTCCGGGAATCTAGGTCCATAGTCTATATTCTTGCCTCTCAGCGGATTGTCCGGGAAGAAGTTTATATGGTCAGTAATAACCATAAGGTCGCCTATTTCGAAATCAGGATTAGTTCCACCAGCCGCGTTCGATACGAAAAGTGTCTTTATGCCGAGCTCTCTCATGACTCTGACAGGGAATGTCACTTCCTTCATCGAGTAACCTTCGTAGTAGTGGAAACGTCCTTGCATTGCGAGGATGTCCTTACCTCCAAGTTTTCCGAAGATGAGCTTGCCGCTGTGTCCTTCCACTGTCGATACGGGGAAATTCGGTATCTCTGAATAAGGTATTTCATACTTGTCGGTAATGTCGTGTACCAAGCTGCCCAGTCCTGTGCCCAGTATAATTGCTGTCTCAGGATTTGTCTGCATCCTTGCTTTCAGGAATGCTGCTGTTTCTTGAATTTTTTCTAACATACTCGGTTATTTTTTGGTTGAACTTTATTGTTTCGTTGTTCAGGAAGCTTGCTTCCACAGGCAGAGCGTAGATATATGGTTTCAGTTCCTCGCTCAGGTGCGGATGAGTGGTAAGCCTTGCTGCATCCTTCTCGGTCGTTATTATCATCCTTCTGCCTTCTGGCATCGATATGAATCTGCTTCTGAGGGTTTCCATATCTTCCCGGCTGAAGTTATGATGGTCGGCAAACGCCATTGACCCTATGTTCCCGGAGTATTGCTTAAGCTTCTCGATTATAGCCTTTGGCGATGCTATTCCGGTTAGCAACAATATATGACTGTCCGGTGATATATCTTCGGGTCTCATCTTGTCGCTATTTCCCTGACGGAATATGCGGTACAGATTTCCGTACTTCATATATGTGAAGAACACTTCCTGCTCTGCCGTAGGTGATATTTCAGAACGCAGTCTGTCCATCTCTTCAGAAGTTAAACTTTCCGGGCATTTGCTTACTATGATAATATCAGCCCTGCTTTTACCACTTGCCGGTTCCCTTAGTCGTCCGGCGGGTAGGAGAGTGTCGTGACGGATACGTCTGTTATAGTCTATCAGCAGTATGTACATTCCTGCCTTGACATATCTGTGCTGATATGCATCGTCAAGCACTATTACCTGATTCTTATCACGGTTGCCTGCCTTGGCGATAAGATTCTCAATTCCGTTGCATCTGTCGCTGTCGGCAGCAACGTTGATATCCGGAAATTTCTGCCACATCTGGAAAGGTTCGTCGCCTATATCTTCTATAGTGCTCTTCCCTTTCTCTGCCAGAACGAAACCTTTCGATTTACGTTTATATCCTCGGCTCAACACGCACACACTGAATTCATCTTTCAGAAGTCTTATCAGATATTCAGTGTGAGGCGTTTTTCCGGTTCCACCCACGGTGATGTTTCCCACGCATATCACCGGTATAGGGAAACTCCTTGATTTCAGAATATCCCAGTCGAACAGCTTGTTTCTCAGCCATACAGCCATGCCGTACAATGCCGAGAAAGGAAGCAGGGGAACGTATATGCGTGGTTTCTCTTGTTTCATCTTCGTGTGGTTGGAGCTGTTATACATTTTAGTTTATAGATATCTCGAAAGGCATTCTTGCCTGTATGCGGTCAGCCTTGTCGAGGTTCTTTATCATCATGAATCCGTTGTAGAATTCTCCGAACGAATCTTCCAGTTTGCTGCTTATATATCTTTCAGGCTTGGCGTTGCTGATGAGGCCTGTGATGAAATCCACTTTCTTAGGATAAGAAGCCACCTTGTAGTCTCTTATACCGCAAAGCTCCGAAGCCTTCTTGATGGCACATTCAAGATTTCCCAACTCATCAACAAGTTTCAGCTCCTTAGCCATTTCGCCTGACCATACTCGGCCTTCGGCAATCATCTTCAGACTGTCTATAGGCATATTTCTGCCTTCGGCACATCTCTTGGTGAAGAGCTCATAACCGCTGTTTACCATGCCTTGTACCAGTGCACCTTCTTCTGGATTGAGCGGACGGTTAATTACTCCCATATCTGCCAGTTTATTGGTCTTTACTCCATCAATTTGCACTCCAAGTTTTTTTGTAACAAGTTCCGATGCGTCAGGAATCATTCCGAATATACCGATAGAACCAGTAAGAGTAGTTGGCTGGGCCACAATCCAGTCGGCTGCACAAGATATATAATAACCGCCTGAAGCAGCATAGTCACCCATAGAAACTACTACCGGTTTCTTTTCTTTCAGCAGTGATACTTCGCGCCAAATCTGTTCAGAGCCGTATGCACTACCCCCCGGTGAGTTCACTCTGAGAACTACGGCCTTGACATTGTCGTCATTTCTCAAGTCACGCAAATGTTTTGTCACTTTTTCAGATACGATACCTTCATTATATGGATCTGCAGCATTGTCTATTTCTCCGAATGCATAATATACAGCTATTACGTCTCGGCTCTTCACTGTTGAAGGCACTGCCAGATTCTTCATATCGTCCAGAGTCAGTGTGTTCAGAGTAGACTTTTCGCTAATGCCTGTAAGTTTTTTAAGATATGACAATACCTCATCCTTATACATCAGCTGGTCTGCCAGTCCGTTTTCCACGTATGCTTCAGCAGGCTGGAAGTCCATACATTTGTCGGCCATTTCATTCAGTTTTTCTACTGAGATGTTTCTTGATTCCGATACTTCGCTAACAATCTCATTCCAGATAGACTGAGTGAAAGCAAGAGTCTGTTCTCTGTTGGCAGGACTCATCTCGGTAGCGATGAACGGTTCAACAGCCGATTTGTATGTACCAACTCTGTATATTTGCATTTTTACTCCCACCTTGGCAAGCAGGTCTTTCAGGAACATAGTCTGTGCAGACAGTCCATGCCATGAAATACTACCTGAAGGATTAAGGAAAACCTTGTCGGCTACGGTAGAAACATAGTATGCTCCTTGAGTATATGCTCCTGAGTAAGCAACAACAAACTTTCCTGACTCCTTAAAGTCTGCTATTGCAGTTCTGATGTCCTGAAGTGATGCTGTAGAACAAACGAAGGCTTCTGCATTGATAAGCATACCTTTTATCTTAGTGTCATTCTTAGCTTTGTTTATTGAAGCAAGGATGTCTTCAAGTCCTCTTGTAGTTATTTCTTCACCCAAAAGCTGTTCGAAAGGGTTATCTTCATATCTTTCCACTACGCTACCTTTAAGGTCGAGCACGAAAACAGAATTTTCCTTCACTACAGTTGCCACTTCGGTAGTAGCCACCATTCCGCCTATAACTGATATACCAATTATGAGCAATACGAAACCGGCAATCACCATTCCGATGATTGAGGCAAATGTCATTTTCAAAAAGTCTTTCATATAAATAAATTATTTAGATTGTTCGTAGCCTTCATACAGAAAGAATATCTGTCCGTTTTTCTTTTCCACTGTGACCTTTCCTCCTTCCTTACTAAGATTGAAAGGTGTCATAATGTCAGTCTTGGCATCTACCACCATAAGTGCATTTTCTTCTGCAAATCTGTTTACCTGGAATGTGATGTCAGCATTATTCATCGTGCGTGCCATTATCAGACTGTCGTTGATAAATATGTTCAGCGAATCGCCGGCAAATGATTTCGTCAGACATACTTCATATATGTCTTTATAAGTCTGTTCTCCTGTTGCTTTCTTTTGCGAACGGAAACCGAGATAGAGGAAGAGGCATACGATGAAGAATACTCCGAAAGCCAGGAGTCCGTTGCCTACCATAAACTGCTTATTGCTTTCTATACTTTTGCTCATTCTGTATTATATATGTTTATAACAACAAAAGTAGTAAAAATCTTGAGAATTTATGATTTACATTAAATTTAAATACCATTTAAATGCATTGGTGCTCCAATTTTAAGGGGATACTAATGGTATAAAAATTTATATGAATAGTTTCAGGTCCATTGTCAGAAGAATCTAAAATATGATCGTTTCTGTATATACATTGATTAGGGTTCAGATATTTTAATGATGACAGTTATGTATATACACCCAAATATTTTTGCCTAATTAGTAAAGCCTTTTACTCGAAGTAACGTTCTGTATATATTTATAGCAATCAATAACTTATCAGTAATAGTGCAATATTGTATGAAATTAAAACGTGGTATTTATGATGTCCTTCAAATGAATTTATTTAATTTTTAGTCTTGTACAATTTTAGAGGACAGTAGTGTTCAGCATCAGATATTAATTATCTCACGCAATATATATTATTATATTAATAATGTGTATATAGTTTATACTCTTAAAACTGTTGTATTAGTAATGAAAAAATATTATATGCTTTTATCCCTGATTGACAAGTGATTATCTTTATGGACGCAATTTTTTTGAAAAAAGTTTGTGCAAAGTGTTGCAGGAATGAAAAAAGTGCGTACCTTTGCACCCGCAATCGAAAATGATACGGTTGCGAAACAAGAAAAGTTCTTTGAAAGATTTTAGATAAACAAACAGAATGTAGTACAAGCGTCACATTTATAATATAGTGTGATGAAAAAAGAATAAACCGTCAATTAAAATAATTACGGGA
>NZ_JACJLQ010000006.1 GCF_016902295.1 Bacteroides caecigallinarum | reverse complement strand
GAAATGAACGGATATACTCCGTTTTTCAGGCACTTTTCAAGGCCATTTTAGCAATAATTGTGGGTGGATTAAGCCGTTCTGAGTGGGTGGGTATGCTCCGTTTTCGGCAGTAGTTGATTATGTGCCGGGTAGACCACTTAAGGTTAGTCTCTCCCGTAAACGTAATATTGATGAGATATTGACAGATGCGGTAGAAATTAAACCTGACCCTATTGTCGCACATCGTTCTAATGGTCCGCAAAAAGCAAAGAAGGAGGATATTGCCCCAAAGACTCTGTTACGTGTTACAATGCCGGATGGTACTGTAATAGAGAATGCGAAAGCAAAGGATACTTTTGTTGAAGTAATTTGCCGTTTAGGAATCGAACGGGTTCGACAGCTTGGCTTGAAGTTTTGTAAAGTGCCAATCATATCTAACACAAGGGATGCGAAATATGGAAAAGCACAAGTACCGGTAGATGGAGGGTGGCTTATACTGACTCACAGTTCAACTAATGACAAGAAAAAACAACTTGACAAAATAGCCAAAGCGTTGAAAATAAAGATGAAAGTTGAAATAGTGTAACCGGTAAATTACTTTGATAATTCTCATTTCCAAAATCGGGAATAGAAGAAGTGATAAAATGCGATTTGGAAATGAGAACTACTAATGATGATATAGTGGAAAGCTGTTATCCCGGATATCCGTTCTCTAATGATGAAGCAAGACTGGAATGTCTGTTCAAATTATATGAGAAGATGACAAAAACAAAACCCGATAGCTTGAAATTGTTCAGAGGCTACCGGGATTCAACAATGCAAATATATGAAATAATAATTGATAAACAAACAATTATACAATCAAACAAGCTTTTGCAAGGCATTTGCAACACCGGTCAGTGAACGCATAACGAACGGTTAGTGAACATAGAGTGAACAGATTTGATTACAACATTCAACCAAAATCAGGAAAAGGCATTATGATTGATTTTGACAAACAATTGAATTTATTTCCCGAAGTTATTATTTTAATGAAGAATTTCGCTAATTTTGTATTTAGATGTTTGATACATAATGTAAAAGGAGTATGAGTCAGATAAAAAAAATATCATTTAGAAATTACAAGGCTTTTGGTGGTGAACTTACTGAAATTGATATTAAGCCGATTACATTGTTTATAGGTAAAAACAGTAGTGGCAAGAGTTCGATACTTAAATTGATTTCTGTTTTGGGAAGTTTGACATCGGAATATGCTATCGGACCTATGATATTGGGGAATAAAGATGTGTCATTGGGTGGAAGATATGAGGATATTTTCCATAATAACCAAATGACGGATTTTTCTATAGGTGTAGAGTTCGAGAATGGTATTAAGGTTAATGTCTCATATTATATTGATAAAGGAAATCTTTATGTGTATAGATATTCTATTGAGAATGAGGAAAATAACAAAATAGAAACATTAGGAACACCGGATAAGGTATTTAATGGACTTGTACATGAGGAAAGTTTGAAGTCTCTGAATATATCGAAGGTTGGTCTGGCTTTTAACACTGCATATATTGGTCCGTTGAGAGTGCAACCTGAGAGAAATATTCAGCTTTCTTCTGATCAGGCTGTTGTAAATGTTTGCTATAATGGTTCTAATACTTATTCTTTGTTATTGAAATCTTATTTAAGTGATAAAAAAACATTGTTTAATAATGTGTCATCATGGCTGGAGAAAAATCTGGAAGGCCAGGCAATTAATTTTGAACGAAACAGCCCTACGTCCGGTACATATAGCTTGTATATCAAACATGGTGATGCAAAAGTTAATATAGCGGATGTTGGACAGGGTTTACCTCAAGTCCTACCAATTATAACGCAATCTTTTGTAGAAGATAAAGTTGATATTATTCTTGTAGAACAACCTGTCTTGCATTTGCATCCTGCGGCTCATGCAGCAGTGGCATACAGACTGGCTGATATGGTCAAGAAATATAACCGTAAATGTGTTATAGAAACTCATTCGGAGAATGTTTTGCTTGCTATACGAAATTTAGTGGCAGACAGCGAGTCTGATTTGAAGCCGGAAGATGTTGTTATATATTTTGTTGATACTGATGATGATAATGAGGCTTATTTACAGACGATAACCATAGATGAAGATGGGCAATTGTCAACGTGGCCGGAAGGTATTTTCAGTGAAAGTTTTGATTTATTGGCACAAATTATGCAACATAGGAAAAAATGATAGCACATATAACAAGCGATTATGCAACCCGTTGTGATAGTAAATGGCTGTCACGTATATGTTGCAGGATAATAGAAAATGGTCATTATATATCATGCGACGTTACTACACAGGAATATCTTCTTGAAGTAGTAGATAAAGAGGGTAGCAGTTGGGAGAAAGAACTGATTCGTAGAAGCAAACCCTTTGATTTTACAAGGGAGGAGCAGATATATATGACAACTCTATCTTTGGGTGATTTTACAGATAAACAATGTGAGGTTCTATTTGGAGAAAAATCTTTATTGATTTTAGAGAATGCTGTTTATGAATGGAGTGTGTATAAACATATCATAGATACATATAAGCACGACAAGCAGCATCCTAATCTGATTAAAAAGCTTTTATTGGCAATCAATAATAATCGGTTGCTTCCATATCATGGAGGTGGATGGACACAACATCAGCAGCATATCGAACTGCAGGAGGCATCTCCTTATTTAGGAGTAGGTCGGCATAAGATATGTGCATTGCTTGATAGTGATTCCGTATCAGAGAAATGTATTCCTAATGATAGAGCAAAATTGTACTGTTTTTTATGTGGTGAGGATAGTGAATCTTTTGGAGGATATGAACTTGATAAAATTTATACATTAAACCAACCTTTATATGTCTGGCACATGTGGTATAAAAGATGTATTGAGAACTATTTCCCAAATGAAGCATACGAAGAAGCAAAAATGAATACTTCTAATATAACGGAAACTGGTGTTGATAGGGATTATCTGAAAATAAGTGAGAAAATAGCTGGCTATAGTAAGGATAAATTACCGTCATTGACTTCTAAAATGTCACGTAAGAAATATGAAAGCGGGCTTAAGCACTTTTATGTAAATGGCGAAGATTTGTCTGAATTACAGCTATTCTTATTGAAACTTGTTCGTATTATATAGTTATGGCAGAGATAAGCATAAAACCGGAACGTGAATATTTGCACGAGATTGTAACAAAAATAAAAAAAGGAATTTATGGTGTACCTTCTTTTCAGCGCAGTTTTGTCTGGCGTAAAGAGCAGGTATTGGATTTGTTTGACAGTATCCAACATGGTTATCCTATAGGTTCTATATTATTATGGAAGCCTGAACCGAAACAGTTTCCATTGAAATCACGTGATATTATTACTGATGAAATAGATGAAGAAAGCAAACCGGAATATTATATTCTTGACGGAAGGCAGCGTCTGACTTCGTTTTATTGTAGTGTTTTGCATTATGATGACAAAAAAGATATATTCAATATCTGCTATAATCTTGAAAAAGAATGTTTTGAATATGTCAAGAAGCCTCAATTGCATATCTTGAAAGTGTCTGATTTGTATGATACATTTCTTATGCTTGAGAAACTGCAGCAGATAATGGACTATTATAAAAATGATCAGGATAAAGCTCAGACTTATGTTAACAGAGCACGTAAGATAAACAGTGTATTGCAAAGTTATCAGATTGGAGAAATGCTTTTGGAAAATTGTGATATAAATGAAGCTAGTACTGTATTTTCACGTTTGAACTCAAAGGGAACTGATATTTCAAAAGTATCAATGCTACAGGCCGTATTTTATAAAAGCAAGGAGGATGTATTAATATCTGACAGTATTAATGAATTTATAAATTCGCTTGCGGTATATGGCTTTGAAACATTGAAGTCGGATGATATTCTTAATTGTTGCTATAGATATGTTGGCAAGAATTTTTATGATACACAACTTTTAAAGGATTTGGATAAGTTGGATTTTACACCTCATTGGAATGAAATAAAGGAGGATATATCTAATACAGTAAAATTCTTGCATGATGAATGCTATGTGATTTCCAGCAAGTTATTGCCTTATGTGAAGCAATTGATAGCTTTGGCAGGATTCTTTAAAGAGCATAAAAATCCAACATACGAACAGAGACAGGAATTGAAGAAATGGTTTTTTTATACTACATATAATCAGTCATTTCTTAATGGCTCTCTGACAATAGTCAGAACTCTTTTCAGAAGGTTTGAACGATTTATTGTTGGTGATGAGAAAACTGCCATAGAGTATGAATCTATTGAAATAGGGAGTGATTCTTTGAATTTTAGGTATGCTACTGGTTCCGCTTTATCGAATTTCATGGTTCTTTCTCTTGTTTATAAATACATTTCATTAAATCCAAATGCTGATATTGTTTTTTGTGACCCAATTAAGATGTATAGAAATGACCCGAGAGGTGTCATTCCTTATTTCAGAACAGAAGACAGAATAAAAGTGATAAATTTGCAATCGGCAGATTCTCATTTTTATGAGTCGTATGCGATATCGCAAGAAATGATAAAGAATGTAAATGACAAAGAATGTTTTTGTAAACTCCGAGAGAAAATAATTTTGGAAATAGAACGAGAACTATTAAAATATGTAGGTCTGGAATGTTCATGAGAATTGAAATGTTTTTAAAATTAGAAGCTTGGGGAATTAGGATTGTAAATGTTGATGAATAATTTTTATTTGCAATACCGATGATATAATGTAATAGAAATTAAAATATCATGAAATCAAAACAGATCCTTAGAAGAATGAACGAAAGGGAGTTGCTGGAACAAGCATACTACCTGGTTATAAGTTTCCCTTTTCATGAAGAAATGTGTAAATATACCGATTCTTTATTTGGAGAATTGTGTGAGGATAAATATCCTTTGGTTTCGAAGGGAATGTGGACCGGTATAATAGAACTAAGGTCGCATAATCTTTTAAACTGGCCTGAGGAATATGGAAATATTCTTTTTCAGGCTAAGGTGAGTGATAGTGGCACTTATTTCCTTCTCGGCAAAGACAATAAAGCGTTATGTAGAATTTCGGGTTATGTTCCCAACAGGCTTATTCCGGATGCTGACGGATGTGGGGATTACATAAGGTTGAGAATAAAGAGTAATGGAACGATAGAAAATTGGCCGGATGTTCCTGATTTTTCTGAATTCATTGATGGTGCTATGGTTGTTGACAGGATTGATGGTAACATAAAGGAAGAACCTGTATTTAATGTCTGTATGGATTTGACGTATGACGAGCTGATGGATAAGCTATTTCGACTGCCTAAACATTTACAAATGGAGATTGGAAAGGCTTTGATAGAGAATGCATCGGGGAATAATCTATAGATTCTTGTGTATGCTTTGCAAACATGTTTAAAACCTTTTGCAAAAGGTTTGAAATACCGCTCAGCCGACGCTTAACGAACGGTTAGTGAACTGTTTAAATATCTTCTATCGGTTTGAATATTGAAGCAAAATGCCTTTGCTTTATTATTGCATGTATTATATCAGGTCTATTGGTCATTTCGTCGGATAATATTGTTCATTATGTCGGTAATTAGTCATTATTAGGATAATTATAGATGGTTTATCCTATTTTTTGGCTAACTTTGTACGCTAAATGTATATAACTGAATGATGACTGATATAAAATCACCGCTTTTGGGTAAAACTTTGAATGAACTTCAATCTGTGGTTTTGGATTTGGGTATGCCAAAGTTTACCGCAAAACAGATTGCATCTTGGCTGTACGAGAAGAAAGTTTCCTCAATAGATGAAATGACAAACCTGTCACTGAAAAACCGTGAGCTATTGTCGCGGAAATATGAGGTTGGGGCAACTCCTCCTGTACACGAAATGCGTTCCGTAGATGGAACTGTGAAATATTTATTCCGTACCCCGGAAAATGATTATATTGAGGCTGTTTATATACCTGACGATGACAGGGCGACATTGTGTGTGTCATCACAAGTGGGATGCAAGATGAACTGTAAGTTTTGTATGACGGGCAAGCAGGGATATACCAACAGTCTGACAGCCGCGCAGATTCTTAATCAGATATATTCCATTCCTGAGAGGGATACATTGACAAATGTAGTGTTCATGGGTATGGGTGAGCCTTTTGATAATCTGAATGAAGTACTTAGGGCTTTGGAAATTCTCACTGCTGATTATGGGTATGCGTGGAGCCCGAAAAGGATAACAGTGTCAACTGTAGGGCTGAAAAAAGGATTGGAAAGATTTCTTGAAGAAAGTGACTGTCATCTGGCTGTGAGCCTGCATTCTCCGTTTCCGGCACAGAGACGTGAACTTATGCCTGCCGAGAAAGCTTTCTCCATAATGGAGATTATAGAGATATTGAAACGGTATGATTTCAGCAAGCAGAGACGTCTCTCGTTTGAATATATTGTTTTCAAAGGAGTCAATGACAGTCTGATATACGCCAAGGAGCTTGTCAAGATATTGAAGGGACTGGATTGCAGAATGAACCTTATTCGTTTTCATGCCATACCGAATGTGGATCTTGAAGGTACTGACATGGATTCGATGGTGCTATTCCGTGACTATCTGACACAGCATGGAGTGTTTGCCACAATAAGGGCTTCGAGAGGTGAGGATATATTTGCGGCTTGCGGAATGCTTTCCACTGCCAAGCAGCAGGCTGAGAAAAATAATGTGTAAACCAATAAGAAATTGATAATATGAAACGTATTGCTTTTTATTTTAGCTTCGTGATGTTGGCTGTCGTGTTGGCATCATGCCGTAATGATGGTAAAAGTATTATTACTCCGGTTTCAAGCGGAAGACCATACGAAGTGATGGTTGTAGCGGACGATAATTGCTGGATGAGTCCGGACAGTGCGCTCTATCATGTGCTTGATACAGATGTGCCGGGCTTGCCTCAGGCGGAACGTTCGTTCAGAATCTCACGTATCCGTCCTGCGAATTTTGACCGTGTGATGCGTATTTTCAGAAATATCATAATAGCTGATATTCAGGATATTTACACTCAAACCAAATTTAAGTATACGCGCGATGCATACGCTTCTCCACAGATGATAATGACTATACAGTCGCCAAATCAGAAGGAATTTGATGAATACGTAAGTAAGCACGGACAGGTGATTGTGGATTTCTTTACACGTGCTGAAATGAACCGTCAGATAAACCTTTTGCGTGAGAAACATAATGCTGCCATTTCGGCAAAGGTGGGAAGTCTGTTCGATTGTGATATATGGATGCCTAATGAACTGAACTCGTTTAAGACGGGCGAGGATTTCTTTTGGGCTTCAACCAATCTTAATGATATGAATTTCGTGATGTATTCTTATCCGTTCAGGGACAATAATACGTTTACAAAGGAGTATTTTATCAACAAACGTGATTCTGTAATGAAAATCAACATACCGGGGTCAATGGAAGGTATGTATATGGAGACAGCAGACTCAATCTTTGTGGATGTAAAGAACATAGCTGTTAAAGGTGATTATGCTTTTGAGGCGAGAGGATTATGGGAAATGAGAAACGATGCTATGGGAGGTCCTTTCGTATCGCATGTCAGGGTTGACAGGGCTAATGCCAGAGTAATAGTGGTGGAGGGTTTTGTCTTTAAACCTGACAAATTGAAGCGTGACCTTATGCGCAAGCTTGAGGCATGTCTTTACACTCTGAAATTACCTGCACAGAAAGAAGTATTCGAATTGCCTATAGGGGCTGGTGTGACTGAAATTACCATCACAGGTGACTCTATAAAATAAAATATACATTATATTATAAGTATAGACATGGAAAGACGTAAAATAAGAGTGGGAATCACCCACGGTGACATCAATGGAGTAGGTTATGAGGTTATATTGAAGGCCTTTTCCGAACCGGAAATGATGGAATTATGTACGCCGGTAGTGTACGGGTCGCCAAAGGTAGCGGCTTATCATCGTAAAGCGATGGATATTTCTGCCAATTTCAGCATAATAAATTCTGCAAAGGAAATACAGGATGGCAGACTGAATGTCTTGAATTGTACTGCAGAAGAACTTAAGGTGGAGCTTGGCAAGCCTACAGCAGAAGCCGGAAAGGCTGCACTGGATGCTTTGGAAAGAGCGTTGGCCGACTATCGTGAGGGTGGAATTGATGTGCTGGTAACAGCTCCTATCAACAAGCATACCATACAGTCCGAAACATTTCATTTCCCTGGTCATACAGAATATATAGAAGAACGTGTGGGAGACGGCAACAAGTCATTGATGATTCTTATGAAGAATGATTTCAGGGTGGCTTTGGTTACAGGTCATGTTCCTGTAAGGGAAATCCCGTCTATACTTACCAAGGAATTGATAGAAGAAAAAATAGAGATATTCCATAAATCGTTGAAACAGGATTTCGGAATAGGATGTCCGCGCATTGCTGTGTTCTCACTGAATCCTCATGCCGGTGATAATGGTCTTCTTGGTACAGAGGAACAGGATGTCATTATTCCGGCAATGGAAGAACTGAAAGCAAAAGGAATACAGTGTTTTGGCCCTTACCCTGCAGATGGATTTATGGGGTCGGGTAACTTTACTCATTTCGATGGTATCATGGCTATGTACCATGACCAGGGATTGGCTCCATTCAAAGCTTTGGCCATGGATGAAGGAGTGAACTATACAGCAGGTTTGCCTATTGTAAGGACATCGCCGGCACATGGTACGGCGTATGATATTGCCGGACAAGGGGTTGCTTCGGAAGATTCGTTTCGTCAGGCTATTTATATTGCTATTGACGTATTCCGTAACAGATGTATGGAGAGAGAGATAAGTGCGAATCCGCTTCGCAAACAGTATTACGAGAAACGCGATGATAGCGATAAATTGAAACTTGACGCTGAATATGAAGAGTAAGTTCAGGAATATATTTTTCATAGTAGGAGTTGTAGCCATAGTAATAATGCTTTTTGGAATGGACATGACATACGAGGATGTAGTGTCATGCTTGAGAAAAGCCGGTATATGGTTTCCTGTATTGTTGTTGCTATGGATGTTTATATATGCTATAAATGCGGGAGCATGGTATGCTATTATTTGTAATGGGTTGAATGGGGTTAAAGTTCCTTTTTTGAAAGTCTTCAAATATACCATTACCGGTTTTGCATTGAACTCTACTACGCCGGTTGGGCTGATGGGAGGCGAACCTTACCGTATAATGGAGTTGAAACCCTACGTAGGTATAGAAAAGGCATCTTCAAGTGTGATATTGTATGCGATGATGCATATTTTCTCTCACTTTTGTTTTTGGCTGTTCTCGCTGCTTATTTATATATTGTCATACTATAACCAGATAAACAGGACTTATGTGATAATCATGAGTATTTTTGTTGTGGCGTGTATGATAGGAATTTACTTTTTTATTAAAGGATATCGTTCGGGAATGGTAATGAAGCTGATGCGTTTTTTGCAGCGTATGCCTTTTATAAAGAACAAAATAACCAGATTAATAGAGAGAAAGGAAGAAACTTTTGTGCAGATTGACGATCAGATAAAGGATTTGTATAGGAATAATAAATATACTTTCTTTACTTCATTGTCACTGGAATTTGTAGCAAGAGTCGTATCTTGTCTTGAGGTATATATCATCTTGTTGATATTCTCTACTGACGCAAGTTTCTTCGACAGTATATTGATATTAGCGTTTACATCATTGTTTGCCAATCTGATGTTCTTTTCACCAATGCAGCTTGGCGCTCGCGAAGGTGGATTTGTGATGTCTGTTGCGTTACTGTCTATCCCGTATTCTTATGGCGTATTCATGGCGCTTCTTATAAGAATTAGGGAAGTGGTGTGTGTAATCATTGGTATAGCATTGATGAAGATAGGTAATAAATAAAAGGACCATGGATTTAGTTTCATTTAAGAAAGGACTGAAATCAACATTAAAATCAGAAGATACAGAGGGATTTTTTGAAATATATGTAACCCGTTCAAGCGGCTATTTATGGGCGTTGTTTTTTAAGAAATTAGGAGTTCATCCTAATGTCGTCACCATTATATCCATAATATTGGGCATGTTGGCGGGGTATATGTTTTATTTTGAAGATCTACGTCATGGATTGTTGGGCATTTTTCTTTTGATATGGGCAAACTGGTATGATTGTGCCGATGGGCAATTGGCCAGAATGACTGGCAAGAAAAGTCTGTTAGGACGAGTACTTGACGGCTTTGCCGGTGATTTATGGTTTTTTTCTATATATTTCTTTATAAGTTTACGACTTACGGACACTTGGGGAATATATATATGGTTGTTGGCTGCATTCTCTGGCTTTATTTGTCATAGCAAGCAATGTGCATTGTCGGACTATTACCGAAATATTCACATGTTTTTCCAAAAGGGTAATGCAAATTCGGAATTTGACAAGTCGTCAAAGCAGATTGAAAAGATGAAATCCTTGAGCTGGAGAAATGCATGGTTTGAAAAATTGTATTTGATATTCTATATAAGATATACTAAAAGTCAGGAACGTTTGTCGCCATCATTACAGAAATTGTTGCGTGGCGTAGAAAATACCTGGTTGAGTAAAGGTGTAGATATACCTTCGGATTTCAGAGATGAGTATAGAAGGAATAGTAAACCTTTGATGAAATATACCAATATTCTCACATTTGATACGAGGGCTTTCGTGCTTTTTGTCTCCATTCTTGTAAAAGAGCCATGGATCTTCTTTATTTTTGAAGTTACAGTTCTTAATATTTTATTTTTCTATATGAGATGCAGGCATGAAAGTTTTTGTAAGAAAATGTACAAGGATTTTTGTTTAGATAAAAGTCTATGAGCAGAAAAATAGCTTTTGTAATGGCTGGAGGATATGGTGACAGGATGCATAAGGAAACTCCAAAGCAGTTTCTGGATTTGCTTGGTAAGCCTGTTATTATTCATACTTTGTTGAAGTTTGAACAAAGCAATGATATTGATGTTATTATTGTAGCTTGTTTATCTGGTTGGATAGATAAACTGAGAAAAATGGCTGCAATTTATAATATTACAAAACTAAAGGGAGTGGTTGAAGGTGGTTGCAATAGCCAGGAATCCATTTCTAATGGTATTGAATATATGCTGTTAAACGGTTATAATGAAGACGATATAGTCATGGTTCATGAATCGGTAAGGCCTTTCATCACGGATAAGATAATATCAGATAATGTCAATTCGTGTATGTTAAGAGGCAATGCTGTTACAGCTATTAGAGGCAATGAATCGTATCTGTATAGCGAGAATGGAATTTCGTCTGAACAGCATTTCATGAGAGAAAATATGTTTATGGTACAGACTCCACAGACATTTAAACTTGGATGCATAGCTTCAGCTATAAACGAGGCAAATGAAAAAGGAATAGTTTCGCAGTCTTTGTATATATTAATGTCGCAATTGGATTATACTCCATTATATATGGTCGATGGTGACAGATTTAACTTGAAACTGACTTATCCTGAGGATTTGAAGATTTTTGAGATATTGTTAAAAATGAATATACGATAAAGATATAATAAAGTAATATATAAAAAGAAGAGAGTGGTATGGGAAAAGAAGAGTCAAAAAGAATTCAGACATCAATACTTAACAGAGCAGAAAAAGTAGCCTTGATTTGGCTGGCACAGAGACAGCCACGTTGGGTAACTTCAGATTTCCTGACTTATATGGGAGTTTTAGGCGCCATAGTTTATGCTATAGGGTGTGTGTTGGCTTCGAAAAATATTATGTATTTATGGCTGGCCTCATTGGGTATGGTTATAAATTGGTATGGAGATAGTTTGGATGGAACATTGGCCAGGGTACGAAATCTTCAGCGTCCTGTTTATGGTTTTTTTATTGACCATTCTTTGGATGCCATTACGATATGTATTATGTGTATAGGTGCAGGATTATCTCCTATGTTTAGATTTGACATTGCATTGTTGGTTTTGGCAGGTTATCTTGTTCTGTCTGTATATACATATATTATTACAATTATTAAGGGAGAATTTCGTCTGACATATAGCTCTTTTGGACCAACTGAGTTTAGACTGGTTATCATATTGATTAATACTATATGTATGTACACACCTTGGGATGAAATATCTTTAGATATATATGGTCAGCATTTTGGAGTATATGATATTGTTGGATTGGCTATCGCGGTTTTCCTTTTTGTGGCATATTTTATTCAGTTTAGTAAGGATAGGAAAGCTTTATCAGTTCAAGATCCAATAAAACCATATAAAAAGCAGTAACTGCTATTAAAACACAAAATAAACAGAACTAACTTGTTTGTCTATATTGTTCCGGATATACGGATTACGTTTTTAAATTTGAATATAAATATATAATTAATATGGTAAAAAGATTACTCGTTGTGATAGCTTTATGGGTTTGGGCTTTAGGTATGTATGCTCAGATTCATGGAGTTGTTGTTGATTCGGATACCGGTGAACCTATCCCATATTTGAATATATATTATGACGGTAAGGGAGTGGGTACTATTACTGATATTGACGGAAAGTATTCTATCCCATATCGTTCAGGCTGGAACAAACTGACATTCTCTATGGTGGGTTATACAAGGCAGGATATTAAAGTATCGTCAAAAACCACGGAACTGAATGTGAGCATGAAGTCGGAACTGGTTCTTGATGAGGTCGTGGTTAAGCCCAAAAAAGAAAAATATTCCAGGAAGAACAACCCTGCTGTAGAACTTATGAAGAAAGTAATTGAGTCGAAGGGAAGAACAAATCTGGAAAATAAAGATTATTATTTCTATAATAAGTATCAAAAGATTACATTAGCTGTAAATGATATTACACCTGATTCTCTAAGAGAATCATGGCTTTTTAAGAAGTATCCGTTTCTACGCGATCAGGTAGAGATATGTGATGTTACTCAGAAACGAATTTTGCCTGTTTCTGTGGATGAGACTGTTTCGCAGAAAATATATAGAAAGGAGCCACGTTCCGAAAAAACAATTATCCAGGGAATTGATTCAAGAGGAATAAACGAACTGTTTAGTACTGGCGATATGCTTACTACTGTATTGAAAGATGTCTTTCAGGATATAGATATTTATGAAGACCGTTTCCGCTTCTTGCAATATCCTTTTGACAGTCCTGTTTCTGACGCAGGGATAAGATTTTATAAGTATTATATAATGGATACTGTATTTGTAGAACGTGACAAGTGTTTCCATTTGACTTTTGTTCCTAATAATTCGCAGGACTTTGGATTTACAGGACATCTGTATATATTGGCGGATTCAACATATAGGGTGAAGCAGTGTAATATGAATCTTCCTAAAAAGACTGATATAAATTTTGTCGATCACATGATTATAAATCAGAAGTTCGGTGAACTGCCAACTGGCGAATGGTCGTTGATGGAAGATGATATGCTTTGTGAATTGTCTTATCTGAAAAAGATACTTGGGTCGTATATGGTAAGGCGTACTACGCGTAACTTTGATTTCTCTTTTGAGCCATTACCTGACAAGCTCTTCAAAATGAAAGGTTCAGAAATAAAAGATGTTAATGCCATGATGCGTGACGATGATTTTTGGAAGAAGTACAGACAGGAAGAACTGACAGAATCGGAAACACGTATGGGAAGCTTTCTTGATGATTTGGCAAAAATCAAAGGTTTCAAATATATAATGTTTGGACTCAGAGCTATCATTGAAAGTTATGTGGAAACAAGTAAGGATAGTAAGGTTGATATTGGTCCGATTAATACAATGATTACATCTAACTATATTGACGGTTTGCGTCTGCGTGCGTCTGCACAAACTACTGCCAACCTTCATCCTAACATTTTCCTTAAGGGGTATTATGCTTACGGATTTAAGGATAGGAAGTCAAAATATATGGGAGAAATTGAATATTCTTTTGATAAAAAGGAATATTTGCCAAGAGAATTTCCTAAACATTCTATGACATTTACATACCAGTATGATAACATGCTTCCGTCAGATAAGTTTATCAATGCCGACAAGGATAATGTTTTTACTGCTCTAAAGGTATGTCAGGTTGACCAGTATAATTACGAGCGTAAGGCTACTATTAAATATGAACGTGAACGCGAATTTGGTTTCAAGACAACCGCTATGCTGAGATATGCCAACTATGAGCCTTGTGGAGAGTTGTTCTATCGTACTATGGCTGGAGAGTCCAAACTTCAGTCTGCAATTGCAGATGGTTCTGTTTCTGGTAATAAATGGGTGAAGTCTCCTTTCAATACTCATGACATAACAGTAACTGAGGCTTCTTTGGCATTGAGATATGCTCCAGGTGAGACTTTTGTAAATACAAAACAGAGGAGATTGCCGGTAAATCTTGACGCTCCGGAATTTGTTCTTCAACATACGGTGGGCTTGAAAGGCGTTTTAGGAAGTGACTACACTTATAACATGACAGAGGCCAGTGCCTACAAACGTTTCTGGTTGAGTTCATGGGGTAATGTTGACATATATCTGAAAGGCGGAATACAGTGGAACAAAGTTCCTTTCCCGTTGTTGATTATGCCTGCTGCAAACTTGTCGTATATTATTCAGGATGAAACTTTCAATTTGATTAATAATATGGAGTTCCTTAATGACAGGTATGCGTCGTTGGATTTTTCATGGAACATGCAGGGAAAACTGTTCAATAGAATACCTTTGATAAAGAAATTGAAATGGCGTGAGTTTATCGGAGTAAAATGTTTGTGGGGTACTCTTACTGACAAAAACAATCCTTTCCTTGAGAAAAACAGGAATGACGAAACGCTTATGATGTTTCCAGGACATTATGATGCTACAGGAAAGTATAATTATTCCAGTCATGTGATGGACCCTAAGGTGCCATACGTTGAAATTACTGCAGGTATTCATAACATTTTCAAACTTTTACATATTGAGTACGTAAGGCGACTTAATTATAACCATCTTCCTACAGCTAATAAATGGGGCGTGAGATTGATGATACGTACGGTATTCTGATGTAATTTCGTACCATATATTAGTCATCTTTCCAAAGATTTTGTAAATTTGGCAGACAATTTGTGTTTTATGGTAAAATCAGATATTCAGAATATAAAACTTCGTTTTGGTATTATAGGTAATACCGAGGGACTAAACAGGGCGATAGATATAGCCATGCAGGTGGCTCCTACAGATCTTTCGGTACTTGTTACCGGCGAAAGTGGAGTAGGTAAGGAAAGTTTTCCACAGATTATACATCAGTTCAGCAGAAGAAAACATGGACCTTATATAGCTGTCAATTGTGGGGCTATACCTGAAGGAACTATTGATTCGGAATTGTTCGGTCACGAGAAAGGAGCGTTTACTGGAGCAATTAGCGACAGGAACGGTTATTTTGCCGAGGCCAATGGTGGTACTATATTTCTGGATGAAGTAGGTGAATTGCCATTGTCCACGCAAGCCAGACTTTTGCGTGTGCTTGAGACAGGTGAATATATAAAGGTAGGCTCATCTAAAGTACAGAAAACAGATGTAAGAATTGTAGCTGCCACAAATGTGAATTTTGCAGATGCGATAGCGGAAGGACGTTTTCGCGAGGACCTCTATTACCGTCTTAATACAGTACCTATTAAAGTCCCGCCTTTAAGGGAGAGACCTGGTGATATTGCATTGCTTTTTAGAAAGTTCGCTGCCGATTTTGCGGAAAAATACCGTATGCCATCAATTCAGTTGAATGAAGAAGCAAAGCGTATGCTTGTGGAATATCCGTGGCCTGGTAATATAAGACAGTTGAAAAATATTACAGAACAGATTTCAATTATTGAAACAAACAGGGATATAACTCCTGAAATACTTTCTACATATTTGCCTGACTTTGCAAGCAACTCGAAATTGCCGACTTTTGTCGGTTCAAAGGGAACTGCCCATTCTGGTGGAAAAAGTTTTGAAAGTGAAAGAGAAATATTATATCAGGTTCTTTTTGACATGCGGCGTGATGTTACAGAACTGAAAAAGTTAGTACACGAGATTATGGCTGAGCGTGATGCGGGGCGTCATGGAACTCATCCGGTAGAGAATAAACCTCATTTCCTTCAGGATTCTACAATGGACGTCATTACTGATATGCCGATGGTAGTTCCGCATGTTCAACAATATCCACAGGTGGGACAAATTCAACCGGTGACACCGACATCCATTACTCCTGTACCAACTACAGTGGTAAAACGTGACGACTCGTCCGATTATCAGGATACAGAAGTTTATGTAGAAGAAAACCTTTCTTTAGATGATGTTGAAAAAGAAATGATAAAGAAGGCTCTTGAACGCCATAATGGTAAGCGCAAGAATGCGGCAAGTGATTTGAAAATATCTGAAAGAACTTTGTATAGGAAAATAAAAGAATATGGGCTTGAATAAAATGAGTAAATTTAATATTTTTTCTGTATTGACGGTATCGTTATGCCTTTTGGCAGCCTGTACCGTATCGTATAAATTTAATGGGTCTTCAATAAACTATGATAAGGTGAAGTCTATTTCTTTCGAGAACTTCCCAAACAGGTCGGCTGCATTTGTATGGGGACCTATGGAGTCTATGTTCAATACTGAGCTTCAGGACAGGTATATGCAGCAAACTCGATTGAAACAAGTGAAACAGAACGGCGATTTGGAGTTGTCAGGCGAGATAACAAACTATGATGCATACAATAAAGGTGTAGGCTCTGACGGTTATTCAACAATGGCCGAACTGAAAATGACTGTCAACGTGAGGTTTGTCAATAATACAAATCATGCTGAAGATTTCGAACAGCAGTTTTCTGCAAGTAGAGAATACAACTCTACTCAACAATTGTCTGCTGTTCAGGAAGAACTTGTAAACCAAATGATTGACGAGATAGTAGAACAGATATTCAATGCGACGGTAGCCAACTGGTAATATTTCTTGACTATGGAAATGCAGAAATTAAATGATTGGATTAATAATCCTGAACTTTTGGGGAATGAAACTCTTGACGAGTTACGTTCCATTATATTGCGTTATCCATATTTTCAGACTGCTTGGTTGTTGTTGCTCAAGAACCTTTATTTACTTGACAGTCCTTCTTTTAAAGATGAATTGAGACGCGGCGCACTATATGTAGCCGATTTGAGTATTTTGTTTTATTTCATTGAAGGCAGTAAATTCTCTGCTCCAAAGCATGAATTTGATGGCTCTGAAAAACATGTTGTCCACGATAGAACTCTTGATTTGATAGACAGATTTCTGTCGGAAATTCCTAATGACAAGGGATTATCTCCAGAACTATCTCTTCCGGCTGATACTGTAATGGATTATTCATCATTGTTGTTGCTTAAATCAAATGATGGATATAAAGATGAAACTGTCAGCGAAACTCTTCCACTTAAAGGACAGAGTCTGATAGATGACTTTATTGAAAAATCTGAAACAGGAATGCTGTCTTCATATAATAGAAAGAGTGAAAATACAGAGGATGTGGATGAGTTTTGTGATGAAGAGCTTGAAGCGACGGAAGACGATTATATGGATGTCACTACTGAAGCAACTGATGAGGCAGATGTCAAGACTGTGGAAGATAGTGGTGATGACAAATATCTTACTGAGACATTAGCCAAAATATATGTTAAACAGCAAAGATATGATAAAGCTCTGGAAATTATTAAAAAATTAAATTTGAAATATCCAAAAAAAAATGCTTACTTTGCAGACCAAATAAGATTTTTGGAAAGATTGATTATTAACGCTAAATCAAAATAAAAGAAAATGTATTTATTATTTATTGTATTGATTGTGCTTGCAGCATTGTTACTATGCTTTGTTGTAATGATACAGAATTCTAAAGGTGGAGGCTTGGCTTCCAGTTTTGCATCATCAAACCAGATTATGGGTGTTCGTAAGACAACTGATTTTATTGAAAAACTGACATGGGGACTTGCTGCTTTCATGGTAGTAATCAGCATTGCTGCTACTTATGTAATACCACAGGCCGCTGAAAACTCTTCAGTTATCATGAAACAGGCTGTAGAAGAACAGAGTACTAATCCTTTGAATGCACCTGCAGGTTTTGCTGCTCCTCAGGCTGATGATGCGGCTGCTGCTCCTGCAACAGGTGATTCTGCACAATAATATCGATTAAGAAAGAATTAAATCATAATGTCATTCATGAACATGTAAAGTTTGTGGATGACATTTTTTTTGTAATATATGAAAACACTTAATGACAAGAGCCGTAATGTGGCAATAGATGCATTGCGAGGTTTTGCCGTGATGGGAATAATACTTCTCCATAACATTGAACATTTCAATTTTTATTCATTCCCTGATGCTGCAAATGAAACTACAAAGGCTTTGGATACAACTTTGTGGGATATGATGTTCTTTGCTTTTTCGGGTAAGACATACGCTATTTTTGCATTGTTGTTTGGCTTTACCTTTTATTTACAGAGCCGAAGTTCGGAAAAGAGGGGAGAAGATTTCAGAAACAGATATATGTGGAGACTGTTGCTGCTTCTCGGTTTTGGATTTATCAATGCGGCATTTTTCCCGGGGGAGATTCTTGTACTATATGCTCTGGTTGGTTTGGTCTTGGTCCCGGTCAGGCATTGGGGTAATAAAGCTCTTTTTGCTATGGCTGTGTTCCTCATGCTTCAGCCTGTTGAATGGGTAAAGGTATTATATTCTGTATTTAATCCATTGGAAAATCCTCAGCAGATGATATTCTCTTTAGGGGATGTTTATCCTCAGCTTGGAGGACATTCCTTTTGGGAAATGGTTAAGGTTAACTTAGTAACCGGTCAGCTTGCCAGTCTTAACTGGGCATGGTGCTACGGTCGTGTGTTCCAGACTGCATCATTGTTTATGTTGGGAATTCTTTTGGGAAGACTTGGATATTTTGATGCTTCATCGGATGATTCTCTGCGTAAGTCAAGGGATTTTTGGGTTAAAGTTTTATGTATCTCATTGCCTTTAACATTGGTAATGTATTATTTCAAGGAATTTGTTTATACTCAGATTGAAATCAAGTTTATGCTTTCTTCGCTGAAGACAGTATTGAACTCTTGGTATAATTTCTTCTTTATGTTATGTATTGTGGCTTCATTCCTGTTACTTTATTGGACATGCGGTGGAAAGGTTCAGAGAATACTTGCTCCATACGGAAGGATGAGTCTTACTGATTATGTATCACAATCCGTTATAGGTAGTTTCCTTTATTTCGGTTATGGTCTTGAGCTTCATAAGGTGTGTGGTACGACATATAGTCTTTTGGTTGGAATTGTTTTCCTGGCTTTACAGGTTACTTTTGCCCACTGGTGGTTCAAGCATTTTAAGAGAGGTCCGCTTGAAACTGTATGGCACAAACTTACATGGATAGGTAAAGCGAGATAAGATTTATATACCAGTAAAAAATAAAGAGTAATATCATTTTCCGTTCCTGACGGTTGAGATATTACTCTTTAATATTTTTATCAGTTGTTGACTACTTGTTTATCTTGCTCCAAGTGTCTTTCAGTGATACTGTTCTGTTGAACACTAAATGTTCAGGAGTAGAATCCTTATCCACGTTGAAGTAACCGATACGTTGGAACTGCAGATAATACAATGGTTTGGCTTCGGCAAGGAACTTCTCTACATAACATTCGTTCAGTATTGTCAGAGAGTTAGGATTTATCATTTCTTTCATTGCCTCAAGTGGAGAACAATCTTTTGCCTCGCGGATAGCTGCCATTTCATCGCGTGGATTTTCTACTTTCCACAAGCGGTCGTATAGTCGGACTTCAGCTTTCAGGCAGTGGTTGCAGCTTACCCAGTGGAGTGTTCCTTTTACTTTACGATTTGCTTCAGGCATACCGCTCTTTGTGTTTGGATCGTATTCGGCATATACTTCTATGATGTTGCCATTCTCGTCTTTCTTGCATCCTGTACATCTCACGATGTAAGCATTTTTCAGTCTCACTTCCTGTCCTGGAGTCATACGGAAATATTTCTTAGGAGCATCTTCCATAAAGTCTTCACGTTCCATCCACAGTTCACGGCTGAATTCGATGATGTGAGTTCCTGAGTTCGGATCTTCAGGGTTGTTGATGGCTTCCATTTCTTCTACCTTCCCTTCAGGATAGTTTGTGATAACCAGTTTTACAGGATTAATCACGGCAGAAACACGTGTCGCGCGGGCGTTCAAGTCTTCGCGTACGGCACTTTCAAGCAATGCGAAGTCGTTTAGTGCATCGTATGTAGTATATCCGATTTTATCTACAAAGTTTCTGATGGACTCAGGAGAATAACCACGGCGACGGAATCCGCAGATAGTCGGCATACGTGGGTCGTCCCATCCGTTTACCAAACCTTCCTTAACCAATGTCAGGAGGTTACGCTTACTCATAAGTGTGTAACTCAGATTAAGTTTGTTGAATTCATATTGGTGCGGACGGTGGTCGTCAAGGTCTTTTCCATCTTTTACCCAATCAACAAATAAATCGTAAAGCGGACGGTGTACTACAAATTCCAGTGTGCATAATGAGTGAGTCACTCCTTCGAAGTAGTCGCTCTGTCCGTGAGCGAAGTCATACATAGGATATGCCTTCCACTTGTCGCCAGTACGGTGGTGAGGAGTTTTCACCACACGGTAAATGATAGGGTCGCGGAAATGCATGTTAGGATTTGCCATGTCAATTTTGGCACGCAGAACCATCTTTCCTTCTTCTATTTCGCCGTTGTTCATTTTCATGAACAGGTCAAGATTTTCTTCGATAGGACGGTCGCGGTACGGACTATTGGTTCCAGGCTGAGTCGGTGTACCTTTCTGTGCCGCTATTTCTTCAGAGCTTTGTTCGTCTATATATGCTTTTCCTTCTTTAATCAATTTGATGGCGAAATCCCAAAGCTGCTGGAAATAGTCGGATGCATAATATTCGTTTCCCCACTGGAATCCCAACCATTGGATGTCTTCCTTTATAGCCTCGACATATTCTACATCTTCTTTAGTCGGATTTGTATCATCAAAGCGAAGGTTACATACACCTCCGTATTTCTTTGCTATTCCGAAGTCCATGCATATTGCTTTGGCATGTCCTATATGAAGGTAACCGTTTGGTTCCGGTGGAAAACGTGTTTGAATTCTTCCATCGTTCTTACCTTCTCTCAAGTCTTTTTCTACGATTTGTTCGATGAAGTTCAGGCTTTTCTTTTCTGAACTTTCGGTAGCTTTTATTTCAGTCATAGTTGTTGTTTTACAATAATGTGCAAAAATAGTGATTTCTTTTTATATTAAGTGTTTTATTGGTTTATAATTCGGATTTTGATGGAATCTTTCTTCGATAAGGAGTTGGTTATAATAGTATCTTTTGCCTCTATATTAATAAGGAATGTTATGTCCTAAAAATATTTTGTTTAATAATTATATATGATATTTAAAATTAATATAACAGATTTTGGTTTATTCGTAAAATCTTATTATCTTTGTCAATAAGCAAAAATGAGGGTGAAATGTTCTTGAAATGCACTGGATATGCGGTAAAAACGCAAAATATGTTTTATGACATCTTTTTTTATTTGGTCAATCCAAAAAAACGCCCCATCTTTGTGCCGTTATCCTGAAAACAATCTTTTTACCTTAAGAAAAAAAAACTAATACCTATTGAAAACTTGAAAAAGGCTCTTTGTGAAAAGGGCCTTTTTTTATGCCTTCTTCTATCCTTTTTCATTGTAAATATGTACTTTTGTAAAAAATATCAATAAATATGTCTCAACCATTAGCAGAACGATTGCGTCCAAGAACTTTGGATGAATATATTGGTCAAAAACATTTGGTAGGTCAAGGGGCGGTCCTAAGAAAAATGATTGATTCAGGACGAATCTCATCGTTTATATTGTGGGGACCTCCCGGTGTCGGTAAAACTACTTTGGCGCAGATTATTGCCAATAAGCTTGAAGTTCCTTTTTATACTCTGAGTGCAGTTACTTCTGGAGTGAAGGATGTGCGTGATGTGATTGAGAAAGCAAGCAGTAGCCGCTTCTTTTCACAACAGAGCCCTATTTTATTCATTGATGAAATCCATCGTTTCAGCAAATCGCAGCAAGATTCATTGTTGGGAGCAGTCGAGAGGGGAGTAGTTACGCTGATAGGGGCTACTACTGAGAATCCGTCATTCGAAGTTATACGTCCGTTACTTTCACGCTGTCAGCTTTATGTGCTGAAATCGTTGGAGAAAGATGATTTGTTGGAGCTTCTGCACAATGCTGTTGAACGTGACAATGTACTGAGAGAAAGGAAAGTCATATTCAGGGAAACAGATGCCATATTGAGATATTCAGGAGGAGACGCCAGAAAATTGCTGAATATTCTGGAACTTGTAGTTGAGGCAGACAGCGATACACCTGTCGAAATTACTGATGAGAAAGTAATGGAGCGTCTGCAACAGAATCCTTTGGCTTACGACAAGGAAGGCGAAATGCACTACGATATAATATCCGCATTCATAAAGTCTATACGTGGCAGCGATCCTGATGGGGCCCTTTACTGGCTTGCCCGTATGGTAGAAGGTGGCGAAGATCCGGCTTTCATAGCCAGACGACTGGTTATTTCCGCTTCTGAGGACATTGGATTGGCAAACCCAAATGCGCTTCTGTTGGCAAATGCTGCTTTCGATGCCGTAATGAAAATAGGATGGCCCGAAGGTAGAATTCCTTTGGCTGAGGCAACTGTATATCTTGCCACAAGCCCGAAAAGTAATTCGGCATACGAAGGTATAAATTCTGCTATTGAAATGGTACGGCAGACAGGTAATCTCCCTGTTCCTTTACATTTAAGAAATGCTCCAACAAAGTTGATGAAACAGCTTGGATATGGTAAAGACTATAAATATGCACACGCTTACAAAGGAAATTTTGTCAAGCAGCAGTTCCTGCCGGATGATATGAAAGATACTCGTATCTGGCATGCCCAGGAGAATCAGTCCGAGCAGAAGTTAAAGGAAAGGATGATTCAATTATGGGGAGACAGATTTAAAAACTGAATATGTAATTAATTTTTTAATAGAAGATAATGAAAATAGTAGTATTGGATGGATTTACAATGAATCCCGGAGATTTGTCATGGAATGAACTGGAAAAGTTGGGCTCATTGAGTGTTTATGACAGAACATCTGCCGATCAGGTTGTAGAACGTTCTGCTGATGCTGAAGCTGTTCTTACAAACAAGACAGTATTAGACGCATCTACATTGCGTTCGCTCCCAAAATTGAAATATGTAGGAGTCTTGGCAACAGGATATAATGTAGTCGATATAAATACGGCTAAGGAGTTGGGCATTGTCGTAACAAACATTCCTGCATACAGTACAGAGTCTGTAGCACAAATGGTTTTTGCACATATTCTGAATATTACACATCGTGTAGGACGTTATGCCGATGAGGCTCATTCCGGTGTATGGAGTAGGAATCCTGATTTTTCATATACCAACAGTCCTCTAATGGAGTTGGCCGGAAAGAAAATAGGTATTATCGGATTTGGTAATACAGGTTCTGCGACAGCACGCATAGCATTGGCTTTCGGTATGGAAGTATTGGTATATACCAGCAAACCACAGTCAGCTCTTCCTCATGGCATGATTAAAGTTGCTTCTATAGATGAGATATTCAGTAAGTCTGATATTGTGAGTCTGCATTGTCCGCTTAACAATGAGACATCTGAGATTGTCAACTCAAGACATCTTGCTTTGATGAAGAAAACGTCAATCCTTATCAATACTGGACGTGGCGGACTGGTGAATGAAAACGACTTGGCTGAAGCCTTGAAATCAGCCCGTATTAAAGCTGCAGGAATTGATGTTATGGTTAATGAACCGCCAATGGAAAACAATCCTTTGTTGGGAATTGAAAATTGCTTCATAACCCCTCACATAGCTTGGGCAACATACGAGGCGAGAACACGCCTGATGAATCAGACAGTAAAGAATCTGGAAAGTTTTATCGAAGGTAATGTTATAAATAATGTAGCAAAATAATTATGACAAAAGAAGAAAGAATAGAAAAAGCTGTATCACTTTTCAAAGAGGGATACAACTGTTCGCAGTCGGTTGTAGCAGCTTTTGCGGACATGTATGGATTTACTCCTGAACAGGCGCTTAAGATGTCGGCGGCTTTTGGTGGAGGAATAGGACGTATGCGCGAAACTTGTGGCGCTGCTTGCGGTATGTTTATGCTTGCAGGTCTGGAAAAAGGAGCTGTTGTAGGTGCCGATCGTGAAGGAAAGGCTGCGACTTATGCCCTTGTGCAGGAACTTGCCGCAAAATTCAAGGAAGAGAATGGCGCTTTACGCTGTGCCGACCTTTTGGGGTTATCAAAGAGAGAACCTATTGTTTCTACTCCGGAGGCAAGAACCGACGCATATTATGCCAAACGTCCTTGTGCAAAGATGGTCGAGACGGCTGCACGTATCTGGGCAGATTATATTTATTCTCAAAAGGATTAATACATATAAAAAAAAGATACTCTTACCAATCGCTATTGATAAGAGTATCACAACACAAAAACTAAACTAGACTTAACTAAACTATTTAAATGAGAAGTTTCACAACTTCTGTTCTTTATTCATTTGCAAATATATGTTTTTTAATAACAAAAACAAAAAAAAGAATGGTTTTTTTACCCGGATTTCTGTAAAAAAGTTGAAAGTGTAACTATTTCTTTAGATTGTATGTTTATTAACATAATCCTGTAGCATCGTTTTGTAAGTTTCAGAAATCGGTATATATTCTTTGCCGAAAACAATCCTTCCTTTGTCTATTATTTTTATCTTTTGTTTTTGTACTATAAACGAACGGTGAACGCGTAAAAAACGCTCTGCAGGTAGTCTCTCTTCAAGTGCTTTCATACTTATTAGCGATAGTATAGGACGTGGATTGTCTTCAGTATAGATTTTTACATAATCTTTCAGCCCTTCGATATATAGTATTTTATCCAGCTCAATTTGTATTAACTTATAATCACTTTTTACGTAAATATATTCAGAACTTTCCGGTTGAAGGTTTGTTTTTTCGCTTTCTGCTTTTAGTTTCAAATTAAACCATTCTATTGCTCTTCCTACTGCTTCACTGAAATCAGCATAGCTTATAGGTTTAAGCAGATAGTCGAGTGCATTTGCCCTGTAACCGTCTATAGCGTATTGTTCGAAAGCTGTTGTAAACACTATTCTTGTTTTCTCAGGAACCATTTTCGAGAACTCTAAACCGTTGAGTTCAGGCATCTGTATATCCAGGAACAGCAAATCCACTGGATTGTCTGGCAGCATCTTCATAGCTTGAACAGCACTCGAATATGTTCCGCACAGTTCAAGTGTGGGAGTTTTCTTGACGTATCCGGCTATCAGACCCAATGCCAAAGGTTCGTCGTCAATGATTGCACATTTTATTGTCATGTTTTCTTTAGTTTTTTGGTGTTATTGATATATGTGAATTGTAAACTGTATCGTTTTCGCTGAGCCAGCATTCCCATTCGTATTGTCCAGGGTAAAGCAGTTGCAGTCTTTTTCCTACTTGTTCCAACCCGATTCCTGATCCGCTTTTATCTGTAACGTTTTTAGGATGGTTACTGTTCTGGATATTGCAGATGATTTTATTGTCGTCTTCTTCGATGTTAATCTTTATGAAACTGTTTTCGGTTGGCGAAATTCCGTGTTTGAAAGCGTTTTCAATCAGTGAGATGAATATCAGTGGTGCTACAGGTGTCTGGCTGTTCTCCTTTATTTTGAAAACAGTCTCTATCGTTACATCTTCCGATACTCTTATCCTCATCAGCTCAATGTAGTTTTTAATGAAGTCTATTTCCTTTTTCAAGGGTACGTACATTGACTGGTTGTCATATAACACATATCTCAAAAGTTTGCTGAGTTCCTGCACTGCCTGTTGTGCCTTGTCGGAATCTATCGCAATCAGTGCATATATATTGTTAAGTGTGTTAAGCAGGAAATGAGGATTCAGTTGGTTTCTCAGATTACGTAATTCGGCCTCTGTCATACTCTTTACCGCTTCGCGTCGTGCCGCCTCGGTTTCGTTCCATCTGATACTTAGTCTGATTGCTACACTAAGCCCTGCCGAGAATATCATGCTGGCTACATCTCTAATAATGAATATTATTTTTGATGGAGGGTTGTGTCTTATCATTTCAGGTGGAGGTGGTTGTATATGCATTTCGTTCCACCATCTGATCACTACAGAGAAGGCTATGATTATTATCAGATTTGAAATGAGAAACTTCTTTTTATGTTCCTCAAACAATAATTTTGGTATGAGTATGAAGTAGTTAATATAGAATATACTGAAAAGAGATGCCGGTACGATAATGAATCGCATAAAGGCGCTCCAGTTTATGCTTCCGCTTTCACTTTGTGCCATTATTATTGGAAATCCGAAAAACAGTATCCAGCAGAATACATGTATAAATATTTCCAATAAACGGTAATTCTGGTTCTTGGCTGTCATAAATCATTAGGTTTATTCGGTTATACAAAAATAATTGAATATTACTTATTGTGCAACCCTGAATTTTGTAATTTTCATAGTTATATTTCTTAGTAAGTACTTAGAAAGCAGTACTGATGCACTTCAGATGGAGTACATTCAGTACTGCTGAAAAGGAAACCAAAGTTATGAAGAACAAAATTGTTCCAGATGATATAGAATGAAGTTGTATTATATACTTTTATTCGTATCTTAACGCCTCAATTGGGTCGAGCGACGCAGCTTTCTTGGCTGGATACCATCCGAAGAAAACCCCGGTTAAGGTACATACGGCAAATGAAAGCAGTACGCTCCACGGCTGGATGAATACAGGCCAGTTTGCAACTGTCTTTATTATGAAAGATGCCCCACAGCCTAATATTACCCCTATAAGTCCACCTGTTATACTTATCAGAACAGACTCGATAAGGAACTGCGAAAGAATATCTATTCCTCTTGCTCCAACGGACATACGCAAACCTATTTCTCTGGTACGTTCTGTAACAGATACGTACATGATGTTCATGATACCGATACCTCCGACTACAAGCGATATTCCCGCAATGCAGGCTAACAGTGTAGTCATCAAATCCGTTGTTGTGTTAAGCATGGAGCTGAGTTCCTGTTGTGTTCTGATTGTGAAATCATCGTCATCCTGTTCTTTCAGTTTGTGCTCTCTGCGTAAGATGTTCGTTATTTCATCCACAGCCTCCTCAGTCATATCCTCTGTCAGGGCAGACGCGAATACTCCGCTTAGGTAGGTTTGTGCAAGAAGTCGTTTCATAACGGTGGAATATGGTGCAAGTACTACGTCGTCCTGGTCCATACCCATAGAGTTGTATCCTTTCGATTCAAGTACTCCCACAACTCTTAGTGGTACCTGATTACATCTTATTACTTTTCCTATTGGGTCTGTTCCGTCAGGAAACAGGTTTTCGACTATTGTAGAACCTATTACACATACCTTAGCTGCTGTACGGATGTCTTCTTCCGTAAACATTTCTCCCTGTTCTATCTTCAGCTGACGGATGTCTAAGTAGCCTATGCTAACTCCGCTTACAGACGACGGATAGTTGTTTGCCCCCGAAATGAGTTGTCCGCTTGCAGAAACGTTAGGGCTTATTGCTGACAGATAGACACATTCGTCTCTCAGTGTTTCGTAGTTTTCAAGTTTCAGTGTCTGCATAGATGATGGGTCCTGCCTTACACCGCCACGCATTTCTCCTCCCGGGTGTATCATTATCATGTTCGAGCCCATCTCGGAGATTTGTTTCTGTATGCTACGTTTTGAACCCTGACCTATGGCAAGCATGGCAATTACGGATGCCACGCCTATTATTATACCAAGCATCGTAAGGAAAGCCCTCAGCTTGTTATTGGCCAGCGCCCTGATAGCTATTTTAAAAAGATTAGTTCCGTTCATTATAAATTCTTTTTATTTGTTAGATATCAGTCTTCGTCGTTTTTCGGCAGTGCAGCCAAAGCTTCTGCCGCCGAAAGAATATTATTGTTTACGGTATCTTCTATGACATGTCCGTCGCGCAAACGAATATTGCGGCTGCTGTACATTGCCAGTTCCGGATTGTGGGTGACGAATATGATAGTTCTTCCTTCGGCATGAAGTTTCTGGAAGAGTACAAGAATCTCGAATGATGTACGAGTGTCCAGGTTACCTGTCGCTTCGTCGGCAAGTATTACTGCCGGGTTGTTTACCAGTGCTCTGGCTATTGCTACACGCTGCATCTGACCTCCCGACATCTGGTTTGACTTATGTTCCAGTCTGTCGCCCAGACCTACTGCTATCAATGCTTCGATGGCTCTTCGGCGTCTCTCTGCTGCCGAAACAGCCGGATTGTACATAAGAGGCAATTCAACATTTTCTACAGCCGTGGTTTTTGGCAGAAGGTTATAGTTCTGAAATACGAAACCGATTTTTCTGTTTCTCAGGATAGCCCTTTGAGGCTTGCTCATTGTCCTTACTGATACGCCGTCCAGCAGATATTCGCCGCTGGTTGGCGTGTCAAGACATCCTAATGTATTCAGTAATGTTGATTTACCGGATCCTGATGTACCCATGATGGTGACAAACTCACCTTCTTCGATGCTGAAAGATACTCCTCTGAGCGCATGGACAGTCTCGTCTCCCACCTGGAAGTTACGTTTTATGTTTTGCAATTCTATTACTGTTTTGCCCATGATGTTTTGTCCTTTCCAATCAATGTTATTTCTTTTTGTTGTTTCTTCCCGGAGGGCCTGGCATGAATGGGTTCTGTTCTCCTTCACCGCCTTCTTCAGGCATCATCTCAGGCATTTCGCTTTTTACTACAGTTTCGGTCACTATTTCTGTGCCTTCGGAAATTCCTGAGATAATTTCAGTGTTCGAGCCGTCGTTCATTCCGGTCTTGACCGGGTGTGCTGTGAATGATGTAGCGTCCATCGTCCATACTTTCTTTGGCGAGTCGCAGTCCTTTATGGTTTTGCCACCGGCAATTTTCTTGTCCGGATTGAATCTGAGGGCTTTATTAGGAACTACAAGTACATTTTCGCGTGTATCTGTGAAGATAGTCACATTGGCTGTAAGTCTTGGCTTAAGCTTTAGTTCAGGGTTGTCAGCTGTTATGACCACCTCGTATGTCACTACAGTCTCAGAAGTGGTGCTTGTAGATGAACTGCTGTTAGTGCTTCCTAAGCGGATTTGTTTTACTCTTCCTTCGAACACATCGTCAGGATAAGCATCTACAGTAAATGTAACTCTTGCGCTGTCTTTCACTCCTGCTATGTCGGCTTCGTCCACATCGGCTACAACCTGCATCTTGGTCAGGTCGGCGGCAATGGTGAAAAGGGTAGGAGTTTCAAATCCTGAAGCCACAGTCTGTCCGGCTTCAACTTCGCGGCTTGTCACAACTCCGTTGATAGGCGATGTGATTGTGGTGTACGACAAGTTTCTCTGTGCTTTTGCCAGTGCTGCCTTGCTTTGGTCGTATGCGCTTTTGGCGCGGCGGTAGTTGTATTCGTATTGTTCGTATTCGGTGTCGCTTATCAGTTGCTTGGAGTATAACTTTTTGTTTCTTTCGTAAAGTTTTTCCTGATATATATATTCAGCCTCTGCACCGTCGTATGTAGCTTGCGCTGACTGTAAGTCGCTTATTAATGTTACCCGGTCCATTTCGGCAATTACCTGTCCCGCCTTAACTTCGGAGTTGTAGTCAACATAAATCTTATCGATTATACCGGATACCTGCGTACCTACTTCCACTTCAGTTACAGGTTCAATGGTTCCGGTAGCTGTTATTGAATTGCTGATTGTGCCTTTTTGAACTACAGAAGTGGAGAAGCTGATTGTCTGGCTTGCTTTCTTTCCACCGAATATCCACATTCCGGCTCCTGCCAGCACTATTACAGCAGCTGCGCTGATGAAAACTTTTTTCTTGTTCATATTATATCTTCGTTTACCGTTTGTTTATAGATTGATTTCATTTCCTGCATAAAAATCGAGCAAAGTTCTGTTCAGTATAGCCATGTATTTTGCCTGTACCCTTTGCTGTTGTGCGCTGAGCAGGTTGTTTTTTTCTGTAAGCAGTTCCACTGTATTTTTAATGCCGAGGTTGAACTGTTCGCTTACCATGTCGAAACTTGTCTGACTGCTTTTCAGTTTGCTGTCGGCGGCTTCATACTGTTGCTGCGCGTTCAGTGCGTCCAGCCATAGTGTTTCAATGGTGGAATACAATTCTTTTTGTTTGTTTATTAAATCCAGCTGTAAAGAGCTGTAGCTTATCTGAGCTTTTTGAACAGCGCTTTTTGTTTGTCTGTTGTTGAATATTGGTAAGCTCAGATTTATACCTATCATATTGTTCCAGCCGTATTTCATCTGCTCTGCCCAGTTGTTGGTACTGGCATTGTTTGTCATACTCGATGTAGAAGCCGAAAGACTGATTGTAGGGAAATATCCGGCTTTTGCGGTCTTGATATTAAGTTTTGCATTGTCGATGCTGAGCTTGCTGCTTTGAATTTCCGGACGTGTAGTCAGAGCGGTGTTATATACATCAATCTGGCTTGGCAGTACAGCTAACACATCTTTGTCGTCAAGTTCCGGCAAGTCGAGAATCATTTCCGCGCTGCCATCAAGTTCAAGAAGCTGTTTAAGCTGGAGTTTATAGTTCCTCAGTGAGCTTTCTGCAGTTACCAGCTGATATTTGTCGTTGCTGGCCTGAGCCTCAAGCTGTGCAAGGTCGGCTTTCGACAGACTACCTTCGTTGAATAGCTCTACACCACGTTTATATGTGGCCTCGCTTACTTCAAGTGTGTTTTTGTTTATCTCCACCGATTCGTCGGCATAAAGAATCTTTACGAAAAGTTTTGTTATTTCCTCTCGCAGCATATTCTCTGTTTCGGCTACGGTCAATCCTGCTATTTCCTTGTTTGATTTTTGCAGTTTGATATTATTCAGTCTCTGACCTCCGTTCCACAGAGTCCACTGTGCATTCAGGTTGTAGCTTCCGTTGTATGTAGTATTGTTGTCGCTGGTAATGATTTCAGTTCCGCTTACCGTTGCGCTTGTCTCCTGATACGGACGGTTTACGATGTTATGTCCTGTAGAAAATGACAGGCTTGGGAATAGCGATGCCTTTGCCGATTTCACGTCAATATCCGTTTCTTCCAGTGAAAGTTTGTTCTGCTGCAATTGAATATTTTTTTCCAAAGCATAGTCAATGCAGTCTTTCAGAGTCCAGGTCTTACTCTCCTGTGCCTGTATGGCAAAACAGGATGATAAAGCTGCGATAATTAATAAATCTCGTTGTCTCATTTTTACTGTATTCTTTATTTTTCACTATGCAAATGTATCTCTATTATATATTTATGGCAAAAAAGATATATTTAGGTCCGATTTCTATGGATAAATACTTGATTTTTCACGATAAATCATTTACTTTGTAATCATTATAAAAATATACGTTTGTTAATTATGAATATAATAGGAATTTATAGATTTTATGCGGATGGTTTCAGGTCGATGACTACAGGTCGTATACTATGGATTATAATCCTGGTGAAACTGTTTGTGATGTTCTTTATAATCAAACTTTTCTTTTTCCCTTCTTTCCTTAAAGACAAATCAACGGAGGAAAAACAGAATTATGTAGGCAATGAATTGATTATGCGATCGTCAGACTTTTATGCGAAATAATTAATCAAACTAACTTAATAAAACTTTATTTTATGATTGAAGCTATTGACACTTCTTTGATTGATTGGTCGAGGGCACAGTTTGCCCTTACGGCCATGTATCACTGGCTGTTTGTTCCTCTCACACTCGGTCTGGCTGTGATAATGGGAACAATGGAAACCGTTTATTACCGTACGGGTAATGAGTTCTGGAAGCGTACAGCCAAGTTCTGGATGAAACTTTTCGGTATCAACTTTGCCGTAGGTGTTGCTACCGGACTTATTCTTGAGTTCCAGTTCGGAACCAACTGGAGTAATTATTCGTGGTTTGTGGGCGATATATTCGGTGCCCCGTTGGCTATTGAAGGAATTCTGGCATTCTTTATGGAGGCTACATTCATTGCCGTTATGTTCTTCGGATGGGAGAAGGTGAGCCGCCGTTTCCACCTTGCATCTACATGGCTCACCGGACTTGGAGCTACGATTTCGGCATGGTGGATATTGGTTGCCAATTCGTGGATGCAATATCCCGTAGGCATGGAGTTCAATCCTGATACCATGCGTAATGAGATGGTAGATTTTATGTCCGTAGCATTCTCGCCTGTGGCAGTAGTAAAATTCTTCCATACAGTGATAAGCAGCTGGATTTTAGGAGCTGTGTTTGTGGTGGGAGTGAGCTGCTGGTATCTGATAAAGAAACGTGAGAAAGAGTTTGCCAAGGCAAGCATAAAGGTAGCTTCTGCCGTAGGTCTGTTTGCGTCTATTGTTACGGCAGCAACAGGCGACCAGTCGGCATATCAGGTGGCGCAGGTACAACCTATGAAACTTGCGTCAATGGAAGCACTTTATGATGGAAGCTCGCATGCTCCTCTCACTGTGGTAGGTCCGGTAGAAATACCCGAAATGCTTTCCGTACTAGCCACACATAGTGCAGACGGTTTTGTTCCCGGTATAAACGATATCATGAAAGGCGGATATAAACTTTCCGATGGTACAAAGGCACTTTCTGTAGGTGAAAAGATTGAACGTGGAAAGATGGCAATCAAGGCATTGGCTGATTATAGAGAAGCTAAAAAAGAAGGCAACTCTGAGGAGATGGAAACATCGCTGAACATACTTAACGAGAATATGCCATATTTCGGTTACGGATATATCAAAGATACATCCACGCTGGTGCCAAATGTAAATCTAATGTTCTGGTCATTCCGCGTGATGGTAGGTTTGGGAATGTATTTCATTGTTCTGTTTGCTGTCATGATGTTCCTCACATGGAAGAAGACATGCAATGTGGATTATCACAACTGGCTGCTGTGGCTGGGATTGTGGAGCATTCCTCTGGCATACATCGCCAGCCAGGCAGGATGGATAGTTGCCGAAGTGGGACGTCAGCCATGGACCATTCAGGATATGCTGCCTGTAGATGCAGCTATCTCAAGGCTTGAAACCGGCTCTGTGCAGACTACATTCTTTATATTCCTCATCATGTTCACCGTACTTCTGATAGCAGAGATAGGAATAATGCTAAAGGCAATCAAACACGGTCCGGAGGAGAGATAACACAATATTGTTTTGATAAATATTATTTACATCTGATATGGAATCTACATATATATTCTTACAGCACTACTGGTGGTTCATTGTTTCACTGCTGGGTGCAATACTGGTGTTCCTGCTGTTCGTGCAGGGAGGAAATTCTTTGATTTACCGCATAGGGCAGACCGAAGAAGAGAGAAAGATGCTTGTAAACTCAACAGGCAGAAAGTGGGAATTCACGTTTACCACTCTTGTAACCTTCGGCGGAGCATTCTTTGCTTCCTTCCCGTTGTTCTACAGCACAAGTTTCGGCGGAGCATACTGGCTGTGGATGATAATACTTTTCACTTTTGTGCTTCAGGCAGTGTCGTATGAGTTTCAGTCTAAGCTTGGTAACTTGTTAGGTAAGCGCACATATCATTTTTTCCTTATACTGAACGGAATCATGGGACCTATATTGCTCGGTATGGCAGTATCAACATTTTTCTATGGTTCTAACTTCGAGGTAACCAAGGATAATCTTACAGAGATGGGCATGCCTGTCATCAGTACTTGGTCCAACGGATGGCACGGGCTTGATGCCTTTGCCGAACCGTGGAATCTCGTTCTCGGTATGGCTGTATTCTTCCTTGCAAGACTTCTTGGGGGAATGTATTTCATCAACAATATAGATAATGAACCGATAAATACCCGTTGTCGCCGGCAGTTGATTTCCGATGCAGTGCCTTTCCTTCTGTTCTTCCTGGCATACGTGATACGCACATTGCTGAAAGACGGATTTGCCGTAAATCCCGAAACTCAGACGATAGTGATGGAGCCGTACAAGTATTTCAACAATTTCGTTGATATGCCATATCTTCTTGTTATGTTCCTGATAGGTGTGGTATGCGTGTTGTATGGATTGGGAAAGAGCATATTGGTTTCAACATATAAGAAAGGTATATGGTTCTCCGGTATAGGAACTGTCCTTACAGTCCTTGCTCTATTGCTTGTAGTTGGATATAAGAATACAGCCTACTATCCTTCACTTACAGATATGCAGAGTTCACTGACTATATCCAACAGCTGCTCCAGCCTGTTCACTCTCAAGACCATGGCATACGTGTCAATTCTTGTTCCGTTCGTGCTGGCATACATAATCTATGCATGGCGTGCAATCGACCGTAAATCGATTACTGCGGACGAGATAAAGAATGACGACCATGCATATTGATGGTTGATAAATTATGAAGTTAAGGGAAGTTAGATAAAAAACATATTGTTTTAACCTCTCTAACTTCTCTTAACTTCCCTAACTTCTTAACTCCCTAACTTCTCATCCAAGAAGCACCTTCTGTATAGCATCCTTCAATGCTGGTTTAGGCATAGCACCCTGTGCCATCTGTGGAGCACCCGTCATAGGCACGAAGAGCAGTGTAGGTACGCTGCGTATAGCGAACAGTCCGGCCAGTTCCTCTTCCTGGTCAACATCTATCTTGTAGATGTCAATCTTTCCGTCGTATTCTTCAGCCAGTTCGTCCAGTACCGGAGCAAGCATCTTGCAAGGTCCGCACCATGTGGCATAGAAGTCAATCAGAGCAGGACGCTCACCCAGGAACTTCCATTCGTTAGGGTTAGCTTCATAGTTGGCTACTTTATTCAGGAATTCTTCTTTAGTCAAATGTTTTGCTTTCATAGATAATACGTCAGGCACAGATAGCCCTGAACGAATCGCAGAGGATAAAGGAACTTGTATCGGACGAGACGGGTACGATGACCGGTAGTCTGAGGATAGGAATACTTCCTACAATAGCCCCGTACCTGGTACCTGACTTCATTCACCATTTCCGTGGCGCACACCCCCATGTAAATCTCTCTATCGACGAGAAAGAAAACGCCTCCCTTGTGCGCGAGCTTCGTTTCGGCAATATCGACATAGCCATTTCCACATTGCCGGAGGATAGGGAAGGAATACTCGAAATACCTGTCTATATAGAAAAGTTTGTGGCATATTTCTCTTCGGAGTGCAGTCAGGCACAAAAGATAATAGCAAGCGGAAGCCTTCCCGCCGAACAGATGTGGATACTGAGGGAAGGACATTGCGTGCCGAACGGCGCGATGAACTTCTGCAAGAACAAGGATATAGGGAACCATATCTACGAGGCCGACAGTATAGAAACACTTGTCAGGATAGTTGATCGTAACGGCGGTTATACCATTATTCCGGAACTTCACATCCCTTTTCTGTCTGAGAATCAGAAAGATAATGTAGTACATCTGAACGTCAATCCTCCCGCACAGCGTTGTATATCCATCCTCATTAAGGACGATTTCATAAGGGAACGTGCGGTAAATGCCGTACTGGAAACATTGAAATCTATTATTCCGGACTATATGATGGAGGAAAGACTCAAAAAACATAAGATAAAACTTCGGTAAACAGTTGGCGTTACACGTTCGTGTTCCGCGTGTGACACGAATGTGTTACTCTCGTTGCACGTTCGTGTTCCGCGCGTTACACGTACGTGTAACTGTAATTATATCTGTATGTATAAATATAGTATTACTAAAATAATTCCTAAAAACTCTTATTACGCTAAACAAAAAGGCGTTGCCACTTTTTTATGTTTATAAACTTATCAAATAAGGATAAGTAAAAAGACTTAGACGAACTAATTTATGCTATATTTGAAATAAATTGATTGTTTTAATTCTATTAAAAAAACAAATTATTAATTATGGCAACGATAAAAGTGAAATTTCGTCCTTCATCTGCTCGTAATGACGAAGGGACAATATTCTATCGTGTAATACATGATAGAGTAGTTAGACAAGTTACTACAGGCTACAAGTTATCAAAGGCAGAGTGGAATATATTGGAAAGAGATATATCACTTTCGGAAAATGAAGAAAAATGCAGTAGCAATCTTTTTTCATTGAAAAAGCATATAAATGATGATTTGGCAAAATTCAAGAGTCTAATATCTGTGTTTGAATCGTCCGGACAGAGCTATACGGCAGATGATATAATATCGTCATACACAAGGAAAGAAAACAACGGCAATTTTATATCCTTTATCCATGATACCATACAGCAACTGAAGTTGGTTGGTCGTTTGCGTACTGCAGAAACATATTCTACAGCTTTAAACAGCTTTTCCAGATTTTGCAGTTTGCGTGGTGATGTTGATTTTAATGATATAGATGCGACTCTCATGATGGAGTATGAGAATTATTTAAAATCCAACGGACTTATTCCTAATACAATATCATTCTACATGCGTAATTTGCGTGCGGTTTACAATCGTGCTGTAGAGAAAGGTATTACAGTACAGCGCAATCCATTCAGATACGTCTATACCGGTGTTGATAAAACAGTAAAGCGTGCTTTGTCTGTAAGTATGATCAGAAAAATCCGTGATTTGGATTTACGGAAGTCTCCTTCAATGGATTATGCCCGCGATATATTTATGTTCAGTTTTTATACCCGTGGAATGTCATTTGTTGATATGGCTTATTTAAAAAAGAAAGATCTTCAGCATGGAGTCTTGTCATATCGGCGTCAGAAAACCAATCAGCAGTTGTTTATCAAATGGGAAAAACCAATGCAGCAAATTATTGATAAATATGATACTTCCCAGACACCTTATTTGCTCCCAATAATAAAAGATGTCAATTCTGATGCCCGTCGTCAATATCATAATGCTTCACACTTGGTTAATGCAAAGCTAAAGAAGATAGGTGTTGACCTTGGATTGCCGGTGGTTCTTACTTCTTATGTAGCTCGTCATACGTGGGCTAGTGTGGCGCGTAGTAAAAACATTTCATTATCAGTTATCAGTGAGGCAATGGGTCACGATTCAGAAAACACAACACGAATATATTTGGCATCTTTGGATATGTCTGTTATTGACAAAGCAAATGAAATAATATTAAAATCATTGTAAATATAAACTAGACTAAGTATAGCTATTTATTTGTGAAAATATGATGCTTTTGCAGCTGTTTTTTGTTCATATTATAAATACTTCTCTTTATAAGAGAAGTATTTTTTTATATTGCAAAGGTAAGTATATTATTCAAATTTCAAGTATTTTTTCTATTAAAATTTGAATATTATCACAGTCTAGGTGAAATATCACATATTTCAGGTTTGCGTTTTTAGTTATGCGATTAAAGGAAAAAGATATGTATAACAATAAAAGGGTTTGAATGATTTTACTTATATGCAAAAAAATATTAAACATATATTATGTAAAATCAAAGCATGGATATGCTTTGAGAAGTATGTAAATAAGTATGTATTTCTCTTATAAAGAGATGGTTAGTAATGCTAGGAAGTGGAATGCGTATATTGTATTTAAAATGTTAAACTTATAATATTTTTATCATTTTACATAGGATGTATGAATCAGATATTCTACTTCGTAATAACATAAAAATGGACAGAGTTTCGATGTCACTGTATAGTTCAGAATCTCTTTCTGTAGCTGGGAAATGGCGATTATGTAACGAATCAGAATAACTGGTACGGAAGAGAGAAATTATACTTAAGTCTAAGAAAATAAAGATGTTACCTTGGTATTACATATATGTGAAAAGTAACATGCAGGAGCATGTTCTAGATATATTAAAACAAAGATTTAATGTTTTTGTTCATAAAACAACAAAATATAAACGTGTAAAGAAACATGTCGTAAAAGAAGATATTCCTACAATTTCAGGCCTTGTATTTGTACAAGGTAATATGGCTGAAATTCAATCAATTTTAAAAGAACGTTGTTTTGGGATTTATCTTGCAAAAGATAAGAGTACAGGTCGTCCTGCCGTTATACAGGATAAATATATGCAGACTTTTATCCGTTTGTCCCAAATATCTCCGTTCCGCATTAGATTTATGCCACATCCATTGGAATATTATTCCGTAGGGCATCCATTGGTCAAGATAACTTCCGGTGTACTTGATGGACTTGAAGGTTATCAGATCCGTATTTCCCGTAACAAATGTCTTATAACTACAATGGGGGGACTTACTATAGCCATTGGAGGAGTCTATAAGGAAAATTTTGAAAACGTAGATGCAAATTCAGATATAACCGGATTGTTGAGTTCGGCAAACAATATAAAAAAAGAAACATAACATCACAAATATGATAATCGCAGTTGATTTTGACGGGACAATTGTAGAACATAAATATCCTGAAATAGGAAAAGAAATACCTTTTGCGATAACTACCTTGAAACGTCTTCAGGCAGAACATCATATATTGATACTTTGGACAGTTCGTGAAGGAAAGTTGCTTGAAGATGCTGTAGAATATTGTCGTGGCCGTGGTCTTGAATTCTATGCTGTCAATGCCAACCATCCGGATGAGCAACCTAATGAAAATCCTTCATGTCCGTGTCGTAAGTTGCGCGCCGATTTTTTTATTGACGACCGTAATGTGGGTTATCTTCCCGATTGGGGAGCTATTTATGAGATGATTACCAATAAGTTAAGCAGCCGCCGATATTATAGGGAAAGGTATCAGGAGTATGTGGAGGATAAGCCGTCTTTTTGGAAGAGGATGTTTGGATGGAAAAAGTGATTATAATAATTGACTATATGATAAATAGTACATATGTTAATTTATTATCTGTCATATTCATACATAAAATTCAAATTCACATTGTTACGACATTTACTGAAAAATCTACATGAATCAGGTTTCAGAAAGAACAAAGCGAATAGCGAAAAACTCTGTATATCTGTATGTACGTATGTTTTTTACAATGCTCATAGCATTGTATACTTCACGTGCAGTGCTTAAGACACTTGGTGTAGAGGATTATGGTATATATAATGTGGTTGGTGGTCTTGTATCCATGTTTTCACTTATATCTACATCATTGTCGTCCTCAACATCAAGATTCCTGACTTTTGAACTGGGTAGAGGAGATAATGAAAGTCTTAGGCGTGTATTTTCTACTTCACTATGGGTACATATTGTACTTGCTGCTGTAGTAATACTGCTTGCAGAAACAGTTGGCCTATGGTTTCTCAATACCCATATGAATATATCACCATCACGAATGCTTGCAGCTAATGTTATATACCAGGCATCTATAGTATCATTTGCTCTCGGCTTGTTTAGTGTACCTTACTCCGCTACAATATCATCTCATGAGCGGATGGATATATTTGCCGGCATAGGTATGCTTGATTCAGTACTAAAGCTGATGGCTGTACTGTTTCTGGTTTATGTACCATTTATGTATGACAAGCTAATAATGTATTCCATTTTGCTTATGTCAATAGGTATTATGATGCAGAGTATATATTTTATATATTGTCACAGACATTTCCCTGAATGCAGGTTGCAGCATTCGTTTGACCGACAGAGATGGAAGGAAATAAGCTCATTTGCCGGATGGAATTTTATAGGTTGTACAGCAGGGCTTATGAAAGGACAGGGAGTAAACATACTTATAAACCTGTTTTTTGGTACAGCTGTAAATGCAGCAAGAGGTATTTCCGAAACTATAAATATCCATGTGAACTCTTTTGCAGGCAATTTCATGTCAGCCGTTTATCCGCAAATTACAAAATCATATGCAGCCGGCGACTATTCATATACATATTCACTAGTAGAGAGAGGTTCACGTTTTTCATATTATGCCATACTTATAGTTGCTCTACCCATAATATTGGAGACAGATTTTATTCTTCATTTGTGGTTAGGTAGTTATCCTGAACATACGGTCAATTTTGCCCGTCTGGTACTTGTGACGCTTCTTATAGATACTTTATCAAATACATTGATAAATTTACAGTCAGCTACAGGTAGGATACGAAACTATCAGATAGCAATAGGCGGGATGCTGCTTATGAACTTTCCATTTTCTTATATCTGCCTTAAGGCTGGTTTAGAACCTGAATATACTTACGTGGTGGCAATATTTTTTTCCATATGTTGCCTGTCGCTTAGGCTCTATTTTTTAAAGCGTATGACATCATTCTCACCTGCTAGTTTCATAAGAAATGTATGTTGCAATGTAATTATTGTAACTTCAATAGCTTTAATAATACCGGTATTGATACATTATTATATGTCATCAGGACTTTTAAGATTTGTTATCTCTACTATAATAAGTATTCTTTCTACTATTATAACAATATATGTGGTAGGTTGTTCAAACAGTGAGAAAAAATTTTTAAAGGAAAAATTCAGCATGCTTTTATTCAAAAGGTTCAGGGTATGATACAACTGTGCGACAAAAATAAATGTTGTGGATGTTCGTCATGTAAACAGGCTTGTCCAAAACAGTGTATAACCATGGTTCACGATGTTGACGGTATTCTGTATCCACGCATTGACACAACAAAATGTATAAATTGTAAAGTATGTATTAAGGCATGTAGTGTGTTAAATAAAAAAGAGTCACGTTTTCCATACTATACCATCGCAGCTTTCAATAAAAACAACAATATACGCAAAGAAAGTTCATCGGGTGGAATATTTACACTTGTAGCTGAAAAAATTATAAATGAAGGTGGAGTTGTTTTTGGGGCACGTTTTAATAATAATTGGGATGTAATACACGATTATACAGATAATATAGAAAACTTGCAATGGTTCCGTGGTTCTAAATATGTTCAAAGTTGTATAGGTAACTGTTATAGCATTGCAAAAACTTTTCTTGATAAGAATAAAAAAGTATTGTTTACAGGTACACCTTGTCAAATATCAGGTTTGAGGCAATATTTAGGTAAGGAGTATGATAATCTGATTTGTATGGATGTTATTTGTCATGGTGTTCCCAATCAACTAGTTTGGCAGGATTATCTTCGTGAGCACAAACAGATTTTAGGGAATAAAGATATTTCATATCGTGATATTTCGTTTAGAAATAAAGATAACGGATGGAAAGGATATAATATAAGAATGTTGTATGTTCAAAATGGATATAATGTATCAGACAAAGTGTATTCCCACAGTGAGCCTTTTTATAATAACACATATATGACAGCCTTTTTAAATAATCTTTCACTAATACCTTCCTGTTTCTCATGTCATGCAAAATGTGGCAAGTCTGGTAGTGATATAACAATAGGTGACTTTTGGGGAGTAGATGAAATTTTACGGGAATTTGACGATGATAAAGGATGTAGCATTGTTTTATGTTATACAGAAAAAGGAAATAAAATGATAGAAAGTTTAAAAATGCAGTGTAAAGAAGTGTTGTACTTAGAAATTCTGAAGCATAATATGTGTATAGAACAATCCGTTGAAAGACCTTTATACTGGGGGTTGTTTTATAAATTGTGGATTATATTAGGATTTCACAAAGCTTTGAAAATAATCAGGACTAGAAACCTTGTTATACGTATAGTAAGACGAACTTACATTTTATTGGCTTATAAAAACGGTATATAATGAAAATAGCTATACTCACACAGCCGTTAATTCAAAATTATGGTTGTATTCTTCAATGCTACGCATTGCAAACCATTTTACAGAATATGGGTCATGAGGTTGTTGTATTAAATAGGACGTATAACTTTAGTTATAAACAAATAATTTTACAAATTGGGAGTTTCATAAAATCAGTAATTCTGAAATTTATATTGAGGAAGAAAAATAAAAGACTTATTAATCCACTATTGGAAAATTATAGAGAATTATTGGAATATAATAGTCCTGATCCAAAAAGAGTAAATTCCTTCAAAAAACAATATATAAGATTATCTAAAGGATTATGGACAAGTAAAGATTTAGGAAATTATTGTAAACAAAATAGGTTTGATGTAATAATTGTTGGGAGTGATCAGGTATGGAGAGAATTATATTCTCCTTGTATAACAGATTATTTCTTAGGATTCTTGTCAAATAAAGATAAAACAAAAAAGATAGCTTATGCAGCATCGTTTGGAACGAGTGAAAATCCAATAAGCTATGAAGGTATTAAGCTATGCAAAAAACATATCAATAAATTTGATGCCATATCGACCAGAGAAATATCAGGAGTCAAGCTTGTTAAAGAATTATTTAATAAGGATGCCAGTCTGGTATTAGATCCTACGCTATTACTTTCAGCTGAAGATTATATTCAGCTGATAAAGGAAGATGACAGTGTATCCGAAATGCCACATGATACTCTTACAACATATATTCTTGATTGGAGTCATAAGAAAAAGAAATGTATTGACGGAATAGCAGCAGAATTGAAATTGCTAAACAGAAATGATATATATCCAGATGATTCATCTTCTTATTCATTTAGAATGAAATCAATACCTCAATGGTTGGCTTCTTTCAGAAATGCCAGATATGTGATAACAGACTCTTTTCATGGTTGTGTCTTTTCAATTATATTCCGTAAAGACTTTGCAGTTATCATCAATAACGAACGTGGAAGTGACAGATTTACATCACTCCTACGTATCCTGGAACTGGAAGACAGAATCATATCAGTGGATGATAAAGAAAGTATTATGTCAGTTTTAACTACACCTATAGCATATGCTAATGTTGAACGCAAAATAGAAGATATGGGTAATGTTAGCTTATCTTTTTTAAACAGATATATTAACGAATCTAACTGATGGTTAATTCATATGTGTCCGAAAGTATCAATAATAGTCCCTGTGTATAATGCTGAGAAATATCTTAAACGGTGTGTGGACAGTATTTTAAATCAAACCTTCAATGATTTCGAACTAATACTGGTAAATGATGGCAGCACCGACAGTTCGGGTGAAATATGTGATAACTATCATCTTATGGAGCATCGTATAACAGTATATCATGGTGAGAATAGTGGTGTAACTCGTGCCAGATGTATTGGAGTGGAACATTCAAAAGGCGAATATATCTGTTTTGTGGATGCCGATGATTACTTGTTGCCATATTACTTAGAAACCATGCTTGATGGAATAGGACATAGTGGTGATATTGCATATGCAGCTTCAGGAAATGATATTATAGATAATATTACTGCCATTAGAATGTTATTAAGGAATCTTTTTGATTGGGGACTTCCTACAAAACTGTACAAGAAAACTCTGTTGGTGAATAAAGTGTTGGACACACCTCGAAAAATAAATATTGGAGAAGACCTCATAGGGAATATAAAAATATGTCTTAAAGCCAAAAACGTAGTATTTGTCAAGTGTGATGGATATATTTATACCATGAACGATGATTCGGTAACGCATACACGGAAATTTTCATTAGCCTACGAAGAATCTTTTTTAAATGAGGTTGAAAAAGCTCTTAAGGGTAGTAATATAGACTTTACGGATGATTTGTGGGTGTTGAAACTGCGATGTTGGAAGAATTTGGTATTGCATGGTATTAAAGTTGATAGTAACAAGGAATGGGTAAGATGGGTAATAGACAATGCTAGAGGTAAGAAGAAAACCATTGGCGATAAAGTTATTCTGAATATAACCAGTTTTTACCTGGCATATTTAGTACTGAAAGCAATAGAATTATGTAAAAGCGTTATTAAATATAAATGTCATTAATTTCGATAATTGTTCCTGTATATAATGCAGAGAAAACATTGGACAGATGTGTAGTAAGTGCAATTTCACAAAGCTATACGTCTATAGAGATTCTTCTGATAGACGACGGTTCTACCGATAGAAGTGGTGCAATGTGCGATGAATGGGGTGCAAAAGACTCCAGGATAAAGGTGTTTCATAAAATAAATGGAGGAGTTTCTTCAGCACGTAACTATGGATTAAAAAAGTCACAGGGCGATTATATACTTATGCTTGACAGTGATGATGAATTAGTTCAGAATGCATGTGAGGTATTAATACGAAGAATTGAAGATTATGATATTGTAATATTTAGAGCGAAGGGGGATGAACCAATGCTACCAAGCCAATTGTGTTACTGTTCTTTAGCAGAGTTTCGTATTGAATTTTGTAAACTGTTGAACAGTGAATTGTTAAGTAATTCTTGGAATAAGTTTTATAAGAAAGACTTGATAAAAGATGGTTTTCCTGTTGATATGTCATTTGGTGAGGATTTGGTTTTCTCTTTATGTTATTTAAAGAGATGTAATAGAATTCTGATTGTATCTGATGGATTATATATTTATAATACCGATACAGAACAGTCATTATCCCGTTCTTTAAACATAAACAGGATTGATGATATAGAGAAGTGGCAAGAACAGGTTTTATCATTTTATGGTACTGATGTTCCAGAATGCGATACGATGATATATAATAAGTATTTATATGATTCGCTTAATTATGTGAGAGAGTTATATTGTTCCAGAGATTATGGCTATAAAACAAAAGTCTGTAAATTGAAAGAGTGGTACAGCATGTCGTACTTAAAAAATAAACGGTTAATTTATCGGGGTACATTGTTCTATATTGCTTTGTATTTTTGTATTCGTTATCAGTTATGGTTTGTACCTCAAGTGGTATTGTTTGTAATGCGAAAATTTAAATTGAAAAATAAATGAATATCATTCCAATAGTATTTGCATTTGATAATAACTTGGTGCTTCCAGCTTGTGTCTGTATTTCATCATTAATGATGAATGCAAAAGAAGATACCTTTTATGATATTTTTATTCTGCACTCAGAAAGAGTTAGTTTAGAAAAAGACCAACTAGATAAAATACCATTGTATTATACAAATTGTCGTGTTCAATATAGGCAGATAGATAATACTTTTGACTCAGCTTATGAAATAAGAGGTATTACTACCGCAACATATTATCGTTTGCTTATTCCAGAACTAATACCGGAATATGATAAAATTATATATTCAGATGTAGATGTAATATTTAGAGGAGACTTATCTGATGTTTATTTGTCTACAGAATTGGATGATGTCTATTTGGCAGGTGTAAATTCATTATTCTTTCTTATACCTGGATATAAAAAATATTATTCGAGTATACTAAATCTGGATGCAAGTAAAATAATTTATGCAGGTAATATTATTCTAAACTCAAAATTATTATTATCCAAAGGGATAGTGTCGAAGTTTAAAGATTTGATAAAGAATGATTATACCTATCAGGATATGGACATTATCAATATAGCTTGTAAAGGTAAAATAAAACAATTACCACCGTCTTTTTGTCTCACAAATTATCTTAATGAAATAATGGTTTACCATCCGGACAAATTAGAGGGACTTTGGACAAAAAAAGAGATTCATGATGCTTTATCACGTGGAATAGTACATTATAACGGTCAGAAACCATGGAAAGGTTATTGTGTAAATTTTGATATCTGGTGGGAATATTACCGTAAATCGCCGTTTTTTGATGAAAAATTCTATTTTGACTTTTTCTATAGTAAATTGGATGAACTCGATAAATTGACGTTATGGAGACGTATAAAAATACTGGCCAGATGGTTTATTGTTGGTAGAAAATAAATCTTTTCTGATATGGTGAAAATATTTTTATATAAGTTCCCGTTGAAAAATAAATAGTTTACAGAAATTATGAACATAAAAATTTACATAAAGATTTTAAAACGATACTTCTTTCCTAATGGCATTTTAAATGCTATCTTAAATGATAAAAGCAGAATAGATATGTCAGTTAAGTACTATACTGAAATCAATAAACCTGAGGAAATAAAAAGAGGTGTAGTAATTTGTTTTGATGGGCATATTTTACATGGAGGTTTAGCTGATAGAATGCGAGGGATAGTTTCTGTATATGCTTGGTGTAAGAGACATAATGTTCCTTTTTATATTTATCACAATAGTCCTATTGAATTGGATAATTGTTTTATACCCAATAAAGTTAATTGGAGAATTAAAAAATCAGACCTTTTGTATAATAAAGACGTTTCATTGCCATATGTAATGATGGAATGGAGTGAGAGAGAGGTTTATGCCATGCTAGATCTTTTGCATTTTATTCATCCTCAGAAGCAACTTCATATATATACGAATTGTTTTCCACAAACAGTAGAATTTAATAAATTATTTCATGAATTATTCAGATTAGAACCATCTTTTAATAATAGAATAAATGCTTTACAAGAACAGTTGTTTAATAATAAAAGTTATATAGCCATTTCTTTAAGATTTAATCAACTATTAGGTGATTTTAAAGATACTATAGGTAAGCCATTAAAAAACAATGATCAAGAAGTCTTGATAAAAAAATGCATTTATGAAGTTAAAAAATTACGTAATCAAATTTATCCCCAATATAAGGTGTTGGTAACAGCGGATAGTACAAAATTTGTGGAACGCATCTCAAAAGAATTAGATTTTGTTGTTACTATTCCAGGAAAATCTGTTCATATTGATCAAATCAAAGATGAAAATAATGATGCTTATACAAAAGTTTTTATTGATATGATAATGTTATCTAGGGCTCAAAAAATATATTTGTTTAAAACGGGTAAGATGTATAGTGGTGCATTTGCAAAATGTTCATCAATGATAGGTAATGTTCAATATGAAATACATGAATTCTAATAGTAAGCCTCAATTATTGTATTAATTGGTACTTTTTGTTTATGTGGTTTTGTATCAAACTAACTCTTATATTTACAGTTTAAGTAAGCATTTGTCGTTTAACATATTTTTGTGCCGTAACTTTTGAGAACAATGATTATAGTAAAATATAAAGTAAATAGCTAGGAGTATATGACCTCTACCAGTTATGCAGGCAGACCAAGGACCTATGCGAATTCTGTGCTGATTATGGAGTAAATTATAACAAGCTCATGAACTGTCAGCGTCATCAGTTCTGGAGTGAGAAGTTAGGTAAGACGATTCATGTTGAGTAACCGTTGCCAAAGTCTAGATAACCGGCAAACCTTGCAACAGTCCAATCGTGAAGCTTGAAGTGAAACAACCAGAAGGCGAATCTCCGATTAAGTGGGTGAAACAGCAATTGACATCCGGAGCGACACTGTTTCTGAGAAACACAACAGTTTTTGATTAGAGTTTGTTGCTTAATAAAATGATAGGATGATATGCTTGGACTGAGTGCTAACCTGAACTATTACCTGTTCAACGGTAATGTGGAATTGCGGAAAGGCATTTTCCGTCTGTGTGAGAGTATAAGGGAAGAGAGGGTATGATTGATGAAAGAGCATACGAGTTACTCTGCTGCCAGTTGGGGCTGGCGAATGAGGAAAAGGTAGGGCTTCGCAAACAGGTAAACGAACTGATTTCGAGGCTTAAGGCTATTGAAGAATCCTACAAATAGAACCCCAAGGCTCTGGTTGATATAATCAATGACTTCAAAGATTCCCTCGAAAAGCAATCATCCACGGTTGAACATTACAGGAAAGAAATGGAACTTATGAGAAAGCAGCTTGAGGCAAAAGACGAGGTGAACATGATACTGGCAAACGAGATATCTAATCTCAGGCTTCAGCTTGAGGACAGCAGGAAACACCGTTTCGGCCGTACCTCTGAACAAGGAAGAGCGATGAACGATTGCAACATTGACAAGTCCGAATATGACTTTTTTTAATAATAAGCTGGATGAACTAGATAAGTTGACGTTATGGAAAAGAATAAAGATTTTGATACTATATTTTGTTTATGGGAAGAAATAATAGATTAGCTGTCCTGATGACCTGCTATAACAGGAAAGACAAGACAATAAAGTGTCTTGATGCCTTATCAAATGCCATTTCAAAGTGCCGTGAATCTATAAAAGTGGATGTTTTTCTTACTGACGATGGTTCTACTGATGGTACAGCTGAATCTATATGTTCAAATATCTATCCTTTTTCTTTACATCTAATTAAAGGGAATGGCAATTTATATTGGAATGGAGGAATGGTTGCTGCTTGGGAAGCTGCATTACAACAAGGTAAATATGATGGATATTTATGGTTAAATAATGATACATATATTTACCCGAATCTGTTTGATGAATTGTTGGAAGCTGATGACTACTCTTTTAAAACTTATGGAGTTCATGGTATATATGTAGGTTCTACACAAGATCCTATAACCAAAAAGTTCACCTACGGTGGTTTTAACTTTGTCAGTAAATGGACTCTTAGAGATGAATTTGTTCATCCTGACGGTAAATACCATTTATGCCAATGTGCACATGGAAATGTGACATATATCTCAAGTGATGTTGTCGAGAAAATGGGAATCTTATATAGTGGCTATCTTCATGGGGGAGGTGATCATGACTATACATATCTTGCCTATAAAGCCGGATATCCTCTAATCGTATTGAAAAGCTATGTTGGCGTATGTGAGAATGACCATGAAAAAGATGGATATGATGATTTTATGAATATGTCCTTAAGAAAGAGGATAAAGTATTTATATTCTCCTGTTGGGTACAATCTGCATAATACCTTATTATTTCAGAAAAGATGTTTTCCGTATAGATATCCTTTTGTGTGGATAATGGGTTATGTAAAAGCACTGTTCCCAAATATGTATATAAGGATTTACAAATATATAAGGTCGAATATATAGTACAGAATCATACTATATAACAATAAGTTATTTGAATTTTAATAGAGAAATGGGTAAGACAGCGATTATCATATTAAATTATAATAACTATGAAGATACTATAAACTGTATTGAGAGTATTGAAAAATATAATACTGCTGATATCAAGTATGTAATAGTTGATAATAATTCAAATAGGGAGGGGTGTAAAAAAGAATTGATTCATTATTTAAAGAAGTATGGAAAAAATAGTCTTGTCTTAGATAATGATGAACAACAATATACAGAGTTACCTTACATAACACTTATTCTAAGTTCTAAAAATGATGGTTATGCAAGAGGTAACAACAAAGGATTAAAATTAGTAGAGAAAGATAAGGAAGTCTCAGATATTCTTATACTTAACAATGATACTTTGTTTATTCAAGATATAATACCTCATTTGTTGAGATACTATTATAGTTTACCTGATGCAGGAATATTAAGCCCCTTATTATATAATAAAGAAAATGTACCAGATCTACGTTGTGGAAGAAAAAACACCAATATATACAAAGAAATTATAAGAAAAATGTTTAATTACACTTTGGTGTTAACACGTATAGATTTATCAAGAAAAGAATATCTTTTAACAAGTATTGAAAACATACCTGAACTGCTTGAAATTGAATTACCATCAGGATCATGTATGTTGATAAATAAAGCATTGTTTTCTAAGATTGGTTATTTTGATCCGAATACATTCCTTTATGTAGAAGAAAATATTTTATATAAAAAACTCACTTCTATTGGAAAGAAAAATTATCTATGTGGAAATTTAAAGTGTATCCATTTAGGAGGTGCTTCGACATCCACCTGGGAAACAAGTAAATTCTTATTGGAGTGTGAGAAAAATAGTTTTGTCTATTATTGGAAAGAGTATGAAAAGCATTCGACAATTTTGATTCTACTTTATAAATATGCTGCATATCAACATAAAATGTTGCACATGTTGATTAAAAAATATATAAAAGGGAGTAAAAAGTAATCGCATCCATCATTTCGAGTATAAGAACTTTAAAAATGGAAGACTTTAAAATTAATATAAGTATGGTTACAGTGGTAATGGCTGTATATAATTCATCAGGGACATTAGCAAGAGCTATAGAGTCTGTAATAAATCAATCATATAAAGATTGGTTGATGATATGTGTAGATGACGGCTCTATGGATAATTCATTGGAAATTCTTAATAATTATGCTCAAAATGATAAAAGAATAACTGTATTGTCTCAAAAAAATGGTGGACCAGCTGCAGCAAGAGCTGCTGCTTACCAAATAGTACAGACACCATATGTGACCTTTCTGGATTCAGATGATTTATATAGTCCGGATTTTTTGTCAAGTATGATGGATTGTGCAAACAGAACAGATGCTGATACAATAATACCTAATGTGTTGTGTGAACATCCTGATGGCTCTTTTATGAACTGGAATATTGCTTACGGTATATCTGAAGGTACAGAAACAACCGGGGAAGAATGCTTCGGCAAAACATTCATACAGCCAACCATCCATGGAATAAATATGTGGAAGACAGACCTGATAAAGCGGTTTGCTTTAAATAAAAACGCTACATACAATAATATGAATGCGGATGAATACATACAAAGATTATTATTGTTAAACAGCAGCAAAGTGGCTTTTTCTGGCGGAACGTATTACTACAAATGTAATATGCAGAGTATTACTAAGGGGTTTACTATACGTCAATTGGGTTATCTGGAAACATGTCTTAAATTTATTGATCTTATTGAAGAATATCATTTGACAGAGCCTGTCTCATCTATAATAAAGGAATACTATTTCAGACATATTATACATTTACAGATTCGACTATATAAAGATGGAAATTCTCTGTCAAAAAAAGATTATGAGACTATGAGGTCAACTATAAAAGAAGCTTATTTTCAAGCAATGGCCTATAAAGGTGATTTTCATTTTAAAGAAAAGAGATATCCTTTATTTTATAAAGCAACATCAACAAGTGGATACTTATTATTCTGTTTAACATGTTATCTGTTTGCAAAATATAAAAAATGCAATGGCTAAAGTTTCAGTAATTATCCCTATTTACAAAGTTGAAAACTTTATTGTTCGCTGTGCAAAATCACTATTGCAACAGACTTTGAACGAGGTGGATTACATATTCGTGGATGATGCTACTCCAGACAGGAGTATAGAACTGTTGGAAGAAGTAATAGGGCAGTATCCTGAACGCAAAGGGCAGGTCAGGCTGTTGAAGCATCAGACAAACAAAGGACTTCCGGCTGCACGGAATACAGGGTTGTCCGTCGCTAAGGGAGAATATATCTTCCATTGTGACAGTGATGATTTTGTAGAACCGAAAATGCTTGAACGGTTATATCTCAAAGCTAAGTCTGATGAAGCGGATATAGTCTGGTGTGACTGGTGGCTTTCTTTTGAACGGAATGAACGGTATATGAAGCAGCCTGGATATGCTACACCAATGGAAGCCTTGAAAGGACTATTGGAAGGTACTATGAAGTTCAATGTATGGAATAAGCTTGTCAAAAGAACCCTTTATGCAGATTATAATATACAGTTTCCATCCGGTTATGGTATGGGAGAAGATATGACAATGATCCGCCTTTTTGCGAGAGCCGGAAAGGTTTCTTATTTGGCTGAAGCCTTTTATCATTATGTGCAACTGAACACTGGAGCTTTCTGTAAGACTGAAAATAAACAGCATCTCATTGATTTAAGACATAATGTATCATTGGTGGAGGATGACTTGTGGAGTCTTTATGGAAAAGAAATAGAAACAGAACTGGCTTTTTTTAAGCTGAATGTAAAATTTCCTTTTTTAATAACAGATAATCCAGCTAAGTACAAATTATGGGAAGCATGGTTTCCTGAAGCAAATAAATTCATAATTAAAAACAAAAACATTTCCTTGAGAAGCCGACTGCTGCAATTGGCTGCCTGGAAAAAACAATACTGGCTTGTAAAACTGTACTATATCTGCATACACCGTCTGGTATATGGAGTAATTTACCGATAATAATTTATGTTGGCAATACGAATAGTCGGAATAACATTTGCAGTTATTCTGACCAGCTTTTTTTTCTTTCCTTTTGAGTTTACAATTCTTCCCGGTATAAACACAAAGATGGCACTTGCTGGCGTAGGATTGCCGATTTTGGGATATCAGCTTGCTTCTCATCGTACCGGCTTAATTAACAAGCAGGTATTTCTACTTTCCATATGGGCAGGAATAGCTTCAATTATTGGATGTTTCTCTATAACATTCAATAATACACCTGATACTGCATACGCAACCTATATCGTATCCATGTGGGTTTGGCTCAGTGCGGCATATACGGTGACTACTTACATCAGAATGGTTCACGGTAATCTTTCAACTATGTTACTGTTGCGTTACCTGATAATAGTCTGTGTATGTCAGTGTATTTTAGCATTGCTTATTGACTCTTATCCGAATATAAAACAAATTATAGACCAATATGTTCAGCAGGGACAAGATTTTTTGAATAAGACTAATGTAAATCGTCTTTATGGAATTGGTGCCTCATTGGATGTTGCAGGGTCAAGATTTGCCGCACTACTTGTGATGATAGCTTTCTCGGTTACTGATATGTGTAAGACAGATGAAAGAAAATACATACCTCTTTTCTTGGTTGCATTCTTCCTGATAGCTGTTATAGGGAATATGATAGCAAGAACAACAACTATAGGATTGATTCTGGCTGTGGGCTATTGGATGTATATGTCAGGAGTTCTTACTTTTAAAATAGATACGAACTACAGTTCACTATGGAGCTGGTTTTTATGGATTCTGGCGGCAACGATAGTTATAGCTGTTTTTTGCTATCATTTTGTACCCAGAACCGAAGAAAAACTGCGTTTCGCTTTTGAAGGATTTTTCAGTCTTGTAGAAAAAGGAGAATGGTCAGTAAGTTCAAATGACCGTTTAAAGGGTATGTATGTGTTCCCGGAAACATTAAAGACCTGGCTTATAGGTGATGGATATTTCTCCAATCCAAGGAATATTGACCCTTATTTTATCGGTAAAGAAATAGGTGGATACTATATGGGTACTGATGTTGGATATTTACGTTTTATTTTCTATTTCGGTTTGGGTGGTCTGTTCGCAATGTGTATGGTTATCTATAAGGCCGGCAATTTCTGTATAAATAATCTTTCCCGTTATAGGGATATGTTTTTATTATTGCTGTTAGTAAACTATGTGGTCTGGTTTAAAGTCTCTACAGATATATTCCTTGTATTTGCAATGTTTCTTATGGTTGCCCGTAGCGAAGAGGAAGACAAACAATTACAGCACAAAATATGAAAATCGTTTATTGTATAGCAGGTACCTGTCATTCCGGAGGAATGGAAAGGGTATTGGCAAACAAGGCAAACTATTTGGCCGGGAGGGGATATGAGATTGTTATTGTAACTACCGACCAGCACGGAAGACAGCCTTTCTTCCCTCTGAACGAGCAGATCCGGTGTATTGACCTGGATATAAATTATGAAGACAATAACGGGAAGTCTTTTTTGAATAAACTGATGCATTATCCTGTTAAACAGTTGTTACACAGGAAAAGGCTTGAATCAGTTCTTATGAGGGAAAAACCTGACGTTACGGTCTGTATGTTCAATAATGATGCATCGTTTATAACCGGTATAAAGGATGGAAGCGCAAAACTGTTGGAGATACATTTCTCTAAATTCAAACGTTTGCAGTACGGACGCAAAGGACTGTGGAGAATAGCCGACAAGTGGAGAAGCAAACAGGATGAAAATATTGTCAGAAGATTCGACAGGTTTGTGGTTCTTACTGAGGAGGATAAGAGATATTGGGGTGAACTGAATAATATAGAAGTAATACCTAACGCAATTACATACATACCATCTGAGAAATCAAATCTTGAGAATAAAAAGGTGGTAGCAGTAGGAAGATATAGCTTTCAGAAGGGATTTGACAGGCTGATTGAAGCCTGGAGAATAGTGGTAAAAGATTTTCCGGATTGGAAACTTGATATCGTGGGGGATGGAGAAGAATATGAAAAGCTTAAAAAGCTGATATCAGGATATGGACTGGATAATTCGGTAGCATTGATAAAAACGAAAAAGAATATAGGGGATGTGTATAGAAACGCATCTGTATATGCAATGACATCACGCTATGAGGGCTTGCCGATGGTATTGCTGGAAGCCCAGTCATATGGTCTGCCTGTTGTGTCTTTTGACTGTAAATGCGGTCCAAAAGATATCATAGATGAGGGGGAAAACGGTTTTATCGTGGATGATGGGAACATCACACTATTTGCAGGAAGGATGGCTGAACTTATGATGGACATGTCGTTAAGAAAAAGAATGGGAGAAAAAGCCGGGATATCAATCCTTAAATATGATGAAACGACTGTCATGGATAAATGGATTCAAACATTCAAATCAATATCAGATAGATGAAAACTATTGTTGTTTCAGCGGTAAACCTGCGTAAGGGAGGCACACTGACTATTTTGAGAAACTGTCTGGAGTATCTTTCGCAGCTGGCTCAAAACGGAGAATATAAGGTTGTGGCACTGGTGCATAACAAGAATCTGGCGATGTATCCCGGAATAACATATATCGAAATGCCCTGGACTGTGAAAAGCTGGTTCTGCCGTATATGGTGTGAGTATATAACAATGTATAAAATTTCGAAGCAACTTTCTCCCGTTTATTTATGGCTGTCCTTGCATGACACAACGCCTAATGTAAAGGCTGAGAGGCGTACTGTTTATTGTCATAACCCTTTCCCGTTTTATCCCTGGAAATGGCGTGAGCTTTTCATGAATTACCGTATCGTATGTTTTGCCTGGTTCACAGAATATATTTACAGAATAAATATTCACAAGAATTATAAGATTGTTGTTCAGCAGGATTGGATGAAAAGAGAATTCATCAAACTTTTCAATCTTCATAAAGACAAAATTATTGTAGCGCTGCCGGAGAATAGAACGGATACTGTGGATATAAGAAATAAATATAAGTCTTCCGAATCAACTTATAATTTTATATACCCATCATACGGAGATATTCATAAGAACTTTGAACTGTTGTGTGAGGCGGCTGCTATGCTGGAAAATGAAATTGGAAAAGATAAGTTTAAGGTTTATATGACAATATCCGGTACAGAGAATAAATACACAAGATGGCTGTACAGGAAATGGGGGCATGTCAATTCTTTAGTTTTTACAGGATTCTTGGACCGTGTGAAACTTTATGAATTATATGGTAATGCCGATTGTCTGATATTTCCTTCGAAAGTTGAAACATGGGGATTGCCTATAAGTGAGTTTGCACAGTTTGAAAGGCCAATGCTGTTGGCTGATCTGCCATACGCGCATGAAACGGCAGCCGGAAGTGCAAAGACTTCATTCTTCAATATCCATGATGCAAATATTCTTAAGGGGAAAATGAAGAAACTGATTGATAACGACAATTCTTTTCTTGAACCGATATCCAAGTACGAACCAGAGGCTCCAGTAAGTCATACATGGGAAGAACTATTCAAGATGTTATTAGGATGAAACCGTATCTTTCATTTATAGACATATCTACATTCTCAGCAAAAGAAAGGATATCGTTACAGAAACGTTATGCCTTACACAAAAAATATGAGAAGGCTGTAAACTTATATATAGACACAGATATGTCGCAAAAGGCAATTGCCGAAAAATGTAATGTATCTTTAGCCGGACTCGGAAACTATCTGCGAAGGTATTGGAGAGAGCAAGTACTAATCAGGCATCAGATTCCTGTAGATAAAGTTGAGCCCGGCAAAATCAAAATAATTGCTGCAGGAAAGCAAAGTGTAAAAGCCCACGAAAAGTATAAGGATGCTATTGCTGCATGTGATTCATTAACTTATATTGAATTCAATATATCACAGATAGCAAGAAAATTCGGATTGAATGGAACTGCATTGGCCAATCATATGCGTATACACTATCAGGAAACTTTGGTCTTTAAGTCTATAGCAAAAAGATTTAATATCAATTATAACAGCTTAGGAGGATTTGTACGTCGTAACCGTCCTGACGTAATAATAAATCACAATAATCTACTTAAGGATAAAGAATAAAGCTATTTATTAGAGTTTATATAGAATAAGGAACAGGAATTATGATTATCAATACCCTAAACCTTATTCTATATAATGTCTATTATTTCAATAAATAAAATAATGGAAGAATCTGAAAGAAAAATACTTCAGCTGGGTAAGTTTTATCCAATTTATGGAGGTGTAGAAAAAGTCGAGTTCGAGCTTATGCTCGGGCTGTCGGAAAAGAACATTAAATGTGATATGCTATGTGCGGCATTGGAGGGGAAAAGCAAGAAATATGAATTTAATGATAAAGCGAAGCTACTTACCTGTCACTCATGGACAAAGGCAGCAGCTACAATGATTTCTCCTGCGATGATTCTCACTTTAAGAAGGTGCAAAGATGATTATGATGTAATACATGTACATCACCCTGACCCTATGGCTTCACTTGCATTGCTCATGTCCGGTTATAAAGGAAAGGTCGTATTACACTGGCACAGTGATATATTAAAGCAGAAGTTACTTCTTAAGTTTTATAAACCTATACAAGATTGGATAATTAAGCGAGCAGATATTATAGTCGGTACTTCTCCGATTTATCTAAAAGAGTCTATATATCTGAAAGATGTTCAGCAGAAAACTATTTGCGTGCCAATAGGAGTAGAACCAATTAAACCGGAAAGAGATAAGGTATCTGAGATTAGAGAAAAATATAAAGGGAAAAAGATAATTTTTTCATTAGGAAGACTGGTCGCTTATAAAGGATTCAGATATTTGATAGATGCAGCCAGTTATCTGAATGACAATTTTGTTATTCTGATAGGTGGTACCGGTCCTTTAAAAGAAGAGTTAGATAAACAGATAAAAGAAAAAAGGCTTGAAGATAAAGTTAAGTTGCTTGGTAGAATTTCTGATGATAAGCTACCATCATATTATGGAGCATGTGATGTGTTTTGCCTAAGTAGCATAATGAAAACAGAAGCTTTCGGAATAGTGCAGATAGAAGCTATGTCATGCGGTAAGCCGATAGTAGCTACAAATATACCACAGTCTGGTGTTCCTTTTGTAAATTCACATGGGATATCCGGTCTGAACGTAGAACCGGCAAATGCTGAGAATCTTGCGAAAGCCATAATGGATATAACCAAAGATTCAGAAACTTATAACCATTATTCTTCTGGAGCGATAAACAGATATAGTGAGCTATTTACAAAAGAAAAAATGATAGAAAACAGTATTAACCTATATAATAACCTTTAATAATTATTAAATGAGAATATTAGCAACATACCAATTGAATAACTTTCTGATATATAGTGATATTATGACTAACTATAACTTTATAAAACGCTCTTTGGATATTGTTTTAAGCATTTTAGGAATTATAATCACATCGCCACTATGTCTTGTCATATATTTATTGATAAAGCGTGAAGATGGAGGACCGGTAATCTTCAGACAGGAGCGTATAGGATATGGTGGAAAACCTTTCACGATATATAAGTTCCGCTCTATGATTATAGAGGCTGAAAAGGATGACAAACCAGTATTGTGTCAGAGAAACGATAAAAGGATGACAAAAGTAGGTTATTTTTTAAGAGAGCACCATCTGGATGAAATACCGCAGTTATGGAATATATTGAAAGGAGACATGAGTCTGGTAGGTCCACGCCCTGAAAGAAAGTTTTTTGTTGACCGTATTATCTCTGTCAATCCTGATTATAAGTTGCTGTATAAACTGAGACCGGGAATATTTTCGCCGGCAACACTTTATAACGGATATACCGATACTATGGAAAAAATGTTGGAACGTCTCCGAATGGATTTGGAATATATGCGTAACAAATCATTTTGGCTAGATGTAAAAATAATATATCTCACATTAACGTCTTTGCTGACAGGAAAGAAATTTTAAAGAATGATGATTGATAATAGAATACTACATACGAAGAATAATCTTAAATTAAGAAAAATAGGCAATCAATATATGATTGTAGAAGTTCGTGATGAACTGATAAACATGAGTGATGTTTACAGTATGAATAAAACAGCCGCAAACATCTGGAAACGTATAGATAAAGGTGGATGTACTTTTGAACAACTGGTTGAGTTTATATGTGACACATATGATGTTTTAAAAGATAAGGCCTCTTATGACCTGAAAAAACTACTTGAGGAGTGGGAGTCTTATGGTCTTATTTACTGAAAAGTTTCCCTTTTGCATGAATGATGGATATATCAAAAATACATAAAGCATTCTTTTCACTTCTGCAATCCGGACTTTGGGACTATGAAAACAGAGAAATTTCAATATTTCCGCTGACAGAAACCGAATGGAAGGTCCTGTACAGGTTGAGCAGAGAACAGACTGTAACTGGGCTAATATTTGCCGGTATCCAGAAATTACCAGAAAGTATTCAACCGAAAGAAAATCTTCTTGTGAGATGGATTGCAACTATTGATGCTATCGAACGGAGTAATCTGAAGATGAACTCTGTACTGGCAGAACTCTGTGAGATGTTTAAGAAAGCCGGAATTAATCCTGTACTGCTAAAGGGGCAGGGCATAGCTTCCTTATATAAGAACCCATTGTTGAGAGAGTGTGGGGATATTGATTTTTATTTCCCGACTGAAAAAGATTTTTTAGGCGCAAAGAATTGTATACATAGGGAGGGAATCAGAACAGAGAACAAGGCAGACGGAAGTATGTCTTATTTTTGGAAAGGAGTGAAGATAGAACACCATAAACGTATGTTTGATTTGTTTACGTCACGTTCGATAAGATATTCTAAAGAACTGGAAACGAGATACGGTGTGAAATCGATAACCCTCTGTGGAAATAATGATGTTCAGATAGATATACCACATCCTATCCTTAATATAATACAGCAGAGTACTCATATACTTAAACATGCTTTTGGATTGGGAATCGGACTGCGTCAGTTCTGTGATCTTGCCATCTCTTATTACACATGGTATGGTGAACTGGCAGGTGATGATATAAGGGTGATATGTTCCAAATTGGGATTGGATAGGTGGTGTTCATTGCAATTTTCATTCTTGGTAAAGTATATCAATCTTCCCAAACAGTATATTCCTAATCATGAGATAATGGTTTCTCCTGATGTCTTGTATGCTATAGTGTGGAATGGAGGAAATTTCGGGCATAATGCAATTACAACCGGAAAATGTGATTCTGTTATATTAAGAAAAGTACATACAGCCTGGTCTTTCTATAATAACATCCGTTTTGCATATAAAATCGCGCCTAAAGAGGCTTTAGGCCTTTTTATGTATCTTATAAAAGGGCAGTTAAAATGAAAAATGATTTTTATTATCGTATAGCCGGATTTGATATTAAAATATCGACGTTCAGGAACCTGTGTATAGACAGTGTTCTTCCCTCTTTCATTCCTTTTAAGTTGGAGAAACCGGTGAATGACTCATTTCTTATCAGATGTAAGATCCGGTCGTTGGATGAAGCATCATTTGTTGAACAGAATGGAAATCTACTCGATGAAACAGAAAATGAAATGGGAATTATCCGTCTGTATAAACACGACGCCGGGTATATGCTGGCTGTAAAGACTAATTTGTGGAATGAATGGCATTATATGCTGGCTGACAAACAGTTTAAAGCAATCGTAATATATACGAGAGTGCATGATAATAATGAGAACAATGAGCTTTCTTCTTTATTGAGAATAGCATTCTCACAGTCAATACTTAAATATGAAGCTGTTTCTGTTCATGCTGCTGCCGTTTATTCAGCTAATATATCATATTTCTTTATGGGAGAAAGCGGTACGGGTAAAAGTACTCATGCACAACTGTGGATTGGCAATATACCAGATACAGTGCTTCTGAATGACGACAATCCAGTCATTAGGATTATTGGAAATGAAATATATGGATATGGAACGCCATGGTCCGGTAAAACAGCCTGCTATAAGAATCTGTCCTTCCGTTTGGGAGGTATAGTAAGGCTTAAGCAGAGTGAAGTAAACAATTTCTCTCTACTTAAAGATGTGGATGCGTTTATATCTGTTTATCCCGGATGTTCAGTTATATCGTGTGATAAGGACTTAAGCAACATCATGCATGAAACACTGATAAAGATATGTCAGACTGTAGCTGTGGGAAAACTTGAATGCAGACCCGACAGGGAAGCTGCTCTAATGTGTTATAAAAATCTTGTAGTCAAATAAATTTCAACTAAAATCAAATGATGTATAAACAAATTATTTGGGCAATAGTTTTTGCCGTATCTTTTCTGACTTCGTGTACATCGAGTAAGAATATAGTCTATATGCAGGATATGCAGACAGGTGAGAAATATCCTTATAATGACCGAAAAGAGGCTACTATCAGACGTGATGACAGGTTGAGCATTACTGTCAGCAACAAGAATCCTGAACTTGCCATTCCGTTCAATATATATGGCGGTACTTTCAGAGTAGGTAGTGAGGGTGATATAAGAACAGAAGCTTCAACAAGAGTAAACGAAAAAGGATATCGTGTAGATATAGATGGTGATATTGAGTTCCCGATATTGGGAATAATACATGTAGAAGGTCTTACTGTGAGTGAACTTAGAGACTTGATAAAAGAAAAGATAGAGAAGGGGAATTATATGAAAGACCCGATAGTGAGTATCGAATTTCTGAACTTCAAATACACTGTATTAGGAGCTGTTGGTCGTAATGGAACATTTAATGTAGAAGGAGACCGTATCACTCTTCTGGAAGCCATCGCTAATGCCGGAGATATAGCTGTGAACGCGCGGATAGACCGTGTGGCTGTTATCAGGGAAGTTAATGGAGAACGTGAAATGTTTATGCATGACCTTCGCAGTAAGGAAATTTTTGATTCACCAGCCTTCTATCTGCAGCAGAATGATGTAGTGTATGTGGAACCTAAATACCGTAAAGCCGATATAGAAGACCGAGGATGGAAAATAACAACGTTTCTGTTGTCTGTTGTTTCGGCAATTTCATCTGTTATGTGGGCTATAAAGTAATAATATCAACATAAAAGAATATGCAAACTGAAAGAAATTCGAATTCGAAGAATGATCAAGGTATAAACCTTATAGACCTGTTACTGTATTTAGCTTCGAAGTGGAAATGGTTTTTACTGTCTGTACTAATCTGTACTGGTATTGCATGGTACAAATATGCCACTGCACCTTTCATATATTTCCGTTCAGCAACTGTAATAATAAAAGACCCATCAAATAAAGCATCCTCAGGAGGACTTGACCGTTTTGATAATTTTATCAACAAAGTCAATGTTGCCAATGAAATATTACAGTTCCGATCAAAGAAACTGATGAGAGAGGTGGTGCAACGTGTACATGCCGATATCAATTATAAGTTAGAAGATGGGCTGAGAAGTATAGAACTGTATACACAGTCGCCTGTATGTGTCAGTTTTAAGGATATCATGTCAGAACAGTCAATTAACTTTACAATAGAGATAAAAGATAAACAGACAATTGTCCTCTCTGGTCTGAAAGGTTTAGGTGAAGAAAAGGTATATACATCAAGCCTTAATGATACAATATCTCTTGATAACGGAATGAATATAGTAGTGACACCAACAAACAATTTTAATGAATCGTGGTTCGGTGAAAAAATACATATCAGTAAATATCCATTGGATGCTGTTGCCGATTTTTATAAAAACTCTTTGGGTATTCAGCAGGAAGAGGAGGAAGCCTCAATCCTGACACTTTCGCTGAAAGACAACTCGGCGAGAAAGGCAGAGGATATAATAAATATGCTTATAACAGTATATAACGAGGAGGCTATCAAGGACAAGAATCAGGTTGCAATCAATACGGCCGACTTCATTAATGAACGACTGATTATAATTGAGAATGAACTGGGTAGTGTAGAATCTGATTTAGAGAACTTTAAACAGAGCAATGAAATCGTAGATATTTCATCTGCTGCCGGCATGTATATGCAGGAAACGCAGAAGTATAACTCAAATGCTCTGGAACTAGAGACACAGCTGCGTCTGGCCAACTATATCAAAGAATATCTTACTAATCCGTCGAATGACAGGGAACTTATTCCATCCAATACAGGTATCGGTGACGATAACATTGAAAGTCAGATAAGCAGCTATAACAATGCCAAACTGAAACGTGACAGACTGATAGATGACTATAGTGTGAACAATCCTATAGTAGAGGAGTTGAACAATTCTCTTCTTGCCATGAAACAGAATATAATCAGGGCAGTAGAAAATATGATTGTAAGTATCAATATGAAACGTAATGACGCACAGAGCCACGAGAAAAGGGCAAAGGAGCGTATTACATCAATTCCTACAAAGGAACGGCAAATGCTGTCAATAGAACGTCAGCAGAAAATAAAGGAATCACTGTATCTTTTCCTTCTGAACAGAAGGGAAGAGAATGCACTGTCGCAGGCTATGGTAGATAACAATGCCAGAGTCATAGACGGTGCGGATGGTGGTAGTTATCCCATATCGCCAGACCGTAACAGAATTCTATTGTTGGGATTACTAATGGGGATGGCTATACCGGGGGTAACATTTCTTGCCATACTGTTTATGGATACGAGGGTTCGAAGCCGCAAGGATTTTGATGGTGTGGTAAATATACCTTTTCTTGGAGAGATTCCTTTGGATAAGAAAAAGAATCCTAAAAGCAACGATGTCCAGCCTGAGAATGAAGCGGGTGACAGTATAACGGCTGAAGCTTTCCGTATATTACGAACCAACATGTCGTTTATGAACCGCAAAGACCGACCGGTGAAGGTTATAACACTTACATCACTGAATGAGGGCGCCGGAAAGACTTATATATCACGCAATCTTGCAATGAGCTATGTGCTTACAAAAAAACGTGTACTTCTGCTCGATATGGATATAAGGAGGGGAACCCTAAGCAGATTCTTCAAGTTGTCTAAGACAGGTCTTACCAACTATATTGCAGATACCACATTAACCGTGGACGACATTATTCAAAAGAAAGGAAGCTTTGATATGATCGCAGCCGGTACAATAGCCCCAAATCCAGCTGAACTCCTGATGGAAGATAGACTGGATATGCTGATTGAAGAATTGAGAAGCAGATATGATTATATCATTGTGGACGGCGTACCTGTGGGTATAATAGCCGATGCTACAATCTCTAACAGAATAGCAGATATGACTCTTTTTGTAGTAAGATCCGGGCGACTAGACAGAAGACAGTTGCCTGATATAGAGGAGCTATATAAAGAGAATAAGCTGCGCAATATGGCTATTATCCTTAATGGAGCAGAAATGCATCGACGCTATGGATATTACGGACGCTATGGATATTATGGATATGGTTATAAGAAGAAATAAAATAAATGTGTAACAATAAATTTTGAACAATGAAAAATCAGGAAAAAGAAATTTATGAGACACCCAGAACAAAGAGAACAAGGGTGAAGTTGGAGAACAGTATATGTGTGGCTTCAGACAGAAAACCGGGAGATGATGTGAGTTCAGACCGTCATGTGAGTATAGAAGGACATAAAGGTGGTGGTAGTTTTACTTTTGAAAGTACTTCGTGGGAATAATTTAATATAACAAAGAAAAAACAGAAACTATGAGAAAGAAATTATATTTTCATCATCTTCTGCTTGGTATGGCTATCTTTATGGGTAGCTGTAGCGAGAACGAAGATTCAATACCGGCAAACCCGGGAGACGCTATATCGTTCTCTGCTGCAACGCCGCAGAGCAGAACCTATTATAGTGAATGGTTACAGCTTGATTGGGAGGAATATGACCAGATTGGTATATATTCTGCAGAAGCTAATGCACTGGATGCTGATATAAATAAGCCGAAGAATGCTGTATATGAGATAACTAACATTTATAAAGACGAGCCTGGGCATTATCATCATGCTGATTTTGAAGCTGTTGGCGATGATAGACTTAAATGGGGTAGCTATAATGACCATACATTTTATGGCGCATATCCGGCAGAACGTATAGAGACATATCCTAATGAAGGGGATATGAAAGGTATGTTTGAGATGAAATACATGACAAATCAGGTTTGTTCCGTCTCATCTTTAACCAGTCCGTATAAAACTACTCCGGATATGAAAAATGCATACATGGTAGCAAAGAATACTTTGCCTCCTACTTCGGATAAGCATGTCCTGCTGACATTCAGACCTGTCATGACAACTCTTCAGATAAATGTAACAGCTGGAAGTACCGGTAGCGATATTGGTACAGGCATCATACCTGGGCCTACAACAATAACAGGTGTTAGTGTTATTATGCCTAGGGCTTTAAATAATGGAGAGTTTTTGTATGATGTTGATAATGGCTATTTAAAGGAAGGTTCTGTTTTAGACGATACAAAGGAATCTGTGTTTGTTTCATTTAATAATAATAATGGTGAAAGATACATTAAATTAAACGCTGAAGAGAAAATCTCATTCTTGGTATTCCTTCCTCCCGTACTTATGGATGTAAGCAGGGGCGATACTGCTAAATTAAGAATTCATACAACAGGGTATCAGAACTATGTTATACCTATGAACGGTAACCTTCAGCAGGAATACAAATTTGATATAAAACTTCCAGATTTTGACCCTGAACGTATTCAACCTAATAACTGGATGAGCTACATGGATGATAAGGTTTATGTATCACAATTGTCTATACCAGGAAGTTATAGAAACCTGCAAAGCATACCAGCAGGAAACTTATTGAATATGGGTGTCAGAGCATTGGATTTGCGTTCAGCTGGAGATGAAATGAACACTATAATTGAAGAAATTGAATCTTTCTTGGGTAAGAATAGTCAGGAGTTTGTAATTGCGCTGTGTGGGGATGGAAGTACAGTATCGTCAACTAAAAAGATTGATTTTAAAGCAGATATGACACTTGCTGAAGCACGAGGAAGTATACTTTTCATAAATGAAAATATGAGTGGTATTACATTTAATAAAGATTATTCAGAGGATAAATACAATGAAAATGAGGCAAAATATGTTATTGACAATTTAAGAAATAATGTATCTAGAGCGTGGACTGTTACCTATTGTGCATATGATAATATGCCACAAGATATAGTTAAAAGCAGCAATAAAGCCATATATGACCATATAGTAAACACACAAGAAGGAAATACAGGGATTGTCATGATACCATATGCATGTACTGAAAATGTAGTGGGAGAACCTGAAGCAGGCAAGCCACAACTGTTTCAAACATATGGAGACCTTTTCACCCAGTCCATTATCGACTGTAACTTTAAGTTTATACATCAGTTTGCAAATAAATAAAATAAAAAAATAATATGATAAAACGATTCGGCTTAATAATAGCTTGTGCTGCCATAACTTCGGCAGTAAACGCACAGAAAGTAGACTCGACTGTTGTCGTGTCGGATGTTACAGAAGAAATTCAGTATAACAATGACAAATATAAAGTAGAAACCAACCATTTCTTTGATAACTGGTTTGTCAGTGGTGGTTTCGGCGGTCAGGTACTTTTCGGAAATCATGACAAACAGGTAAAGTTCTTTAACCGTATTGCGCCTGCACTTGATATCGCTGTAGGAAAATGGTTTACACCAGGAATCGGGGTGCGACTGATGTATAGCGGACTTTCCGTAAAAGGTGCCACACAAAAAGAAGGTCATGGTGAGTTTCCGACTCATAGTACCGGAGAGGATGTACCGGGTAAAGGTGGAGACGGCTATTGGCTGATGAAGCAGAAGTTCAAGTTCTATAACCTGCACCTGGATGCCTTGTTCAATATGTCAAACATATTGTACGGGTATAATGAAAAGCGTGTATATAACTGCTCTCCATATTTCGGTCTCGGATGGACCAGAGTATGGAAATCGCCACAAAGTATGGAAGTAAGTGCAAATGTTGGTATTCTGAATTCATTCCGTCTGAACGATGCACTCGATTTAAATCTGGATATCCGAGGAGCATACGTCAGTGACCGTTTCGACGGTGAGCTTGGCGGACGATGGGGGGAAGGTTTATGGAGTGCTACGATAGGACTGACATATAAATTCAAACCACGTGGATGGGATAGAAGCAAGACAATTATACGCACTCATGACCGTACATCAGAGCTCAAGGCAATGCAAGACAAACTTAATGATATGCAGGCTCAGCTTGCCAAACGCAAGACAGACTCTATCACTGTCATAAGAACAATGGCAGCAGCAAGCTTCGTGGTGTTCAAGATAGATACTTGGGATTTGACAAACGAAGCACGCGTACAATTAAGTCTGTTTGCTGAGAATATAAAGAAAGCAGATCCAAATGTAATATATATTATTACTGGTTATGCGGATAAAGGCACTGGTAGTGTAGAAAGAAATATCGTATTGAGTAAGAACCGTGCGAGAGTAGTTTACGAATGTCTGGTAAATGAGTTTGGTGTGCCTAAGAAACAGTTGAGAATTGATCATAAGGGTGGTGTTGATGATATGTTCTATAATGACCCTCGTATGAGCCGTGCTGTTATAACAAAGATATTGGAAGAAAAAGAATAAAAGATAATAACAATGAAGACTAAAATCAATGCATTGGCCGGTCACAGAGTGACTGGCTATGCACAAATAAAAAAGCTTGTATTGGCGGTTTCGTCAACAGTTCTTCTGTCGGGAGTATTTTCATCATGTGTGGATGATGAGTTTGCTATAGCAGGAACTTCAACTGAGACAACAAGAAGTGAAACAAAGGCTGTTAATACCGGAGGGCTGATTCAACAAGATGATGGAACATGGATGTCACAGAATTGTAGAGTTCCTATAGTTGGGCCGGGAAAGGTGGTAAATTCCTCTGCTGGTGATTTATTGAAAATAATAGATACAGGTTCTGACAATTTCGGAAGTATTGTTGATACTGATTTATATAATTATACGGCTTTCTCATCATCAGTAGTAAATGGGGAACTGAATTTAAAGGAACTTGTGTCTATTAGAGATATGTATCGTGTATATTCAAAAGGACAACAAGTTGGTTTTACATATATAGAAAAAGAGAATATCTCTGTATTGAAGGTAGGATTACTGAAGAATATGAATATTGTCCTTCGCAAAAGTGGAAATGAAGTTCAAAGAGTTCCTGTATCCAATACTAAGAATGAGAGCTTATATGTAAACCTACTTTCATTGGGATCTTTATCAGAAACGAGTTGGGCTGAACGTAGTATTTCAATTATAGCTAATGCTGATTTTGATGAAGTAGCTCTTGATTTTGGAGGCTTGGATATTTCTATACTTGAAGGATTTGAATTTTGTTTGAAGTATGCTTTTGTTGGTGAAAATCCGGAGATTAGGGCTACAAGTGAAGAATATTATACATATTATTGGGGAGAAAATACACCGGTAATTAATAGTGGGTTACAGGAAGAGCATATATTAGGTGACGATTATTACACGCAAGAGTTGGAAAATTATGATAATATAATACAAGATTCCAGTTATAATGCTTCTCATCGTTTTGGAATTACAGACTTATTATCTACGGATATACGTGCAACGGTAAATTTCAATCGGGCATTGCCAAAAGGCACCGAGATTGGTTTTAAATATTCTTTTTCGAATACTTTGATTAATGTAAATATATTAGGCAATTCTGGACCGGAATTATATACATACACTAACGGTACCAAGAATGAAACATCTTTACAAAAAGTAACGCCGCCTATTTCAGTTTTAAACCTTGGGCTGGATTTAATTGACGAAACTCCTGCTTATGTTGGCATGTTGGTTGAAAATGAAAATACTAAACAATTACAGCTTAGACTGTCTGGTAATATATTAGGAGTACTGGGAAATATAGTTGACGGGTTAACCAATAAAACTTTTAAGTTATTCTATGCCTATGTTCGTGAACCGGTAAAGCTTGACCCAACTAACTATTTCGCTATTAGCAATAGTGATAAAACAAATTCCACTACTTATAAACTGAAAACACCAACAGATGGAAATGTTCAATATATTTTAGAATCATATCCCAGCAATGCATCTCCTGGTATAACAGAAGATAAACATATATTATATGGAATGACGGTACCTGGAGAATATGTTATTCAGGCTATTTATACTGATGTTAATCAAAAACAAGTAGTTCAAACCATAACTATTTCAAAAGAAGAACAGTTACCGGATGAAAACTGTAATATTTATATAACAAAAGATGGGGAGTTTGAAGCAAAGATAGATGAAGCTTATGGACCACAAGGTGGTATATCAGTAATTTCTAATACAAATAATGTAGAAAATATCATTGATGGAAATTATAATAACTATGCTACATCTATTCGTATGGTGGAAATTTTGGGCTTTAGACCGATAGCCGCAATTACAACAAATAAAAAGGTTAATTCAGAGGGAAAGAGTGTGCGTGTTGGGTTTGAAGTGCAAGCTTTAACCGGATTATTGGATTTAACAGCAATAGAAACCTATAAGGTAAAGGTCTATGATGGTAATACTGAGATAAACACAGGTACGGACGGTAGTCTTCTTAATGTTGGTGTGTTAAACTATGATAACAGTAGAGTTCGTTTGAGTATAAATGTAAACCAACAGTTTGATCACATCGAACTATGGAGAGATGGAGTTGCGGGTGTTCTTGAAGCTCAAAGAATTTACAACGTATTCTATGAAAGTACTGATTGTAAGGAAGAAGGAGCAAACGAAGCTTGTATGGAAGTAATGACGAATGTTGGACATAATCTGAACATAGATTACGAGAACACTAAGGTTGGTGAAGGAATTGGGGCTATATTGGGAAATCTTGATAACCTCGAAAATTTACTTGATGCAAGTCTCGACACTTATGCAAGTTATTATACAACAGTAGGACTGTTATCTGGAGCAACCATAAGCCTTACATTTGACGAACAACCGGCAAAACAGCCGATAGGATTCGTTTTAGGAGGAAATGGAGATTTAATCAGTACAGAAGTTCTTGGAGGTTTTTCTTTAACAGTATTTAATGGGGACACTGAGGTAGGAAGTATAACAGACTTTACTACAGCAGATGTAAATGTAATCAGCAGAAACGGAAAAGTATATCTTGAGATACCGGGTGAAAAACTAACTTCTCCATATAATAGAATAGAACTTAAAATGGCGAGTACATTAAGTGTAATAAAAACTATATATCTTCGTGGTGTATATACTCGTGTTGATTCAGACGGCGACGGTATTCCGGACTGCTCGGACGATGTAACATCTGGTGTCCTGACTCTGGCAAGCGGCATCACCCATCTGTGCGAAGGCAACGCAGCCTTGATTCCAGTAGAAAGTACCACCCTGACAGACGGCACCGTACTTTCACTGGCATGGACCAACCGAGAGAACGGAACGACCGGAACCACGAACTGCACCTTCAGCGAGGACGGGAAGATCTTACGGGTAGACGATGATGCATCGTGGAAAAAAGGAAGATATTATGTGGACATACTTCAGGAAGGAGAACACCTGTGGGACAACGCCGAAGTGTACGTCCACCCGAAGCAGACCAAATGGAAACCGCAGGGCGAGTCCACGGACTGGAACAGATGGGAAAACTGGGACAATGGCTCGCCATGGGAATGTACTGACGTTATCCTTCCTTCTGGTGCTTCTATTTATCCTAGATTGGTGGACAGAGAAGATAATATGTGCCATTTTATCTATTTTGCACCAGGAGCGGAGCTTGAAAATACTCCGGCCTTTTCAGATAATTATCCTGAAAAGGTTTTCATTGATGCTAATCTGGAAGGTGGAAAATACAGTCTGTTTTCAGCACCATTAAATGGAATGTACACAGGAGATATGTTTGTATCTAATACCAATCCTGAATGCTTCTTTGTATCTTTAAATGAGACCACATATCCTGAACAGCGTTTTTCACCAATTATATATCAGCGTTTCTGGAGTAAAACAGTAGAAATGGTAGGTGTGAGTGAGAATGGTTCTATATCTGATATTAATATAGATCAGACGGACTGGTCAGGAACATTTAATGCTGTAAGTACTGATTATCAACCTGCACAGGGATTCTCTATCCGTCCGGGAAAAGACGGAGAATCAGGGGAATATACTTTCCGCTTCCCGAAAGAACATAAGACTTATAATTTCTTCTATGCTAACGGAGTGGCTACCGGTGAAAGTAGAACAATTGGTCGAAGTTCTGTTGGAAAGTTTATAATGGATAAATATGGAAGTATAGATTTGTCAATTGAAACATCCGGCACCCGCTTCCTGTTAGGAAATCCGTTCATGACTCATCTTGATATAAGAGAATTTCTGTTACAAAACTCAACAAATGTGAGTGCCGTAGAAATATATGACGGTTCAAATTACGTATCCGTTACACTAAATGGTGGAAATCTTGTTTCTACACTTGCAGAAACACCTACTACAGTTGCACCGATGGAAGCTATATTTGTACAGGCAAAAACACAAGGAGAAAGACTGACTGTCAATTTAACTAAAGGTATGTTCCATCAGAAGAATGGATCTACACCAGCCGCATTCCGTTCACGTTCTGTAAGCAGCCGTTCTTCTGTACCGAATGGAATGTTAAGAATAAATGCTACAGTTAACGGTAAAACTTCATCGTGTGTTGTCTTACAGTCACAAAGCGCCTCTGATTCATATAGCTCTAAAGAGGACATCAGCATACTGATAGACAATGAGGTCAAGCCTGAGGTTGCCGTATATACGGTGGCAGAAAGGAAAGCACTTGCCATCCAACGCATCAAGTCCGGTAAGAGTATTCCTTTGGGTCTTTATATGAAGCAATCAGGAAGCGTAAAACTGGATTTTGACAACGGTAGTAATTTCTGGGAAGGCTGGATGTTGCTTGACAGTAAAACTGGCAAGAAACATTCACTGAGAGAAAGTATCGTATTCAGCAATATTTCCTCTGTATCAAACAGATTCTACCTGATAAAGGAATAACTGATATCAAAAACAGAAATAAAACAGAATAGAGGATGTCACACTTTTGTGAGACATCCTCTATTCTGTTTTGTTTTAAAATTATGAATTTTACTTAGTATATAAAATGTACTATAGAGCTAGGACTTTTTTATCTGACATTTCTTTGTGTAAGCAGATAGTAATCCACTCTGTATCCTTGATGTCTGTTTTTCGACCGGGAAGCTGTTATATGAAATATGGATTGACGAGTTACTGTTCGAACATTTCTTTAAACACACGCAAAATAGGAATCAAATATATACGGTAATCTCCATTGTCAGTTCGGTTACTCCATGTTTCTGCAGTCATTCCAAATCAGGGGTCAATACACCGTATTTATGTTTAAAAATCTTGCCCGAATCATCTATTATACTAGGGAAAATACTATCTTTGTGAGTGACAACAATAGCATTCACTAATTATTAATTCTCCATCATGAAATATCCTATAGGAATACAGAGCTTTGACCGTATAATAGAGGACGATTTTGTTTATGTAGATAAGACTGATATGGTTTACAGCTTGGTGAAGGAAGGTTCAATATACTTCCTCAGCCGTCCGCGCCGTTTCGGCAAGAGTCTTCTTGTGTCAACATTGAAGAATTATTTCCTTGGCAGAAAGGAATTGTTCAAGGGATTGAAGATAGATGCGCTGGAAAAGGACTGGAAGGTGTATCCGGTGTTTCATATTGATTTCAACGGTTCTAATTTTATGAAGAGGGGGATTTTGGAGAACCGTATAAACAGCTATATATCCGATTGGGAGAAAGAGTATTCATTAGACTCGGGTGATATAGAAGCGGACCTTGGAAACCGCTTTTTGAAGGTGCTTAAGACTGCCTACGAACGGAGCGGTCTCCGTGCAGTGGTACTTATTGACGAGTATGACAAGCCAATCCTCGATGTCCTGGACTACGACAAGAACCTTGAGGAAGAACATCGCAACATCCTGAAAGGTTTTTATTCCACTTTCAAGGGTGCCGATGAGTACCTTCAGTTTGTATTTCTGACAGGTGTAACGAAGTTCTCGCAGGTGAGTGTTTTCAGCGGATTCAATCAGCCCAAGGATATAAGCATGCATGCCAAATATGAGACTCTTTGCGGTATATCTCAGTATGAACTTGAAAGTTATTTCAGAGAGCCTATAGAACAGATGGCTGACGAATACAGTTGTTCGTATGATGAAATGATGAATATGCTTAAGTCGCAGTATGACGGTTATCATTTCAGCGATAGAATGACCGATGTATATAATCCTTTCAGTTTGCTCAATGCTTTTGATGCCGGAAGAATATATGATTACTGGTTCAAGAGCGGTACACCGACATATCTTATCCGCCTGTTGTCGCATTCAGACGAGAATATGAACGAGATAACAGGGAAGTATTATTCTCCTGAAGAATTTATAGACTACAAAGCCAACATTGAGCAGCCATTGCCTATGATATATCAGAGTGGCTATCTCACTATAAAGAAATTCGATTTGGAAGAAATGACATTCCTGCTTGATTTTCCAAACAATGAGGTAAAACGCGGATTTCTTACGATGGTGGCTTCATCTTATTTTGGCGATAAAATGGAGACTGCATCATGGATAAGGAAAGCTGTCTCACAATTGAAAAAAGGTGAGATAGACGATTTCCGTACCGGTATGACTGCTTTCCTTGCAAGTATTCCCTATACGATGCGACGCAAAGAGAACGAGCGCGAAAAGGAAAGATATTTCCACTATACATTCTATCTTATCATGCGCCTTATCAGTGTCTATACAGTCTATACGGAGAAGGTGCAGAGCCACGGTCGTGTAGATTGTATCGTGGAAACTCCGGATTATGTCTATATATTTGAATTCAAGCTTGACGGAACTGCCGATGAGGCTATGCGTCAGATAGAGGAGAGGGGGTATGCCCGTGAATATGAGTCTGACAGACGTAGAGTATATAAGATAGGTGCTGTGTTCTCGTCAGAGACGGGGACTATAGAGGAATGGATGGTAGGATAAGTTATTATTATTTTGCTCATTCATTGAGCAAAATATTTCGAAAAATGCTCACTAATTGAGCAAAATATGTTTTCTTTGCAAAAAAGAGTATTATGCACAGATTACAGGAAAGATTCAGTAAACTTATTCAGGAAGTAAGTACGGACTATCACCGTTACATGTATAATAAAATAGACTGGAATAACCGTATGATAGGTTTGACGGGGCCAAGAGGAGTTGGTAAAACTATGCTCATCCTTCAATACATTAAAGAAAATCTTCCCAGAGAGATTTCCCTTTATGTAACAGCCGAGGATTTTTATTTTGCCGACCATCGTCTTCTGGACCTGGCAGACAGTTTTGTGAAACAGGGTGGGAAATATCTGTTTATCGATGAGATTCACCGTTATAAAGACTGGTCGAAAGAACTTAAACTGATGTATGACTATCATCCCGGGCTACAGATAGTCTTTACTGGTTCGTCAGTTCTGGATATACATAAAGGAGTGTCTGACCTGAGTCGTCGTACATCAATGTATCACATGCAGGGACTGTCTTTCCGTGAATATCTCAACATGTTCCATGGTTATGATTTTCGTTCATACACACTTGACGAAATTTTGAATTTAAAGTTAGAATTTCCGTCTGATTTCCGTCCTTTGCAATATTTTTCCGGTTATCTGAGGCAAGGATATTATCCTTTCCCTAAAAATAATTATGAGAATCAGCTGCTACAGATCGTTAATGTCACTATAGAGTCCGACATACCGCAATATGCCGGAATGAATGTATCTACAGCACGTAAGTTAAAACAACTATTGGCTGTGATTTCGAAAAGTGTACCGTTCAAACCAAATATTAGCAGTCTTGCGTCGGTATTGAATGTAAGCCGTAACAGCATTGCTGATTATTGTCTGTACATAGAAGAGGCTGGTATGATAGCTCAACTGAGGGATGATACAGGTGGAATACGTGGGCTTGGAAAGGTTGATAAGATATATCTCGATAATACAAACCTTATTTATGCGCTTGGCAGAGAAGATTCAGACATAGGCAATATTCGTGAGACTTATTTCTTCAACCAGTTACGTGTAAACCACGATATTGTCACTTCATCCGTTGCAGATTTCATGGTCGGAGACTTTACATTTGAGGTTGGAGGTCGCAAGAAAGGCCTGAAACAGATAGAAGGTATTGAAAATGCATATATTGTTAAGGACGATATAGAATTTGGTTATGGTAATATTGTTCCGTTGTGGAGCTTCGGATTTAATTATTGATGAATGTAAGGTAGAGTAGAGGATTCAGTTAACCATAGTTAACCGAGTGTTAGCTATGAGTTAACCGCAAATCTGGTTCCAACATACGATCTTTGTCATATAAACATTAAATGAATGTATTTATGAGAAAGATTATTACCTTTATTCTATTTCTTTCGGCTGTTGTGCTGAATGCGCAGGAAACAGCCTTGTTTCGCGTCACATACTATTGTGATGCTTTGTACAGTAAGACACGCAAAACCTACAGATGGTTTCTTGATGTAGGCAAAACCCAATCCGTTTTCTATAATCCGAATAACAGGGCATGGGCGTCGGAATATGATAATATTTCCAAAGAAACGGATATTGCGACAGCCTTGGCGAGGGCACAGAATGCAAACATAAAGTATGGAAACAAGAACTCTCTGGAAGTTCTGACGGGTGCGCCATCGTCTGATGAATATACCTATATGAAGTATATCAAGACAAATAAGTTTATATACACAGAGAAACTTCCGCAGATAGAGTGGGAATTATCTGACAGTACCAAAACGATTTGTGATTATCAGTGCAAGAAGGCCGTAGCAACAGTTTATGGCAGAACATGGACAGTATGGTACACACCCGATATCCCTGTTTCGGCAGGTCCTTATGTTCTGAAAGGTTTGCCCGGTGTGATTCTTGAAGCATGCGATGCTGACAATCTTTTTCATTTTGTTGCGGTAGGTTTGGAACAGAATGTTTCTGACGCCAGAATAGAGTTGTTCGAGAAGGACAAGGCTCTGAAGTGTTCACGTTCGAAATTTATGAAACTGAGAAAATCCGAGGAAGGGAAGACTTATGGAGAAGCGGTAAAAGAATTGGGTATCAACCTGGTAAAGGCTGTTGATATCAACGGTAAAGATATAACCAATACAGTCAAGCCTGCAAGTAATTATCTTGACCTGGAATAATGCCATTTGAAAATACATCATTCGTATGGTTATGGTAAGAATCATTCTGTTGTGTTTCTCCCTTGCTGTTTCTTTGTGTCTGCCTGCGCAATCTTCTGCTGTTTTCTTTGGTAAGGTGGTTGATACATCCGAAAATGGAATGTATGGAGTGAATATTGTGGCTTATAATGAATCTGGCAGGCAGCTGTGTTATGCCATTTCAGATGCTGAGGGTTACTTTACTCTTAAACCTGTAGGTGGAATTGCATATATCAGATTCAGCTTTCTGGGGTATGAAACACAGACTGTAAAGTATAATCCTGCGGTAAATACGGTTGTTGTCAGAATGAAAGAAACAAGCTTTCAGCTTCGTGAGGTTTCTGTAAAAGCCGAACGTATAAGTGAAAGGGGTGATACTCTGACATATTCCGTAGCAGGTTTCAAGCAGATACAGGACCGCAGTATAGCCGATGTGATAAGGAAAATGCCAGGTCTGGAAGTAAAGCCTAACGGCAGTATATCTTATCAGGGAAAATCGATAAATCATTTTTACATTGAAGGTCTTGATCTGATGGGAAGTCAATATGCCCAGGCCAGCAATAACATATCGGCAGACAAGGTGGAGAGTGTTCAGGTCTTGGAAAATCATCAGGCTGTAAAGTCCTTGCGTGATATTGAGTTCAGTGATAAAGCAGCATTGAACATAGTTCTTAAAGATGATGCCAAGTCTGTTTGGACGGGTTTGGCTGATATAGGATTGGGATTGGCGGAAAAGAGTGATGGCTTCCTTTACGAGAACCGTCTGATGGAGATGAATTTCAAGAAGAATTTCCAGACATTGTTGCTTTATAAAAACACCAATACAGGGACAAATATTGCAGATGAGATTTTAAGCCTTTCCGACTTGTTGGAATATCGTGGAGAAGCGAATATTATCAGTTTGCTCGATTTGGGCGGTCCTGCCTTTGATGTCGAAAGATATACATTCAATAAAAGTCATCTTCTTTCCGGTAACTGGCTGTGGAGGACTGGAAAAGATTCAGATCTGAGAATACAGGCAAGCGGACTGTTTGACAGTGAGGAACAGCTGAGAAAGAGCTCCACTACATATCTGGATTTGGACGGTTCGCCGGTAATTACGGAGGATTGGAATGTGGAAAGCAGGCGAAAGGAGGCAAAAGGAGAAATAACATATACGCTGAATAAGGAAAGAACATATCTGAAAAGCATTTCGAAAGTGTATTCCGACTGGAATGTAAGTCATGGCAATATACTTTATAATGACAGGCTTACCGCTCTTTCAGTCAAACCTTATAAACGTATGGTCTCGGAAGATTTACTGTTGTCGCATACTACGGCAGGGGGCAATGTCATTCAGTTCAATTCTTCTACCGGTTATACCCGTTTGCCGGGACAGTTGCTTACGATAAACGGCAACAGTCAGTTGCTTGATATGGATTTATTCTCTTCGAAAAATCATGTGCAGTATAAAAAGAAATTCGGAGCATTGTATTTTGATAATATGATGGGATTTGACAGTCGTTATCAGAAGATAAACAGCACTGATTGGAAGCTTCAACAGCTATATTGGAGTCCGTCTGTGAGTATGAGGCATAAAGGACATGAGTTAACGGCAAAGACCAAGGTCAGCTATGTGAATCAGTTATTGGATAATTCGGGGAATGGGGCTGCTGATAAGCTTCGTTCTTCAGACTTCTGGATTGAGCCTAATCTGAACTGGAGATGGGAAATGTCTCCCACATCGAAACTTATTCTTGATTACCGTCTGACGGCCGATCCGTATGATGCAAAGAAACTTGTTACAGAACCTCTTTTCACTTCGTATGCTCAATGTACTGTTGGAATAGGCGAACCGGAAACTCAATTTGCTCATTCTCTGAGCGCTTCGTTAACTTATCGTAATCTCCTTTACGGTCTGTTTGCCTATCTGCGACCTGTGTATATTCACAATATAGGTAACATTCTGTATAGCGGAGAGTTGGATTCCGGAGTGTATAATATGGTGGCTACATCCGGGCGTTATAGTACTGACTCATATATCGTTGACGGACGCATAGCCAAGAATTTCTTTTGGGCAAATACCACTCTTGGGATTGGAGGGGGAGTAAACTCCTCCGAATCGCAGATGTTAGTTTCCGGAGTGTTGGCTAAAAACAGGATGAATGTGTATAATGCGTCGTTAGACTATTCATTGAAGCCTGTGAAAGGTATATCAATACAGGGTGAGTCAAAAATGATGATATGCAATAGACAGGAAAAAACAGCTCCATACAATGAAAGTGGTGTAATTGACTGGTCGCATTCGCTTGGGGTAAATTTCAATCCCGCAGGCGGATGGATATTCTCGATGAATAATGAAATATATCACAGCAATGAAAAATCTTTTGGAGTGAACAGCTTCTGTGATATCTCTGTAGGGTATAAATCGAAGAAGTGGGAACTGTCGCTTGTGGCAGACAATATTATCGGCAATTCTGTTTATGAGCAGGTTAATGTAAGTTCAATCACCCGTTTTTACTCTATGACCCGACTCAGACCTCGTGAATATCTCATGAAGTTGAGTGTGGATTTGTGATTATATTGCCTTAAAACTATTACTTTTGTTCTGTTAAACAGATTTATTTGGTATGAAGATAGATAACAAACACAGATTCCTGATTATTGCAGTAATTTCAGTTGTCATGATTGCTGCTTATGAGGGGTATTGGCTTTCGGGGCTTTACAAGTCTCAACGACAGTCGTTGGAGATGCAGATCAGTTCATTGATTTCCAAGTCTGAGCTCGCAGCTTATTCGTTTCAGTTAAAACGAGAGCAACTGACAGACTCCATAGCATTTTTGAGTCCTGATAATTTGTCTAAGATTGTATCAATAAAAAGAGACTCTTCTTCTGGCAATAAAATCAGGTCAATAAGTGTTTACAGGCGTGATGACTTTAACAAACAGGTGGCATCTTCAGTGACTTCTCCGGAATTTTATGAAATGATGGATTCCATACTTTTTCAGAATTTTAAGGAGGCAGGTATAGATGAAGTCTTCCGTCCGTTGGATAGACAGGAGTTTTTATCTAATGTAAATCTCGATTCTGTTGTTCGAAATGGATATATCATAGTTAAATCAACTTTTGGTAAAACACCTTATTCATTTGATACTGGGCTGATGACCGGATATATACTGTTGAATATGTCCGGCATTATATTCACTTCGTTGATGGTTGTCGCCATAGTGATATTCTCTTTCTGGTTTTTTATTAGAACGCTGAAAAAGCAGATGGAACTGGACGAGATGAAAAGCAGCTTTACGAGCAATATCACTCACGAACTGAAGACTCCAATTGCAGTGGCATACGCGGCAAATGATGCATTGTTGAATTATGGCTTGGCGGATAATCCTGTAAAAAGGGAGGAATACCTGCTTGATACAAGGGAACAGCTGGAAAAACTGAGTGCCCTTGTGGAACGTATTCTTTCGATGTCAATGAAGGAAAGGGGTAATTTCCGGTTGGACGTATCGGAGACAAATATTAGAGATATGTTTGAGAAAATAGTACAGGAAACCAGGTTACGTACTGCAAAAGCCTGTGATATACAGATAGAGGCCGATGAAAATCTGACTGCAGTATTCGATGCAAAACTGATGTCGAGTGTGGTTTCTACTTTAGTCGATAATGCGGTAAAGTATTCAGGTGAACCGGTGAGGATATTGCTCAAGGCAATCAGAAAATCAGATAAGTTGTTTATTTCTGTATCAGACAATGGAATTGGAATAGCTCCGGAACACCAGAGACATGTATTTGAGAAATTCTATCGTGTTCCTCATGGCGATGTACACGAAGTGAAAGGATATGGCATTGGTCTTTATTTTGCAAAAACGATTGTGGAAAGACATGGAGGACGGATTTCATTAACCAGTACTCCGGGGGAGGGAAGTACGTTTACAATTGAATTATAATGATATGGGAAAGATAAAAGTATTGCTTGTTGAAGATGAAATAACTCTGGCAAAGATAATTAAAGATACACTGGAAAGTGTTGGCTTCGACGTCTGTCTTGCATACGATGGTGAGGAGGGACTGAAACTTTTCTTTGAATCAAAACCCGATGTCCTGATTTCGGATATAATGATGCCGAAAATATCTGGACTTGATGTGGTACAGAGAATACGAAAAACAGACCAGACTACACCCGTAATATTTCTTACGGCAAAAACAGAGGTGGACGATGTGGTGGCAGGATTTGAAACAGGTGCCAACGATTATATCCGTAAGCCGTTTGCCATGAAAGAACTTATAGTACGCATAAAAGCTCTTTCCGGACGTGTCTCTTCAAAAGAAGAATCGGAACAGCGGATTTTTAAAATTGGAGATTATGAGTTTGATGCGGACAGGGGGATTCTTTTATATATACCTACTGGTGATACAGAGCAACTTCCAAATAGAGAGACAGAGGTTCTGAAAAGATTTTGTCAGAATTTCGGTTCTATCGTCCCTATGCAGAACATATTGTTGGAATTATGGGGAAACGATGATTTTTTCTGTACCAGAAGTTTGCAGGTTCTGATAACGCGGATACGGCATCGCTTGTCGAAGGATAAACGTGTACAGATTATTAATATAAGGGGGAATGGATATAAGCTTACTATAGATGAATGTATGATAATATGATTATGAATGTCGTTTCTTTTATATAACTTTGTAACCTGAAATTTACTATTGATTTATCTATCATACATTTATATAAAAGATGACTGATTATCTTGATGAACTGAATGAAAGCCAGCGTGCTGCGGTGCTTTATAATGAAGGGCCATCGCTGGTTATAGCCGGAGCGGGTTCCGGAAAGACGAGGGTGCTGACGTACAAGATAGCATACCTGCTTGATAATGGGTATGAACCGTGGTCTATATTGGCACTTACGTTTACCAACAAGGCGGCACGCGAGATGAAGGAACGTATATCGCGTGCCGTAGGTACGGAAAAGGCCAAATATTTGTGGATGGGTACTTTCCATTCCATTTTTGCCCGTATATTACGTACTGAGGCTGCGGCTTTGGGCTATTCTTCGAATTTTACGATATATGATTCATCCGATTCCAAAAGCTTGATAAAATCTCTTCTTAAAGAATTGAATCTTGACGAAAAGGTGTATAAACCAGGGTTGATACAGTCGCGTATAAGCAATGCCAAGAATCATCTTGTTTCAGCTCAGGCATACGCTGCAAGCGCTGAGTTTTTCAGAAGCGACTCAGAGGCAAAAATTCCTGCTATGAGGGATATATATATAAGGTATTGCGAACGATGCAAGCAGAGTGACGCAATGGATTTCGACGACCTTCTGGTAAATACTTATCTGTTGTTCAAAAATCATCCGGATATATGCGAAAAATATGCCGACAGATTCAGATATGTTCTTGTGGACGAGTATCAGGACACAAACTTCGCACAACATAGCATAGTGCTGCAACTTACGAGCAAGCATCAGCGTGTATGTGTGGTTGGTGATGATGCCCAAAGTATTTATTCTTTTCGAGGAGCAAACATTGACAATATTCTGAAATTTACAAGACTATATAATGACGCGCGTCTGTTCAAGCTCGAACAGAACTATCGTTCTACACAGCTGATTGTGAAAGCGGCCAACAGTCTGATAGAGAAAAACCGTGAACAGATAAGGAAGGAAGTCTTTTCTGAAAACTCCGTTGGTGAACCTATAACCGTGACAAGCGCGTACAGTGATGTGGAAGAAGGCGAGATTGTGGTAAACAAGATTACCTCCATGCACGTTAAGGGAGGACAGCCTTACAGTGATTTTGCCATTCTGTACAGAACAAATGCGCAGAGTAGAATATTTGAGGAGGCTCTTCGTAAACGCGCTGTGGCATACAGGATATATGGAGGGCTGTCGTTCTATCAGCGTAAGGAGATAAAGGATGTTATCGCATATTTCCGCCTGGCTGTCAATCCGCACGACGGTGAGGCTCTGAAGAGGGTTATAAATTATCCGGCAAGGGGGATAGGTGATACTACGCTGAATAAGATTATTGCTACTGCAGCACAGGAAGGTGTCAGCCTGTGGACGGTCATATCGTCGCCTCTTGATTACGGATTGAATATTAATAAAGGTACTCACGCCAAACTGCAGGGATTCAAGGATATAATTGCGGAATTTATAGGTAAGGTTGAAACTGTCAATGCATACGAATTGGGCAAGGAGATTGTAGGCGCTTCAGGTATAATGGCTGATATTATTCAGGATACATCGCCCGAAGGTTTGAGCAGACGCGAGAATATTGATGAGTTGGTGAACGGTATTTACGATTTCTGTGATATCCGCCGTCAGGAAGGTAATGACCGAATGTTTCTCACTGATTATCTTTCGGAGGTAGCGTTGCTTACCGATCAGGATGGAGAAAAGGACGATAGTGTGCCTAAGGTTACTCTGATGACTATCCATTCGGCTAAGGGACTTGAGTTCAGGAATGTCTTTATTGTAGGTATGGAAGAAAATCTCTTCCCCGGACCTATGTCAGCCGATTCACCAAGAGCACTTGAAGAGGAAAGACGACTGTTTTATGTGGCGATAACCCGTGCGGAGGAGAATTGTTTCATTTCGTATGCCAAGAACAGGTATAAGTATGGCAAGCCTGAATTCTGTAATCCGAGCCGTTTCCTCAAGGATATTAATCCGGCTTACTTGAAACTGCCTGCTGACAGTGGATTTACATCGGTGCGGAATGAAGGGTATTCCAGACGTAATTATGAGCGTGGCTACGAGAAAAATGATACTTACAGAAGCAGCGGACCTTCTATGTTCGATGGTGGCGAGATTCCACAAGAACCGGTTAGATTCGTAAAGCCTGTACCGCCAAGAAATCTGAAAAGGATTGTTCCTTCTGTACCAAATACTGCGATAAACCGAAACATGTATTCAGGAAAGGCTGATACACACGGTGTGGAGGTAGGCCGCCTGATAGAGCATGAGCGTTTCGGCAGGGGAGAGGTCGTGAGACTGGAAGGTAGCGGCGACAACTGCAAAGCGACTGTAAGATTTGAGAATGCCGGCGAAAAACAACTGTTATTGAAATTTGCACGTTTTAAAATAATTGGATAATTAAGATTATGGATTTGACTAAAGTGCCTTCTCCATGCTATGTCATGGAAGAGGAATTGCTCAGAAAGAACCTGAGTCTGATAAAGAATGTAGCCGAATCGGCAGGAGTGGAAATTATTTTGGCTTTCAAGGCTTTTGCCATGTGGAAGTCGTTTCCTATCTTCAGGGAGTATATCAATTATACCACTGCAAGCTCTGAATATGAGGCACGTCTTGCCTTTGAGGAGTTCGGAAGCCGGGCGCACACATATTCGCCCGCATATACAGAGGAGAACTTTCCTGCTTTCCTGAAATACAGCAGTCATATTACGTTTAACTCTCTTTCGCAATTCAGCCGCTTTTATCCTATGGCGAAAGAATCGGGCGAGGATGTATCGTTCGGAATACGCGTAAATCCTGAATATTCGGAGGTGGAAGTCGAACTTTATAATCCATGTGCGCCGGGAACACGTTTCGGAGTGACTGCCGACTTGCTTCCGGAAACATTGCCTGAAGGCATTGATGGGTTTCATTGTCACTGCCATTGCGAATCGAGTTCGTACGAGCTTGAAAGGACTCTTGAACATATCGAGAAGAAGTTTTCAAAGTGGTTCCCGCAATTGAAATGGCTTAACTTGGGTGGCGGTCATCTGATGACGAGAAAGGATTATGACGTTAATCATCTTATCGGTCTTCTGAAAGGACTGAAACAGCGCTATCCTAATCTTCAGATTATACTCGAGCCGGGATCAGCTTTTACGTGGCAGACAGGTCCGCTGGTAGCCTCGGTGGTTGACGTAGTGGAAAGCAAAGGCATTCGTACTGCAATACTTGATGTAAGTTTCACATGTCACATGCCTGATTGTCTGGAAATGCCTTATCAGCCTGCTGTACGTGGAGCGGAATCTCTTCCTGCCGATGCGGTGAAGACGGCTTCACCTGAAGAACATGTTTACAGATTAGGTGGTAACAGTTGTTTAAGCGGTGATTATATGGGAAGCTGGAGATTTGATCATGAGTTGAGTGTAGGCGAAAGAATAGTGTTAGAGGATATGATACATTATACGATGGTAAAGACTAATATGTTCAATGGTATTCATCATCCTTCGATAGCAATATTGCATTCAGACGGTAATCTGGAAATTTACAGAACATTCCGTTATGAGGATTATAGAGACAGAATGTGCTGATTTATATGGTTTGCAATAATAAGTGGATTATTATTGCGAACCACACTTTTTTATGGGTGTTGATTATCAAGGGGTTGTGACTTATTGAGAAAAAAGTTTCAAAAAAAGTATTCAAATGTTTTGGTGGTTTCAGAAAAAGCTATACCTTTGCACTCGCAATCGGGAAAACAACTAACGGTTGAATAAACAATGCGGAAATAGCTCAGTTGGTAGAGCATAACCTTGCCAAGGTTAGGGTCGCGAGTTCGAGTCTCGTTTTCCGCTCAAAAAAGTGAAATTGACATTTTGAACAAGATGCGGAAATAGCTCAGTTGGTAGAGCATAACCTTGCCAAGGTTAGGGTCGCGAGTTCGAGTCTCGTTTTCCGCTCAAAAGCAAATCAATCGAGGTTTGTGTTTGCCCAGGTGGCGGAATGGTAGACGCGCACGTTTCAGGTGCGTGTGTCGAGAGGCATGCAGGTTCGAGTCCTGTTCTGGGCACAAGTCTTAAACGGTTTATGGAGGAATGGCGGAATTGGTAGACGCGCTACTTTGAGGGGGTAGTGACAATTATGTCGTGTGAGTTCGAGTCTCATTTCCTTCACATAAATAATAATGCGGAAATAGCTCAGTTGGTAGAGCATAACCTTGCCAAGGTTAGGGTCGCGAGTTCGAGTCTCGTTTTCCGCTCTTAGAAGAGAAATCAGTTAGATACTGGTTTCTCTTTTTTTGTTTTTACGGCATTGTGGCGATAATATAATGATTAAACTTTGTTTTCGCTTTGTACTTCACTTGGTTTACACTATATTTGTCTCGCAAAATATTAAAGACAGACTTAGATGAAAACTTATGACATTTACTTTTCTGACGGCGACTCTTATGATAACAAGGGGTTTTCGCTGAAGACAATGGAAAAGGCTATACACATGGCTGAGGATATGTTGGAAAAAGGTAATTCATATACCGAACAGTACGCCGGTGGAACAATATCGGTGGTCGATTCGGACGGGGAGACGGTGTGGAGTAAGCCTATTCCTGAATAAATCTTTTGAAAATAACGAATAATAAAAAATATTGTATTTATGTTCTCTGGTATTGTAGAAGAATTTGCAGAAGTTGTAAAGGTGGTTAAGGAACAGGAAAACCTTCACCTGACACTTAAATGTTCATTTGTAGATGAATTGAAGATAGACCAAAGTGTGTCGCATAATGGAGTGTGTCTTACTGTGGTTAGCATACAGGACGGCACTTATACTGTAACTGCCATGAAAGAAACTATAGAGCGTTCCAATATCGGTCTTTTGAAGGTTGGAGATAAAGTGAACGTAGAAAGAAGTATGATGATGAATGGTCGCCTTGACGGACATATCGTTCAGGGGCATGTTGACCAGACTGCTACTTGTGTCGCTGTAGATGACGCAGAAGGCAGCTGGTATTTTACCTTCAAGTATAAGTTTGACCCGGAAATGGCTAAACGTGGCTATTTTACGGTTGACAAGGGTTCTGTGACTGTGAATGGTGTAAGCCTTACTGTATGTAATCCTACAGAGGATACTTTTCAGGTCGCAATCATTCCTTATACTTTCGAGCATACCAATTTCCATACAATAAAGGTTGGTAGCGTGGTCAATATAGAATTTGATATTATAGGCAAGTATTTGAGCAGAATGATGAAGCTTACAGCTGAATAACTCTTTTTTTGATATATGATGAAAACGGCTCCCTAACATTAATCTTGTTTGGGAGCCGTTTCATATTTTATTATAAGTATGTTATTATAAATCCTTTAGCAATATCTGGTTGTTTTGTGAGGTGTATTCCTCGCGTGCTTTAATCATTGCGTTCCATGAAGCGGTGTATTGGCTTTTGTCGATGTTGAATTCTTCGAACCCTTTTGAATCGAGTTTGTTGAGCATTACTCCCAGTGTCAGGTTGTGTATGGCCATTCCTGGAAGATAGCATACTTCTTCAGTGTTGTTTTTTTCCTTCACTCCTTCATATATCAGCTGTAAGTCCTGCAACTCGTAAAGGATGTCTTTTGTGAGTCTTATTGGAATCTTGTTTTCTTTGCTTAGTTCTTCTGCGGTATATGGGTCATCTCCGTTTTCAAAGCGCTTGCATATTCTGGACAGGATTATTGTACAGAAAAAATCATGATATCTTCGGCTGATGTTCTTTGATTCTTTTCCGTATTTGAATGATTCTAAATTTTGGCTTACATAGTTCATTTCCGCTCCGAATAGACAGATGCTCCACGATATTTGTGTCCATAAAAGAAACATCGGTATGGCGGCAAAACTTCCGTATATGGCATTGTAGTTTGATACCCATATCTGGCTGTTTATGTATATGTACTGGAATAACTGGAAAGCGCTTCCGGCAACTATTCCCGGCATAATGGCATGGCTAAGCTTGACCTTAGTGTTTGGGATGAATATAAACAGACCGATAAACATAGCCCAGATAATGGCGTATGGGAGGAGTTGTATAAAGAATTTCATTATCGGTGCAAGCAGTGCAAACGACTCCATCTCTTTCATAAATGTTGTCATGAATATTGACAGCCCGCTTGAGAATACTATCAGTAGCGGCAGGAGAAGTATCATTGAAAAATAGTCCGTTATTTTCCGGAATACCGTTCTTGGGCGTTTGACCTGCCATATCATATTGAAACTTCGCTCAATATTGTCAGTCAGTATGAGGATTGTCCAGAGGAGCATGACTACACCTACACCTATGAAGACTCCACTTTTGGCATGTTGCAGATAGGAGTTAATCCACGTGATGACAAGCTCTGCCTGATGGCTGCTCATATTGTCGCGGAATAGTCCTTCTAAAATAGAATCAAAACCGAATCCTCTTGCTATGGCGAAAAGTATGGCTAATATAGGAATTATAGATAGTAGGGTGCTGTATGTGAGTGCTGATGCACGGACTACTATTCTGTTGCTGTTGAATTGTTCTGTTGAAAGAATTATGATTCGTATTGCCTTTATTATACTCCTAATTATAGGCGGATATTTTTCTTCATCGGCAATCCAAAGTTCTTTTTGGAAAAATTTCTTCCATTTGTCAATCTGGAGTTTTGGCATAGTATGTAGTAATGGTGAAATCATTATGAAATAAAGAAAGCAGCATACCTGTAAGCCGGGTTCTGTATCCCTGACAAGCAGGGGTGTCTGTCATTTATCTACACCTGACGTCACCGTCAGGCTCAAGCGGTCCACCCTCCGACGTGGGGCGAGCAACCCTCGTTAATGCCGGTTTACATGACCTTACAACTCCTAAGATGCACAGCCCGGATATCGCTATCCGGCTGGTGGGCTCTTACCCCGCCTTCTCACCCTTACCCCGAATGAGGCGGTTGTTTTCTTCTGCATTACTCTACCCTTGCGGACAGCTTTCTGTTAGGAAGTAGGATGCTCTATGTTGCCCGGACTTTCCTCTTGTATAATATACCAGCGACAGACCGGTTTGCTGCTTTCTCAGTGCAAAGGTAGGGAAATAAACTGAAAAAACGGCAGACTTGGTATAAATACTTTGATATTTATCGTAATCGGGCTCTTGTAATGAATGTAAATTTGGCAGTTTACCCGTTAACACCAGTTAATCGATTATATGTCAATGTTAAAAGAGAGAAAAAACTGATACTTAGGAGTACAACCGTATGGAATTTGTTATACTTTAGCGGATGAAACGTTAAATCAATAGCGGAATTAACAATTTAATATAGATAAGATTATGAAATCAGTAACTAAATTTGCGATAGGAGCAGCCTCAATGGTTGCGGTAAGTGCAGGTGTTGCAGGTGTTACGGCATACTTCGTTTCACAGAATAATCAACCGAAAGAAAGCCAGACTTTTTATGAATCATTCAATACTATGCCTTTGACTCGTGCTGTAGCTATGGATTCAAACAGCATGCAGCCGGTTGACTTGACTAAAGCTGCGGAAAGCTCTTTGAATTCTGTTGTGCATATAGTAGCTACACAAAGAAGCAAAGTGCAGACTATTCAGCAGATGCCTGATATTTTCGACTATTTCTTTGGTGACGGTCGTGGACGCCAGCGTCAGATTGAAACTCCTGAACAGAAAGGTTTCGGTTCTGGTGTTATAATCTCTAAGGACGGTTATATCGTAACCAATAACCACGTTATCGATGGAGCGGACGAAATCAGTGTAAAGCTTCAGGATAGCAGAGAGCTTAAGGGTAGAGTAATAGGTACAGACCCTACATCGGACCTTGCATTGGTGAAGATTGAAGGGGATGATTTTCCGGCAATACCTGTTGGTGACTCTGACAAGCTTAAAGTAGGAGAGTGGGTGCTGGCTGTTGGTAACCCGTTCAACTTGGGCTCTACAGTAACTGCCGGTGTGGTAAGTGCCAAATCAAGAGGTCTTGGCGCTAATCAGGTAGAATCGTTCATTCAGACTGATGCCGCAATCAACAAGGGTAACAGTGGTGGCGCATTGGTTAACGCTCAAGGTGAGTTGGTAGGTATCAACGCAATGCTGTTCTCACCTACTGGAGCATATTCCGGATACGGATTTGCAATCCCTACAAGCATAATGACTAAGGTTGTAACAGACTTGAAGCAGTATGGAACAGTACAGCGTGCATTGCTTGGAATAGGTGGTAGAAATATGGGTGATGAAAATATGAACTATACTGATGAAATTAAGAAAGAACAAAAAGAACTTGGAATAAATGAAGGTGTACAGGTGGCAGAAGTTACCGAGGGTGGTTCGGCTGATGGTATATTGAAAAAGAATGATGTGATACTTGAACTTAACGGAAAGAAAGTAAAGACAATGGCCGATCTTCAAGGTGGACTTGCACAGTATCGTCCTGGTGATAAAGTCAGGGTGACAGTATTCCGTGACAAGAAAGAAAAAGAATTTACCATCACACTGAAGAATGCACAGGGTAATACCAAAGTGGTTAAGAAGGCTGACATGGAGATGCTTGGAGCTGCATTCCGTGCTGTGCCTGATGAATTGAAACGCCAGTTGAATCTTGGATATGGTGTTCAGGTTACAGGTGTTACAGACGGTAGAATGGCTGAAAGCGGTATCCGTAAGGGATTCATTATCCTGAAAGCTAACGGCAAGCAGCTTAAGACCGTCCAGGATCTTGAAGATGTAATGAAGGCCGCATCCCAGTCGCCTGATCAGGTATTGTTCATGACAGGTGTTTATCCTTCAGGAAAACGTGCCAACTATGCTGTTGATTTGTCACAGGCAGAATAACTGAAATAATATTCATCGGTAAATATAATAGGTATTATTTAAGGTAAAAGTGTTTTGGGAGGCGTTTTATGTCGGTTATGACATGAACGCCTCTCTTTATCATTTATTTTGTATAAAAAGTTATAATAATGAAAGGGATAGTTGCCTTTTTATTGATATTTTTATAACTTTGCACCCAAATCGATTTTAAAGAATGAGACAATTAAAGATTACCAAAAGTATCACTAACCGAGAGAGCGCTTCTCTGGATAAGTATTTGCAGGAAATAGGTCGCGAAGATTTGATTACAGTCGAAGAAGAAGTAGAGCTTGCTCAGCGTATCCGTAAGGGGGACAGAATAGCGTTAGAGAAACTTACAAGAGCCAACCTGCGATTCGTCGTTTCTGTCGCAAAACAGTATCAGAATCAAGGATTAAGTTTGCCAGACCTTATTAATGAGGGTAACCTCGGACTGATAAAAGCGGCCGAAAAGTTTGACGAAACACGTGGTTTTAAATTTATCAGTTATGCTGTGTGGTGGATTCGTCAGTCAATCCTTCAGGCTTTGGCAGAGCAGTCAAGAATTGTAAGGTTGCCGTTGAATCAGGTGGGTTCACTTAACAAAATCAGTAAGGCTTTCTCTAAATTCGAACAAGAAAACGAACGTCGCCCGTCGCCGGAAGAGCTTGCCGACGAACTTGAAATTCCTGTAGATAAGATTTCTGATACTCTTAAAGTATCCGGACGTCATATTTCAGTGGATGCACCTTTTGTTGAGGGTGAAGACAATAGTCTGCTTGACGTGTTGGTGAACGATGATTCGCCTATGGCGGACCGTTCTTTGGTTAATGAGTCACTTTCGAAGGAAATCGACAGAGCACTATCTACGTTGACCGACAGAGAGAAGGATATTATCCAGATGTTTTTCGGTATTAACACGCAGGAAATGACGTTGGAAGAAATCGGCGATAAATTCGGGCTTACTCGTGAGCGCGTTCGTCAGATTAAGGAAAAAGCTATCAGAAGATTAAGAAACAATTCACGTAGCAAGTTGCTCAAGTCTTATTTGGGATAAGATAGAGATTGGTTTCCGAAAAGAATAACAGAATCAAACTAAATATCGTTTGGTTCTGTTTTTTTGTTTCTGTATGTTAAATAATAGCCTTGAACTTCTTAGATTGACTATAATTCATTACTTTTGTCACATTATAAACAATTGAATATGCGATATATAAAATTATTATGCTTTTTGTTTGCTGTATCTATGGTTGTAGGTGCAACGGCAAAGAAATCAAAAGATAAAGATAAATATGGTGTTTATATGGCAGGCGTTTCTGCTTCGTTTACCGATTCTCTTATTTATTTTACAGATATTCAGTATCTGGACAGTGCTATGGTTGATGGTAAAGGCTTTTTGGTTGGTCGTTCCCAATACAGTGTACAGTTGAAAGATTATCTTGAAACAAAAGAGGGCGGTAAAAACCGTACATGCTTTATGTTCTTTAATGTAAAGAAGAACAAGTTGGAAAAAGAAATTTCAAAACTGAGGGAAAAATATAAAAAGGGTAATAACATGGTGATTAAAAGTGTTAACCCTGAGTTTAAGTTTGAGAAGGCTGAAGTTTATTAGTCTTCATGATTTGCGTATCGTTTTACTTTCTTGTGTTGGAGAGTATGGCGATACGTTTTTTGTTTATTAAGAATTTGATTTTTAGATGAAAAAGCTATTATTACTTCTATTGTCCGTATTTGTTCTTGTCTCATGTTCGGACGAGATTCCTGAAGAAAAAATTCCTTTGAAATCAGGAAGAACATTACTTGCCTATCTGATTTCCAACAATAATTCCGGAAGTTTGGATAAGTACTTGAAGGATAATCTTGTGGATATGTATTCAGGTCTGTCACAGACTACAGACTCATGTACTCTTATAGTGTATTACAGACCATATAATAATGATAACGATGGTTTGGCTGGTCCGAGTCTATTGCAATACAATTCTGATGGAAAGGGTAATATCAATAATAAAAAAAGTCTGCAAGGTTCAGATTTGACTCCTTCAAATGTTATCAGTGAAGCTTATTGTAGTACTTACACTGAGGGGAATCATAATGCTACGGACCCGAAAACAATGGCTCGTGTTTTAGATCAGATGGTAAAACTGTCTCCATCAACAAACTATGGTCTTGTTTTTGGCTCTCATGGTACAAGTTGGATGCCCGGTAATTCCGTTTCTGGACGCGCATTTGGCGATGATGCCGGGTATAATATCAATATTCCGGACATGGCTGACGCTTTGGAAGAAGTATTTAGCGGGAAACAATTGGATTTTATCCTTTTCGACGCATGTATGATGGGTACAGCCGAGGTCGCTTATGAATTAAAGGATGTAACTGATTATCTTATCGGTGCTGTGGTGGAGACCCATGTTTATGGTCTTCCATACGATATAATATTGCCAAAACTATATAATGCAGAAATTCCATATAATGAAGTTTGTAAAGATTATATAGATTATAGCAGACAGTTGGGAGCTTGGGGAACATGTGCGGCAATAGATTGTAGCAAGATGGATGATTTGGCAGAATGGGTTGGTGCTAATCTGGAAACTTATTCAGAGAAAATGTCTTCTTTAGATGTTGATAATATTCAACAATATGGGGTTAGTTCATTTAAGTATTTTTCATTTGATGTTGTCGATTTCTTTAAATCCTTGAATGACGGAAATACTCCTGATGGGTTGCAGGACATTATAAATAAGGTGGTTATTGCAGCTGATGCTTTATATGGTGTAAAATATGCAATTGTAGGTAACAGTTTATATACGATAGAAAAAGGCCGTTTTTGCGGTATAGGCATGTATTTCCCTTATAAGGTGTCAAAATCGAGCTGGAATACTTATTACGAAACCCTTTCGTGGTATAAGGCTGTAGGTTGGGACCGTTTTAAGACTTCATTAAGCAGCAATTAATTAAACAAAAACTAAACAATGGATAAAACTAAAACGATTGCCGCACTATTCGATTTTGACGGTGTGGTAATGGATACAGAATCACAATATACTATTTATTGGAATGGGGTAGGACGAAAATACCATCCTGATAAGGAAAACTTCGGACTGCTTATCAAAGGACAGACCTTGTCGCAGATATACGACCGTTTTTTCAAGGGTATGGATGCGGAACAGGCTGAAATAACTAAAGGACTGGATAAGTTCGAAAGTGAGATGGAGTACGAATATGTTCCAGGTGTGGTAGAGTTTATGAAAGAACTTCGTAATAATGGGGTGAAGATAGCTATCGTTACAAGCTCTAACGAGAAAAAGATGTCGAATGTATATTCGTCTCATCCTGAACTTAAGGGGCTTGTTGACAGAATACTTACCGCCGAGATGTTTACCCGCTCAAAACCGGCTCCCGACTGTTTCCTTCTTGGTGCAAAGGTGTTTGATACAGTGCCTGAAAACAGTGTCGTTTTCGAGGACTCGTTTCATGGATTACAGGCCGGAAAGTCTGCCGGGATGCTTGTAGTTGGACTTAGTACAACCAACTCGAAGGAGGCGATAAAGGATAAATGCGACGTTGTGATTCCTGATTTCAGCAACTTTACTTTTTCCGATTTAATTTCACTTCTGAACAAGTAAAATCAAACTTAATTTGTTTAAGTGATATAAAACATCTAATTTTGCCAAGATTTTAGACTTAATTGAAATTAAATTATGGCAGGATATTTATCTGGTGATGTGCGTAAGGTTACCACACACCGTTTGACAGAGATGAAACAGAGAGGTGAGAAAATTTCTATGCTTACCTCATACGACTACACTATGGCGCAGATTGTTGACGGAGCGGGAGTTGACGTAATCCTTGTTGGAGACTCGGCTTCGAATGTTATGGCAGGTAATGTCACAACGTTGCCTATAACAATCGAACAGATGATTTATCATGGCAAGTCTGTTATGCGAGGTGTTAAACGTGCCTTGGTTGTAGTGGATATGCCTTTCGGAACATATCAGGCCGACGCTTACGACGGAGTGCGTAACGCTATCCGCATAATGAAGGAAACACATGCCGATGCGCTTAAACTCGAAGGTGGTGAGGAAATAATCGATACTGTTAAGAAAATTATCGGTGCCGGAATGCCTGTAATGGGACATTTGGGACTCATGCCTCAGTCTATCAACAAATACGGAACATATACTGTTCGTGCAAAGGAAGATGCTGAGGCAGAGAAACTTGTACGTGATGCTCATTTGTTGGAGGAGGCAGGATGTTTTGCTCTTGTGCTTGAAAAGATACCTGCGGAGCTTGCCAAAAGAGTCGCTTCAGAACTTACAATTCCTGTAATCGGAATCGGAGCAGGTGGCGGCGTTGACGGACAGGTACTGGTGGTAACGGATATGCTCGGAATGACTAAAGGCTTCAGCCCTAAGTTCCTGCGCAGATATGCAGACCTGCATACAATAATGACCGATGCTATAGGACAGTATGTCTCGGATGTAAAATCGAGTGATTTCCCTAATGAATCAGAACAATATTAATTCTAACATATAGGATTGGGACTAATAAATGAAGAACACCTTATTTATTGAGGTAAAAGTATCTTCATTTGTTGGTCCTATGTTTTTTTATAATGTTTCCCTAATTTTACAGTAATGTATGTACAACACTTCTTATAATACTGTTGAGCAAGGATTTTGGAATAAGAATTTCGTACTTCTCATTCTGTCTAATGTATTATTGTACATAAGCGTGTATATGCTGTTTCCTGTGCTGCAAGCCTGGATAGTAGGCAGATGGGGATATTCACCAACCGGTGCGGCATTCGTATCTTCATTGTTTGGTATAGCATTGTTTTTGCCTGGTGCGGTAAACAATTACCTTGTAGATGCATTTAAGCGAAAAAGTGTATGTACAAGGAGTATTATGTTGTTTGCGCTTCTCGGATTGCTGTATCCTTACGCAGACCAGATGTGGATGATATATACCTTGCGTGCCCTTCAGGGAGTATTGTTTGCCATAGCGCTAATGGTGACAGGGAGTACGCTGGTCATTGATGTCACACCAAGTCCGTTCAGGAGCAAGGCCAATTGGGTATTCGCTTTTTCAGGGGGTATAGGTATGCTGTTGGGAGCGTCCGGAGGATTGTTTTTTTCTTCCATTTTCTCCTTGAACAATATGATGTACATATCGGCAGGCTTTGCCGGAGTGGCGTTGTTTCTTGTGTCGATGATTGAGATTTGTTTCCGTGCCCCCCTCGAACCGCCATTGTTTTCTTTCGACAGATTTATACTGTTCCGCAACATTCCTCCGGGAATAAATATGATGACCGTTCCTTTTGTTTTGGGAACAGTTGTTTCATATAAACCCGATTCTTTTTTCTATCTTTGTATTGCACTCGGATTTATAATCTTCTGGTTCATTCCAAAAGCTATAAAGAGAAAGGCAGACGGTATAGTACGTGTAGTATCAGGCTATACAATAATGACCATATCTGTATATATCATTTCAGCTTATACGCAGACTCTTACATTATGTGTTGCAGGCGTCATGATGGGATTTGGAGTAGCCTCTGCAATGTGTGAGTTTCTGAAAATAATGATAAAGTTGCCGAAACATTGCGAACGCGGTACGGGATACCACACATATCAGCTGATGTGGGAAACCGGAATAATGATTGGTGTTACTTTAGGCTTTTATGCGTGCAGATATTACGATTTAAGCCCTATGGCTTTGGCAGGCCTGTTATGTATGCTTGGTCTATTATGTTATATTCTGTTTACACGCAGATATTTTCAGAAAAGAATGGAAATCAATTCAACAATTAAATAAATAAAGAATATGGCAGACGACAAAAAAATTATCTTTTCAATGGTCGGAGTGAGCAAGTCATTCCAGAACAACAAGCAGGTATTGAAAGACATCTACCTATCCTTTTTCTATGGAGCAAAAATCGGTATCATCGGTTTGAACGGTTCCGGTAAGTCAACTTTGATGAAAATCATTGCCGGTATTGAGAAAAGCTACCAGGGCGAAGTGGTATTCTCGCCTGGATATTCAGTGGGATATCTTGCTCAGGAACCGCAGCTGGACGATACAAAGACTGTGAAGGAAGTAGTAATGGAAGGTGTTCAGCAAGTCGTAGATACACTGGCAGAGTATGAAGAAATCAACAATAAATTCGGTCTGCCGGAATATTACGAAGACCCTGAGAAGATGGATGCACTCTTCGCGCGCCAGGCAGAATTGCAGGACATTATCGATGCTACAGACGCATGGAACCTCGACAGCAAGCTGGAACGTGCTATGGACGCACTGCGCTGTCCGCCTGAAGACCAGTTGGTGAAGAATCTTTCAGGTGGTGAACGCCGCCGTGTGGCATTGTGCCGTCTCCTTCTTCAGAAACCTGATATCCTCCTTCTTGACGAGCCTACCAACCACCTTGATGCTGAAAGTATTGACTGGCTGGAACAGCACTTGCAGCAGTATGAAGGTACAGTAATTGCCGTTACCCACGACCGTTACTTCCTCGACCACGTTGCAGGATGGATTCTTGAACTCGACCGTGGCGAAGGTATTCCATGGAAAGGTAACTATTCAAGCTGGCTTGAACAGAAGACAAAGCGTATGGAGATGGAAGAAAAGACAGCCAGCAAGCGCCGCAAGACTCTCGAACGCGAGCTTGAATGGGTACGCATGGCTCCTAAGGCACGTCAGGCCAAAGGTAAGGCACGTCTTAATTCATACGACAAACTCCTCAACGAAGACGTTAAGGCTAAGGAAGAAAAACTTGAAATCTTTATTCCAAACGGACCACGTCTCGGCAACAAAGTTATCGAAGCCAAGCATGTGGCTAAGGCATACGGCGAGAAGCTTCTGTTCGATGACCTCAACTTCATGCTTCCGCCTAACGGTATAGTAGGTGTCATCGGTCCTAACGGAGCCGGTAAGACAACCCTTTTCCGTCTGATTATGGGACTAGAAACTCCTGATAAGGGCGAATTCGAAGTCGGAGAAACTGTAAAAGTGGCATACGTTGACCAGCAGCACAAGGATATCGACCCTAACAAGACTGTATATCAGGTGATAAGCGGCGGAAACGACCTTATCCGTATGGGTAACCGTGATGTCAATGCCCGCGCATATCTGAGTCGCTTCAATTTCTCAGGTGCTGATCAGGAAAAACTTTGCGGAATGCTTTCAGGCGGTGAGAGAAACCGTCTTCACCTTGCAATGGCACTGAAGGAAGAAGGCAACGTATTGCTTCTCGACGAGCCTACAAACGATATTGACGTAAATACTCTTCGTGCCCTTGAAGAAGGTCTTGAGGATTTTGCGGGATGTGCCGTAGTAATCAGCCACGACCGTTGGTTCCTCGACCGTATCTGTACTCACATCCTTGCTTTCGAAGGCAATAGTGAAGTGTTCTACTTCGAAGGTTCATATACCGAATACGAAGAAAACAAGATGAAGCGCATGGGTAATGTAGAACCTAAGAGGGTACGTTACCGCAAGCTGATGGAAGATTGATAGATATACATGATAATATGATTAAAGCCGTTGGAGATAGTTCTTCAGCGGCTTTAATTTTTTTATTTTGGTTTTAAGTTCAATAAAAGCTAATACTTTACAAGAGTCCTGCCATATAAACAGGAAGACATAATATATCTTTGTCTTTGCGTACATCTTTTGTATATAAAAGATAACGGTTCTTTATTCTGGACGAATATTTTTCCTGAAACTTATCTAATGATTTATGGGAATTGTAACCCGATGACTTGACTTCAATTGGGCAGATTTTATCTTTTCGGGATAATAAGAAATCTACTTCATAATTGCGTACAACAGGGTTGTCCTCTGCATTGACTTTTTCAACTTTTTCCTTAAAAGTATAATAGAATAATTCGTTTCCTGAGCTTTTTAGGATTTGTGCAATAACATTTTCATAAACATATCCCAAATCTGTACTTAATTTATCGGAAAGTAATTTACGATATATGTCATTGTCGGTGTAGTCTTTATCCATAAATGCTAAAGTTACAAACAATCCTGTATCATTCAGGAACATCTTGAAACAATCATAGTCTGCATGAAGTGGTAAGCCTACACTTGGATCGTTAGCATGATATGCAAAATTCACAGTCATCGAATCCGCCATATCCATCAATAATTCTCCAAGGCGTGAAGCTGTGGCATTTTCTATTATGCTCCCGATCTTATAACGCATTGTGTTGCGTGATAATTCAGAAGGGATAGAGAGAAAAAGTCGTGAGGCTTTACCTGTAGGGTCTATTTTTCGGAAATCATCCATATATAATTCCAGAATATTTCGTTTAATTGCATCTACAGTAGAGAAATCATTTGAGTTTAAATATTCATTCACAGCTTGTGGCATTCCTCCAATGAGCATGTATAAACGGAAATCTTTCATTAATTCTCTGTTTACAGCATCTCCCATTGATTTTAGATTGTTGAATGAATATTGTATAAGTTCGAATGTTGGAGCTTTATTTACTGCCCAAAGAAATTCCTCGTAATCCATTGGATACATTGATATTCTGGTTTCTTCGCTTGGTATCAGAATGCCTTTTACGTTCTTTTTGATTGAAAGTAGGGAACCGGTTTCTATATAATCGTATCTATGGTCTTTTACCAAGTGTTTTATTGCCTGTCTTGCCGGAGGGTAAAGTTGTACTTCATCAAAAATTATAACGGATTTTCTTTGATGCAATGAGGTGTTGAATAGTGATTGTAGACGTAAAAAAAAGAAGTTAAGATCGGATAATTGATTAAACAATTCTTTTACGCTTTTGTCTGCTATTGAGAAATCAATCAGAATATATGATTCATATTCTTTGCGTGCAAATTCTTCAGCTATAGTTGATTTGCCGACACGTCGTGCTCCTTTTATTAAGAGAGCGGTATTACCATTGCTTTCTGCTTTCCATTTGATCATCCTATCATATATCTTTCTTTTGAATATTCTATCTACTGCCATGATAACTGATAATTATATTGTTATGTGTACTAAAATACTGTAAATTCATGATATGGCAAAATGTTTTAGCCCGTTTTTTGTCGTAAAATGGAAAATGTTTTAGACGTTTTTTGTCGTAAAATGGAAAATGTATGGTTGGCCTAATACCATATTTATAATAAAGATTCAAGTTACAAACCTGCAAATAACCTTACAAAATCTCTATCTACAACTTATATTTATAAAAACACAATTTGTAGATATATAAATATAAGTTGTATATACATATAAATAATCTGTATTTATAGAAAATGTCGAATCAAAAATGTTTTATTTCATGCCCATGATAAGTTTTTCTCCGTGTGATTAATTCTTTCTATTACAACCGTAATAAATGTTAATCATTTTGTTTATTGGGAAAATAGTTATTTCTTTGCAAAAGTTTCCGATGGAAAATATTTAAAGCGGTGAATAAAACAATAATACATTATGAAGTATCTTATAGTAGGAGGTGTGGCTGGAGGTGCCACTGCAGCGGCAAGAATCCGCAGAAATACGGAGAAGGCTGAGATTATCATGTTCGAGAAAGGGCAGTACATTTCGTATGCAAACTGTGGATTGCCATATTATATCGGCGGAGTGATAGACGACAGGAATAAACTTTTCGTTCAGACTCCGGAGGCTTTCGGCAAGAGATTCAATATCGACGTTAGAACAAATTCGGAAGTTGTATCGGTTGACGTGAAGAATAAGACAGTTGCAGTACGTACCAAGGACGGCAGAGAATATACCGAGCAGTACGACAAACTTCTGTTGTCGCCGGGAGCATCTCCGGTGGTTCCGCCGTTGCAGGGAATAGACAGCAAAGGGATATTCACACTGAGAAACGTAAACGATACTGACAAAATCAAGGAATATATCAGCAAAAACACTGTGAAGCGTGCCGTTATTGTGGGTGGTGGTTTTATCGGTCTTGAGATGGCTGAAAACCTTAAACATGCAGGAATGGAAGTGGCTGTAGTGGAAATGGCAAATCAGGTGATGGGACCAATCGACTATTCCATGGCGGCACTCGTGCACGAACATCTGCAGCAGCAGGGCGTGAAGCTGTATCTTGAACAGGCGGTTGAGTCTTTCAAGGATAACGGTACTTCCCTCGATGTAAACTTCAAGTCCGGAATTTCGCTTACCGCCGAACTGGTGATACTTTCTATCGGTGTTCGCGCGGAGACAAGACTTGCGGCAGAGGCAGGATTGAAACTGGGCGAAATGAAGGGTATCTATGTGAACGAATATCTTCAGACATCGGATGCCGACGTATATGCGGTGGGCGATGCCATAGAGTTCCCTCATCCCGTAACAGGCAAGCCATGGCTAAACTTCCTTGCTGGGCCGGCAAACCGTCAGGCAAGAATTGTGGCCGACAATATGGTGTTCGGCAACAAGGTGAAATACGAAGGTTCGATAGGAACAGCCATTGCCAAGGTGTTCGACCTTACTGTAGCTTCTACAGGTCTTCCTGCAAAGCGTCTGAAACAGATGGAGATACCGTATCTTTCGGCTACAATACATTCAGGTTCACATGCCGGTTATTATCCCGGAGCATTGCAGATGGATATAAAGATTACTTTCTCACCGGAGGACGGTCGTCTGTACGGAGCGCAGATTGTGGGTTATGACGGTGTGGACAAGCGTATAGATGAGTATGCTTTGGTAGTGAAGAACGGAGGTACGGTGTATGACCTTACAAGACTGGAACATGCGTACGCTCCACCATTCTCGTCAGCCAAAGACCCTGTGGCTGTTTCAGGTTATGTGGCAGGAAACATCCTTTCGGGCAAGATGACTCCGCTTTACTGGCGTGAACTTCGTGATGCAGATCTTTCGAAAGTCACTCTTATAGACGTGAGAACTCCTGATGAATATTCTTTGGGCAATATCCACGGTTCGATAAATATCCCTCTTGACGATATGCGTGACAGAATGGGCGAGATACCGACTGACAAACCTGTGTTCCTGTATTGCGGAGTAGGGTTGAGAGGTTATCTTGCATCGAACATTCTGAAGGAAAACGGGTTCAAGGATGTGCGCAATCTGATAGGTGGTGTAAAGACATACAAGGCAGCCGTGACAAAAGTCTGCACTCCCGGCGATGATGCCATGAAGTGTGCTGCCGAAGCAAAAGAGGCATGTTCGTGTGTAGTGGAACAGAGCGAAGCAAAGACCATAAAGGTTGATGCATGCGGTATGCAGTGCCCTGGTCCGATATTGAAACTGAAAAAGACAATGGAAGGACTCAAACCGGGTGAAAGACTTGAGATATCAGCTACAGATGCCGGTTTCCCAAGAGATGCAGAATCATGGTGCCGCACTACGGGTAATAAGTTCATATCTTCTTCACCTTCTGCAGGTATATATAAGGTGGTAATCGAGAAGGCTACGGCATGTGCCGCAGAGGCAGTAAAGCAGCAATCTTCGGCAGACGGAAAGTCATTTATCCTTTTCAGCGATGACCTCGACAAGGCTCTTGCCACATTCGTACTGGCAAACGGAGCTGCCGCCACAGGGAAGAAAGTCACTATCTTCTTCACATTCTGGGGACTTAATGCCATCAAGAAGGAACGCAAGCCGAGTGTACAGAAAGACATCTTCGGAAAGATGTTCGGCATGATGCTGCCTTCAAGCTCTAAGAAACTCAAACTCTCGAAGATGAATATGGGCGGTATAGGCTCTAAGATGATGAGATACATCATGAAGAACAAGGGTATCGAATCGCTGGAATCCCTCAGACAACAGGCTATCGACAATGGCGTAGAGTTCATCGCCTGCCAGATGTCGATGGACGTAATGGGAGTGAAGAAAGAAGAGTTGCTCGACAATGTAACGATAGGAGGAGTAGCTACATACATGGACAGAGCACAGGAGTCAAACGTAAATCTGTTTATCTGACGCATGGAGAAAATATCATGTATATGCAAGATGCGTGAACTTTATAAGGCTATCACCGAACTGGAGGATAGCCTTATGGAGATTTACGGCATATCACTCAACGAGGCTATGGTGATGTGCAGCATTGGCAGCAGGAAAGTTGCCGCAGGAGAGATTTCACAAATCACGGGATTTAAGTCGTCGCACCTCTCAAAGGTCCTTCGCTCGATAGAGGACAAGGGATTTCTGATAAGGGATTTCGGCGACAAGGACAAACGCCAGATTTATTTCTCTCTCACAACAGAGGCCATGCAGTGTATGGAGAAACTGAAGTGCGAAGGTCTTCCCGTACCGGAACTCTTGAGTGAGTTCTTCGCGTGCGGTCATGGAGAAAAAATGTAAGTATTATTTTAAATTTATAGATATATGAAGAAAATAGCATTACCGACAAGAAATGGCAATATTGACGACCATTTCGGACATTGTGCGTTCTACACGATTATAACTGTCAATGATAATAATGAAGTTGCAAAAACAGAAATCATGCCTTCTCCGGAAGGATGCGGATGCAAGTCGAACATTGCATACCAGCTTCAGGAAGACGGCATAACACTTATGCTGGCTGGTAATATGGGTATGGGTGCCCTAAACAAATTATCGTCTTGCGGAATCGAGGTGGTGAGAGGTTGCAGCGGTCCTGTGATGGATGTGGTTGAGGCTTATCTCAAAGGTGAGTTGAAAGACTCTGGCGAGGCATGCAGCCATCATGGTGAGGACGGACATGAGTGTCATAATCATTGATATCTGATATGGGAACAAAATTATAGACTTTCTGTGTAGAATTATCAAGACAGTTTCTTACCTTTGTCCCGATAAAAGAATCGAACATGTACGTAAAACTTATAATATCCTCTTCTGTATCTCGTTTCGGGACTATTTCTTTCACTTGTAGCAGGACTATCCTTAAGTGGATGCGTTCCTGCATGACGCTTTTTCTTGTCATGTTGTTCTTTGTGGGCAGCCTGCGGGCGCAGAAGCAGGACGGCTACTTCGGCGACAGCACCCTCTACGCCCTGTCCATGCAGATGTTCGACAGCATCCGGACGCCCGCCTTCTTCGACATGCAGCGGCGCGGACTGGAGCGTGCCGTGGCCACCGGCAGCAAGCACTTCGACTATGTGTTCCGCTCAGCCATGCTTTCACGCTACGAAATGACGGGCGACAAGCCGGGCTTCCTGCGTGCCGCCGACGAGCTGATAGCCTACTACCAGGCACAGGCCGACGACTCCTTGCTCTATTCCACCTGGGCGCGCCGTGCCGACCGCCTGCTCGTGTGGGGCGACTACGTGGATGCTGTCCTTTCCCTGCGCGGCATGGCCGACTATGCCCGCCGCCACAACCACCCGTTCGGGCTGCTGAACGCCGACTTCTACTTCGGCCAGTGCTACCTGAGCAACGGTCAGGACTCCGTGGCCGCCCGCCACTACCGCCAGGCCCTCGACGGGGCCATCCGCTACGGTTCGCCCGGACTGGCAGCCCGCAGCGGCTTCAACCTCGTCAACATCCTGCAAGGCTGGGGACGTTACGATGAGGCTCTGGCCTTGAGTGACTCTCTGCCTGCTTACATTCATCAGTGGGAGGTGATGAAAGGCATCGCCGTCAATCCCGTGCTGCGGGTGCAGAACGCCATGTACCGCCTCAAGGTGCTCATCAGCCGGGCCGACCTGCCTGCCGCCACCGCCTGGCGCGACACGATGCTCCTTTATAACAACATGTATGCCGACCCCTCGCAGCAGGAGGAACTACAATACACGCTGGCCCGCTACGAGCGCCTGGCAGGAAACAACACCGAGGCCGAACGCATCCTGCGCATGCTGGCCGACTACAGCCGCAGCCGGGGCAACCAGGCCCGCATGGCTCGTTACTACCGTTCGTTGGCCGATGTCCTGCGAGCCGAAGGTAAGTATGCCGAGGCTGCCGACAGCTATCACCTCTACGCCGGAGCTGCGGACAGTGCGCAGACAGCCGCCTCGAACGCTCAGCTTAACCGCCTGTCGCGCCTCTACCGCCTGGACGAGCTGGAGCAGGAGAAGCGCGTGGCCCTGGCCGAGCAGAGCCGTGCCCGCACGTTGGCCGGGTCTGCACTGACAGTAGCCGTGTTGCTGTTGGCCCTGTGCGTGCTGCTGGTGGTGCATCACCGCCGCCTGCGTCAGAAGAACCGCGAGCTGGTGGCACGCATCCGCAGTCAGGAAGAAGCCGAGCGGCGTGCCGAGGAGGCTGCCCGACAGGCCAAGACTGAACAGCCCGCTGATGAACTGTCGCGCGAGATGCAGCTCTTCCGCCGCCTGCAAGCGTTGCTGGCCGATGCGGAAATATTGCGTCAGCCTAAATTGGGACGCGACGAGCTGGCGGAAATACTGGGTACCAACCGCACCTACGTGGCCGATGCCATAACTGCCTGTACGCAGAAAACAGTCTCACAGTATGTTTCGGATATGCGGGTGAAACATGCCCGCTATCTGCTGGACCATCATCCTGAAATATCGTTGGCGGACATCAGTGTGGCCTGTGGTTTCCTGTCGCAGAGTAACTTTACCCGTTGTTACCGTATCTATTATAGCATTACCCCTGGCGAATACCGTAAACTGGTTACCGAAGAGCCGGTTGATTAATCATTGTTATGGCAGATTTGCAATCAATCTGCCATATTCACCGCAGATTGCAAATCTGCGGTAACACAAACGCCTCATTGTTGTGGCAGATGCAGTCTGATGATAAAAAAGTTTGTTTCTATTTCATTGAATATTAGTGTTTTGCGTATACATCAAAAGAAATTGCGTATACAACATAGCTTTTCCCCGCCAATTCTTACCTTCACGCCACATTATTAAAACAGATGTGTATACGATGAATCTTTTTGCTTCAGACACCTGCTGGATTTATATCACCCGGAGTACTTTTCGCGGGGTAAAACGTCATATCCATTATAGCGGCGGGGAGGATCGGGAGGCCTTCTTGTTACGCTGTGCGGAGCAGGGCGAACATCCGGTGTACTGCCGTCGCTTCGACAACACCTTCGACGCTTTGGCCCATAAACTGATGTTGGAGCACTTGTCTGTCGCGACGCTGGATTTTCTGATACGGCGTTATGGGGAGAGTGGTGAACATAGTCTGTAGTAAGAATGGTACAACTGATATTATTATTTATTCATTCATTAATTAATACATTATTATTATGAGAACAATTGAAGAAACAAAAATGAACGGAGAAGTTTACGAAGCCCCACAGTGTGAAATCATCGAAATGCAGGCCGAAGGCATCCTGTGTGCCAGCGGAGAAGATTATCAGGATGGAGGCTCCTTGGGCAGTACAGCTCATTGGTAATAAAACCTTCCGGTAAGGATTTTGAAAACGAATGACTGATTAAACAACAGAACGGAAACAGAATGAAGAGACTACATGCAAAATGGCTGCTGCCCCTGCTGGCGGCAGCATGTGCTGTAACCGGTTGTGATACTGCCGGAGTACAGGAAGATGATGATACCAGCCAGGAACGTCCGTTCCGGGCTACTTCGCGGATAGGCGGAAACGATACCCGTGCCACCGTCGACAGCGACGCGCTGACATTCAAGTGGGAGAATAAGTCTGAGGAAGCCCACCTGGTCTACAAGGACGGTGAACAGACGGGCTATACTTTTACCATCGATCAGAATACAATTTCGGATGACGGACGTCAGGCCGATTTCGGGGCGGAAAGCGGTTTCGAGGCAGAAGCTGGAACCTGGTTGCTGGCCGCAATTCCTACTACTGGCTATACTGCCGCTGAAGGTGGAAGCTATACCTTCACGATGCCCGAGGAGGATGTCGTACAGACAGGGAATAACAGTACGGAGCATATCGGCCTGCGGATGCCCATGTACGCCCGGGCGCAGGCTACGGCCGAACGTACCGCGTCTTTCAGTTTCAAACACCTGGGTTCGTTGTTACGCTTCCGGGTGAAGAATCTTAACTCCGGAGCGGAAACCATAACCGGTATCGGGGTGGAAGCGGAGAATGGCAGAGGGGTTTTCGGCCGTAGTGTTACGTTGACAGCAGACGGAGCGTCTGTAACGGCCACTTATGCGGACGAAGGCGATTCCCGTATCGGAGTGACGCTGTCCGATTGTACCGTTGCGTCGGGCGAAATGCTGACTGCCTATACGGCTACGCTGCCCGGCGCGTCATTCGGCGATGGAACCGTTCTGAAAGTGGTGCTGACCACAGGCGGTGGAAGTTATGTAAGCGACCGTTTTACCATTACTGACGGCAGCGGCCTTTCCTTGACAGACGGCAAATGGACTCCCGGAAAATTCTATACCTTGAATCTGACACTCGACAATGAGCTGCGGTTTGAAGGAGTGAATCACGATGGCTTTACAGAGACCGACAATGATATAGAGTGGTAGGAGCTGGCTGAAAATTGAGAACGCTGAATAACGAAATCCATGTAAAATTCAAGTGTATGAATACAATGAGACATCTTTTCCGGGCGCTGCCGCTCGGGGTCGCCTCGTGTGACAAGGAAGATATCCCCATCAGCTACGGCGGCGATTCTTCTGAAATCACCGTTACAGGAGGAGAAACCATCTGGGCAGACTGAGATTGGTATATCAGGTCAGAACTTGAAACTCCTATACCGGGCAGGAGTATTTGTGCCCGGAAACCATTCATATTTTTATAAGCATGAAAACACATGATAATGACGTTTATTTTTTCTGTAATGAAATAAGTTCCTTCCGTTTTGACGTTATAGGCCACTCCATTACAAGCGGCCAGAGTTTTGAAGGGGTGACGGAGGCCTGTAAAGATTCGGGCGGTTGGAAAATAACGGTAAAGGCCGGACGTAAAGGTTCTGGAAGTGTGGCAGGCTGGTTCAAGGACAAGGTACTCCCCGGTAAGGCTACAGCTACAAAGAATCACGGAGATTGGCCGGATGAATTGAATTTCGCGGTCGAAGGTACACTGCTGGTAGTAGCGGACGGAAAAGAGTATAAGAGTAACCAGAACTGGATAATCGCGCAAGGACATACGGCAGGAGGCTACAACAACTGGTGGCTTGGCAGCAAGGACATGGGAAACCTTGGAGAAGGCAGTGGTTTCAGTTTTTTGAGCAACGAATATTCCGTCACTTTATCGCCGACTGACGGTAAAGGTGAGCAGATAGCCCTTTCGTTTACGGAAAAGGATACCAACGAGTTCAATATGCAGCTGACAAAGCAACACAGAGGTCTGGAAGTGCCGTGTCACAAAGAGAAGCTGGATGGACAGAAACATCGGTGCAGTGATAATTTTTCGACGAAATTGTTTCCGAAAGACAAACCGTTCGTATGGATGTGTCCGGATGGGGTAACGTTTACCGTAATGGAAGCCAAGAAGGCAGCTACCGATAATACCGTCTTCAAGAACGTCGGAAACCGTACGATAACCCCGTATAAGGATGCTGAAAATCTATATATTGCAGACGTGAAGGTAAGCTCCGGTATGTCTGTAGAGGATGTCTTTACAGTAACGGTATGTCCTGTAACCTATTCGGGAGTCGATGAATTGACCTTTTCATCCATTTCAGATTTACATCTGGGAGCCACTGAAGAAGGGGATATCGTACCGCCTGAAACAAAAGGGGTACAGCTGAGAGACTACCAGGGAGAAGATAAGGCTTTGATTGAGGAGAAATATAGCTCGGACCGGCGTCTGGTAAATCTGGAGAAGGCATTGCTGGAAAAAGAAGGTGGAAGCTTTACCATTATCCAGGGGGATATAACTACCGGAACTAAAAACAACCAGCTGGACAAGTATAAGGATTGTTTTATTCCGGTGATGGAACAGGAAAATTGCATGCCGATGTGTGAAGGATGGGGAAATCATGATGTCTATTGTTTTTCCTTCTCTGCCAATGTAGGAAACTTTGTTAAGGACCGTAATCGGGATGTACGTAAGAATTGGTTGCCTGATTTCCATTTTGGTGACAATGATTCTAAAGACGCAGCAGATAAGGAGAACGGACATTATTGCTTTAAAATCCAACTGAGAGGAAACGGATATGCTGATACGATACCTGTGAATTTCTTCATGCTGAATCTTTATCCCGGATATGGCAATTTAGACCATCCTGAGAATGAGTATTCCCGTAGTAAGAATAATCCGTTCTACTCAGCGGAGTTCCTGAAAAAATACCTGCCTGAGAATAAAGACGAAATCATATTCATAGCATTCCATTACAACGATTCAGAAGGTTATGAATCGTTGGATGAATTATGCGAAGGTTATACCAATGTGTTCCTGCTGACCGGTCATGACCATAGTAACGATTACATAACACCGAATGTAGGGAAAAGTACATACATAACGACAAATGGCAAGAGTATCGTGAAATTTGTTTGTGCGGGAGGTATGAATACCCAAGAACTGAAATTCCTTACTGTCAATTTGAAACGTACCGGTGAAAAGACTGTGCAGATGACTTATAAATGGGTGACCAGATGCGATGGGGATGAATCGAATACATGCGGTGACGAAACAAGTATTGTCTTGAATTATGATAAAGGGGCAGACTGACCTGCTTGAAACGTAACGCATTGAACCAATAAAAAAGAAATGACAAATGAAAACAAGGAAAATATGAAAGCAAAACACATTCTATTGACCGCACTGGCCCTGCTGTTGGCAGCCTGCGGCAACGAAGAAATCATTGAGAACAACGAAAGCGGCAGCACGGGGAAGGTACACATGACCTTTACCGCCGGAACACCGCAGACACGTACCTCGCTGGCCGAGGACGGCCATGCCGTAAACTGGACGCAGGGCGACCTGGTAGCCATCTACGACGGAACGGAAACCATCTGCAAGTTTGAAGCAACCGAAGTCAGCGGCAGCACCGCCACCCTGAAAGGCGAGGCAGCCGAGACCGATACCTACACCGCCTTCTATCCCTACACCGACGACGGGACGCTGACCCTCACCCACGATGCCATCACCTTCACCCTGCCCGCCACGCAGACAGCCACGGCAGGCGGCTTTGCCAATGGGCTGAACCCCTCGTGGGCACAGGCGACGGACGGCAGCAAAAATCTGACGTTCCGGAACCTCTGCGCCCTGGCCAAGTTCACCGTGGACGCAGACGGTGTGACGGAAGTTACCCTGACCGCCAATAATACCGGCGATGCACTGTCAGGCGGGCTGACCTATACCATCGCCGATGGTACGCTGACCGCCACGGGAAGCGCTTCCCGGTCGGTAACGCTGACGGGAACCTTCACGAGAGGCGAGGAGTACTACTTCGTCGTGGCTCCCGGCACGCTGACGGGCGGCATTACCCTGAACTATATGGGTGAAGGCGGCAAGACATACGTCAAGACCACCCAAAGCGAGGTGACCTTCACCGCCGGAAAGATTACCAACCTGGGCGCACTGGATATCGCCAATTTCACCGAGGCCCTCAATGCGGCGTTTGCCAATGCCGTGAAAGAATTCAACCCAAATATCGGCTGGAGGGCGAACCCCGATGGCACCGTATCCCTGGATGAGAATAACCGAATGCAAATAATAATGAATGGGGGAACTTTCTTGTTTTTGCAAAATAAAAACATTACCAGCCTTGCCGGCATTGAGTACTTCACCGATCTGGAGACTTTGGATTGCATGGATAATCAATTGACTACCCTTGATGTAACCAAGCTGACCAGTCTGAAGTTTTTGGTGTGCAACGATAATCAACTGACTGCCCTTGATGTAACCGGGCTGACCAGTCTGAAGAATTTATTCTGCAGCGATAATCAACTGACTACCCTTGATGTAACCGGGCTGACCAGTCTGACGGATTTGGAGTGCAACGGTAATCAACTTGTCTCGTTGGATGTCAGCACTTTGAAAGAGCTTCAAATTTTGTGGTGTCATGGCAACAAGATGACGGCTCTCGATATAACCAATAACGCATATTTGGGGGATTTGAAGTGCGGGAACCAGCAAGATAATCAGCAACTGACCCTGACATTGTGGGACACCAAGAAGGAGTTTTGGGACAGGATGTTAAACATGTATTCAGATGAAAACAGCAATGTCACAACCAATGTTAAACCGAGTCCTGTCGAAGCCGGACATAACGGCTACGAAGATGACGGCGGAGAACCCGTATTGCAGTAAACCGGAATCAGCCGACATAGGTTGGTAGCAAGCCCTTAGTGTCATCGTACCGCGAATAGATGAAAATATTTCGGTTCCAGCCCCTAGTGTTCCGGCAGATTTGCAATCTGCCGTTTGGCGGGTGCGGAGTCGCAACTACTGTTCTGGCAGATTTGCAATCTACCATATCCTATTATACCGCAGATTACAAATCTGCGGTAACGTGTGAAAGGGTAACGTGATTACAAATCTGCGGTAACGTGTGAAAGGGTAACGTGTTAAAGAGTAATATATCAGGCAGAGAAACGAAAGAATAAAATTTCAGTTCTTTTGTTTTTCTGCCTATTTTCGTATCTTTGTTCCAAACGTGCATCGGCTTCGTCCCTAAATTTTAATTCTTAATTCTTAATTATTAATTGAACAACATGAAATACCCGATAGGAATCCAGAGCTTTGAGCAGATAATCGAAGATGGTTATGTCTATATCGACAAGACCGACCTGGTATATAAACTTACCCACGAAGGCAAGATTTATTTCCTTAGCCGTCCGCGGCGTTTCGGTAAAAGCCTTCTTGTCTCCACGCTAAAGAACTATTACTTAGGGCATAAGGAACTTTTCAAGGGACTGAAGATAGACAGCCTGGAGAAGGACTGGAATGTACATCCGGTGTTCCATGTGGATTTCAATGGTTCCAACTTCTTGGATGAAGGCGTTCTGGAGAAACGCCTGTACGCTTATGTGAGGGATTGGGAAAGGCAGTATGGTCTTGTTTCGGATGCTGACAGTCTTGACTTGGGAGGACGTTTTATGGAAGTCCTTCGTGCCGCCCACGAACAGACAGGCCGTCGTGCCGTAGTCCTGATTGATGAGTACGACAAGCCTATCTTGGATGTACTTGATACTGATTACGGTCTTGAAGACCGTCACCGTAACGTATTGAAAGGATTCTATTCCGTGTTCAAGGTGGCCGATAGCCACCTCCAGTTCGTGCTTCTCACGGGAGTAACGAAATTCTCTCAGGTGAGCGTGTTCAGCGGCTTCAACCAGCCTGACGACATCAGCATGGATGCCCGCTACGAGACTCTTTGCGGCATAACTCAGGAAGAGCTCCGGAATTATTTCTCCGAGCCTGTCAGGGATATGGCATCCGTTTATCATTGTACGGAGGAAGAGATGATGCAAAGATTGAAAGGACAATACGACGGTTATCATTTCAGCGACAG
>NZ_JACJLQ010000050.1 GCF_016902295.1 Bacteroides caecigallinarum | reverse complement strand
ACTACATTTTAATTTTGAGAAATGCTAAAGCTGATAATCAATGGATTAGTGAAATTATACAGCTAAAAAATAACTAAAAATTTTTTTTGGCTATCAAACTTGGGTTAAAATCAATTTGTTCATATATTATATTACTCTGTATGATGTTCTACCCAAAAAGAAACCTCCCAATACCTCAGCTCCGAACGCTTCAAGCTGATTGGCGAAATTTGCATAAGACAGACCTCGTGAAATGACATCATCGAAAACAAGCACTTTCTTGTCTGCGAAAAAATCCTTGTCAAACTCGATTGCCTGTGTCTTGCGGATTTCTCCTTCGGTCTTGCGATGGTCGTGAACGGTTTGCCTGTCCGCCAAGATATGGATATGCTCATAACCGTTGGTTGCTCCTGTGAGTTCGCAAACACGTGCAGAGAACTTCTTGAAACGAAGCTCGTTCTTTTCGGCTGTGGATGCCGGAACACACGCAAACACGATGTCCTTGCGGTTGTCTCCGAAATGTTCCTTGAAATGTTGGGCGGTCTCCTGTGCCACATTTTCAAACTCTCTGCCGTCCTTGAAATCCCAAACTATCTGACGTGACTGCTTCTCTTTCTCACCGACATTCCTGATGCGTACAGGGTAATACTTCAAGAATGTAACAATAAGTTTTGTCAACTGTTTCTTAACGCTTTCTTCTATCTTTGCCATAACCATAAAGTTTTAATTCCCTTATGTCCAGGACTATCATCCTGTCAAGGGTTGTTTTTCTGCCATGGCAAAGGAGAGTCACCAATAAGGCAAATCGGGTGGCAGAAATACGCTCTCAGCATGAGAGGAAGATTTCTGCCAACACTGTGTGGCCTGACCGATTTGAATATTTAGTGAAGACTCTCGGTAACTTTGCGGAAAAATAACCTAAGACAAGGATGGATAATGAAATGGCCTGAAATGTAGAAAAGGTAAAGAAATGAAGTTACAAGGGGGAGTAGAGGAATATAAGGGGAGAGTATGGGGTATAATAGTGAAGGAGCAGCCCTGATTGAACAGGACTGCCGTTAAAACAATCAATCATACTATCTCAATCTGATATACACAAAGGTCTTCGTCCTTCTCGTATTCGTCAGCAACGGCTTCCATATCCTCGAAAGTATCGACCTTGACACCTGTGTAGGACTCAAAATCTTCTTTCAGGGATTCAAAATCATTGTAATCATTCCTGTCATGTTCGGTGTACATGACGTAACGGGCAGGGAAAAAGATACCCTCTGAATCATTCGTCCTGTAAATGATACTGCCAGGTTCTTCTTCGTAGAATTTAATATTCACATGATATTTCTCCGCAAGGATATCAAAAAGTTCATTGCAAGCACTCCATGCTGTCTCAGTAGATATTCTGACAACACTATGTGTTTCGTCAAGCTGCTGGACGGTATCCGAAATAGATGATACGGTACCTCGGCAATCGATTTCGGTGTTCTTCACGTCAGGAAGAAGTTCGTCAACGATATATCCCAGCCAGCTTGCATCGGAATAAAATGTCGAAGAATCCTGGTTTGCGCTGTGGTCTATCGCAATGACACGCTTGAAATCTGAATGCAGGCGGGAAATGTCTTCATGCTTGCCTGTAATGGCATAGTCTGTAGTACTCCAGTGTGGCATAATAATATGTGTTTAATGAATAATACATACTTCCCTTGTTTAACATAAAATCCAAAGGATTCCATGTAGGGATAGATTTTACATGCCTGATGATTCAGCCACAAGCGGAGATTGAGCAAGAAAATCGCTATGAAATTGTGTATGTACCCAAATCTATGATTTAATGGGTACAGCCACAATTTCAAGCAGATTAGTAAAACGGTTCTTGATAAATGTCTGCAGGCTGTAACTTTGCATGGTAAAATAAAGCCCACATGAATCTGTGGTGTTGCATTTTAGGAGAAGGCTTTGTTTACAAGCGGTTTGCCCAAACAGAAAGACTGAGATAATATTATGATAAAAAACGAATCAGGATTAAAGAAATCAGACTTCATACGTAACTTGAATGAATCATAATAATTATATAACAGATAATCAATAATATACGGAATGTAAAAAAGTGAAAATGCCAATATTGCCAATAATGCAGTAATAATTGTACTTGAACTATGGGAAAAGTCGTTTTTTTTATATTTTTGCAGAAAAATTGATATTTATGAAACAATCTATATACATATATATAACAATTATTTTCTTTTTGATAATTTTAGGGTGTAACAGAAGTGGTCAAGTCAACAAGCAAATACCAGAACTTGTGAAAGCTGAAAAAGTGATGTTTGACCATCCTGACAGTGCATTGCATATATTGGAAAAAATGGAGAAACCTTCGTCACGAACTGATAAGGATAATCATGCATTATGGTGTCTGCTGGTGACGCAAGCAAAGTATAAACAAATGGTAAAATTTAAATCAGATTCATTAATAAATATTGCTTACGATTATTATAAACAAACAGATAATTCTCAAAGAAAGGCTATGTCGTCCCTATATATGGGTGATATAAATTATGAATTAGGGAATATTGAAAAATCAATGCGCTATTACCTAGAGGGTAAGACAGAAGTAGAAAAAACTAATGATTATAAAACAGCTTATCTGATTATGTCTTCTTTAGCGAAGTTGTATCTATATCGTAACTTTGGGGATTATGCTTTAGAAGCCTGTATGAAAGCATATGATTATGCAATGGAGGATTCTAATAAAAGGTATCAAATGGGGGCTTTAAAATATCTAGCCAGATGTTATAGTGTTTTAGATAGTTTACCTAAAGCTATAGATACGTATAAAAAGTGTGGGGCAATAGCTATAGAACTTGGACTTCAAAAAACAAAACATTACTATAACATCCAACATGAAATAGCTTTAGTACATATGAATAATAATGAATATGAAGAATCTTTGCGTATTTTGCAATCATTACCTAAAAATAATCTTTCATACTCACTTATAGGTAAGAATTATTATCATATAGGTAAACTTGATTCTGCTTTCATTTACTTAAACCAAGCTTTAAATACCGATAATATTTACTCAAAAGCTTCTGTTTACAGTTATTTATATAGATTGGGGGAAAATCCAAGATATTATCAATATTTAAAGAACTATTGTGACTCGTTATTGTTTTATAATGATTCTATTATAGCTTTAGATAGAGGCAAAGAGATTATAGCTTATAAAGAAAAATATAATAATGAAAGATTGGTTACTGAAAAACAAAGATTAAAGTTAGAAAAGGCTAATATTATTTATTGGTGGATGTTTACCATTGTAATGGTATTATTATTATTGATTTTACTTATATACATATATTTGCACAAGCGAATTGTTATGCATAGGAAGGAAGAAGAATTGACAAATCTAGCTTTAAAACTACATAAAAAAGAGCTAGAGGTTGAGAAAAATGAATCATATATTGTAGAACTTCAGTCTTTGTATGAAGAGAGTAATAAGAAAGAAGAATTTTATATAGAACAAGGGGTAATACTAGATAATCTAAAAAAAGAAAATGAACGTTTGGTTTTTGAAAAAAAAATACTGTATGAAAAGATTGCTTCTTATTCTGTATCTTCTCATGAATTATCTAATGTGAAGATTTTGTCTGATAGACTTTTATTATTGGAAAAAAGGGAAAAGGAATTATGTTCCTTTCTCCTAGCTCAAATACCTATGTTGCATAATCTTCATTTGAAACCTGTCTATTTGAACAATGCGGAATTAGGTGATATATGCAGAATAACTGATACTATTTTTCAGAATTTTACACAGCAGTTGTCTCAAGATGTACCTTGTCTAAGTGAACATGAAATTGCATTATGCTGTTTGATAAAACTTCGTTTTTCTATTACTGAAATATCAGTTTTTTTAAATATAGCTCCAGCTTCTGTTTCAAGAAGCAAACTTCGTATAAAGAAAAAGATTTTTTCAGAGTTAGGTGGAGATTTAAAGGGAAAAGGGCTTGATATTTGGCTTTGGGAATATTAAGAAGAGTGTTTATCTATATAAAGTTATTTTCTGATTTTATAAATGGTTGATATATAATGTATTATATGTAATGTGCTTGTGTTACTTGTCTATTTTATATCTATCTTTATTTTAAGTATATAATTATATAAGTATCTATTTTTGTGACAGAAATGTTAAACAAAATAGATATTGTAATTATGAGAAAAAATTTATTGATTTTATTTTTTTTATTTAGTATTAAGTTATTTCCAAATGAAAATAATTTCTCTTGGGGTGGGAATTGGACGGTAGAAGATGATAATATATTTAGAAGTGAGCAATTAGAGATACCGTTTTATTCGGAATTATTTAATGATATACTTGTAATATATAATAAAAGGCCTGACCGAATAATTTTTTATGAGGTTATAGATACATTTGGTAATGTACTAAAAAATGGTTGTGTCTCAAAAGAGAATTCTGCACAAATTACAATTTCAGTTTCAGATTTGTCAAATAATGGAATCTATACTATAATATTAACCAGTCCAGTTCCGTATGACAAGGTATGGAGCCAATTTGAAAAATGAATTCTATGAGAGTAATATCATTTGAGAAACTCTGTGCCATTCATAATCAGATATACAGACAGGGTACCGGTACACCAGAAGAGTTTGCTGAAAAGGTAGGATTGTCCAAATCGCAGTTGGGCAAATATCTTAACTATTTCAGATATGACCTGAAAGTGGATATCTCGTATGATAAATACAGGCAAACTTATTATTATGACGGTGAAGACTTGTTCTCGGTGTTGGAAACAACATTATTTCATAAGAAATAGTATACGAAGGCTAGAAAAGCGTGGTAATTGAACAATTATCATGCTTTTTTTGTACAGAAAATCCTGCGAGCGGATTGGTAGAATGGATATTTGTATAAATAAAAATTAGAGATATGAAATTTCCATTCTACAGACAACTCGACGGTATGGACTGTGGTCCTACCTGTCTACGCATGATAGCGAGATATTACGGAAAGAAATTTTCCGTGCAACAGCTTCGCGAGAATTCCTATATACAACGTACAGGAGTAAATCTGCTGGGAATAAGTGAAGCGGCAGAGAGTATAGGACTGCGTACAACCGGTATACGTACTACTATAGACAAACTGAAGCAGCAGTCTAAACTGCCATGTATTCTGCATTGGAACCAAATGCACTTTGTAGTACTATACAGGGTTGAGAAGTCGAAAGGGAAAACATATTTCCACATAGCCGATCCGGCCTATGGCCTGCTGAAGTATGAGGAAGAAGAATTGAAAAAATGCTGGATAAGCACACGCCAAGGAGGTGTAGAAAAAGGCATTGCAATGCTGGTTGAAACAACACCGCAATTCTATGAAACAGAGCCGATAAGATATGAGAAACTGTCGCTATGGTATCTGCTCCGCTATGTACGGCCATACAAGAAAATGATAGTGCAACTATTCCTTGGTATACTTGGAGGCAGTATCCTGCAGCTTATATTTCCATTCCTGACACAGACTATAGTCGATCAGGGTATCGGCCACAGGAATATGAACTTCATACAGCTGATACTGGTAGCACAGCTGATGCTTGTATTCAGCAGGACACTGATAGAGGTAATAAGGCGATGCATACTGCTACATATAAGTACAAGAGTCAATGTGGCTCTGATATCGGATTTCCTGGTAAAACTGATGAAACTTCCGATGCGTTTCTTCGACAGTAAGCTTGCCGGTGACCTGATAAGGCGTATAGAAGATCACAGAACCATAGAAGCTTTTCTGACACAATCGGTATTGAATATCTTGTTCTCTGTTCTGACTATAACCATTTTCGGTATTGTGCTGGCCATATACAGCTGGAAAATATTCCTTGTATTCCTAGCATTCAGCATGTTCTATATAGGATGGGTAAAACTCTTCATGAAGAAACGTGCAGACCTGAACAGAAAAAACTTTGAGCAAATGGCTCTGAATCAAGATAATCTGATGCAACTTGTGTATGGAATGCAGGATATAAAACTGCTTGGGTGTGAACGGCAGAAGCGATGGGAATGGGAGAATATACAGGCATCGTTGTTTAGAATAAACCTTCGTTCGCTGAATCTCGGGCAATGGCAACAGGTCGGTGCAGTATTGATTAACGAAGTAAAGAATATACTGATAACCGTAATGTCTGCTACAGCTGTATTGAACGGAGATATAACGCTTGGCATTATGCTCTCCATACAATACATTATCGGTCAGATGCAAGGACCTGTAGAACAGTTTGTATATTTCATGCAACAGTCACAGGATGCAACGCTGAGCCTTGAAAGGCTTGGAGAAATACACGGCAAGGAGAATGAAGAATCTGACTCGATGGAGACAGTGAATCAAGTCTCAGGAAAAGATTCCATCTCATTGAGAGGACTGCAGTTCACCTATGGTTCGGAGAAATCGAAGCGCATAATAAAGGGTATTGATCTGGATATTCCAGCAGGAAAAACAACGGCAATAGTAGGACTGAGCGGTAGTGGAAAGACGACTCTGATAAAGCTGATGTTAGGATTCTATCCACCTACGGAAGGAAGTGTAATGGTCGGTGAGACGCCCCTACAAAGAATCAGTTTCAAAGAATGGCGCAAACACTGTGGAGTTGTGATGCAGGAAGGATTCATATTCAGCGATACCATTGCCAATAATATAGCACCGGATGCAGATGTTATTGACCGGGAAAGACTATTGTATGCGGTAAAGATGGCAAATATAAAGGATTTCATAGAATCGCTGCCTTTGAGATATAACACCAGAATCGGAAGTACAGGGCAAGGCTTAAGCCAAGGCCAGAAGCAACGTATTCTGATTGCCAGGGCAATATACAGAGATCCGGATTACCTGTTCTTTGATGAAGCTACAAATGCTTTGGATACTGATAATGAAAAAGCAATACAGGAGAATCTGAACCAGTTCTTTGAGGACAAGACAGTAGTCGTAGTAGCGCACCGTCTTAGTACGGTGAGAAATGCTGACCAGATAGTAGTACTAAAAGACGGTGTAATAACCGAGAGAGGAAATCATGAATCACTGATATCAAAACAAGGAGACTACTATAGGCTGGTAAAGAATCAGTTGGAACTTAATGCATAAATCTATATGAAAAAAGAAGATACAGATGAAAAGAAACAACAGGAAGGTGAGAACATAGAACTATATTCGAGAGAGAGTTCGAGTGATATGCTCGGTGATATGCCGAACTGGCTGATACATACAGGCAGTTATATAGTGTATAGCCTGATAGCAGTACTGCTGGCTGGCAGTTATATATTCAAGTATCCTGATGTCGTAGAGACAGGCATAACCATAGACGACTATTCGAAGACTGAATGGATAACAGCCAACGAGGATGGGATAATAGGTGAATTCTTTGTACCAGACGGAGCAAGGGTAAAGAGGAATGACACTCTTGGTATAATACGTAATACAGCATCGCTTGAGGATGTGAAAAAATTCTGTAAAGTATTGACACGGGTAGAATGGTTCTACAGGACGGATGATCCTTCGTATCTGGATAACTATCCATTTGACTTGATAATGGGAGAGATGTCTTCCTCATACGAACAATTCACAGAAGCTGTACGTGCCAATGTATTTGCCAGCGAGTATAATGCATATAATCAGAGAAGAAACTATCTGGAACAAGAAATAAAAATACTATTGAAGGACTCGGTGAAGAATGAGCTTGCAATCCTGAATGCAAAAAGGAACCTGTTTGAAATAGCTCTGGAGCATAAATTGGAGACGGCCCAAAATAAGAGATTGCTTGAACTTGCATACGAAAGGATGGTAAACAGTCTGAAATCGTGGGAAAACAGGTATCTGATAAAGAGTGCCAACGATGGAATAGTCCTATTAGGGACAGGCTGGAGTATAAATAATCGTGTTTCGGTAGGTGATACAATCTGTTCGGTGGTGTCGGAATATAAAGGTCATCCCAAGGGACATATAAAACTGACGCAGCATCAGATTGCAGACATTGCAGTAGGCGATAAGGTAAACATTGAGTTATCGAAGTATCCATCGCATACGTATGGTTATCTGGTAGGAGAAATAAGCTCAGTAACATATGTCCCATCGAGTAAAAACTATGCTGTGGAGGTGGAGTTGCCTAAAGGCATGCATACAACTTCGAAATACGAAGTTGACTATGAAGTCGGATTAGCAGGTAAAGCTGAAATAATCACCTCAAGCCGTAGTATATTGAGTAGAATATTCGGACCGATATTTAGACTTTTATAATAATGATTCCTGAAAGTTCATAAAATTGAAGAATGTTAGCGAATTAAAGTCGTATACGCGAATAAGGACACGTTGTTCGATTTGTTTTTTGAACTTGCTTGTAAAAATGATAGATTTTCGAAAAAAATATTTCAAAACTCCTTTTAGCGGATTGGCTGTGCTTACATTTGTTACAGAAAAATAGAGCAATATGCGATATATCCTTTAAAACTGATTCGTTTTATAGTGATTGTATATGATGGGTGTGTTTATGAATAAAATGTTTAGTAATAGCTTGTACCACCTTTACTTTATAATGGAAACTAAGTCATAGGTTTATTTTCACTGGATTGTATTAAATGTTATTTTGATATTTGTGAGTTAATTATCAATATTTGTTTAATCTTTAATTAAGAAGTGTTATGAAAGAGAACAACGGAAAAGAACTGAGACAGCAAATAATAGAAAAGGTTGCTGAGCATGTAAAGGATGAGGAACTTTTAAAACTTAATGAAATGGAAGAAGTTGAGGGTGGCGTTTGCGCCATAGGATGTGTAGCTGCTTGCTTTTGGGGTAATCTTGATGCTATTAGTAAAGAGGAAATTGATAGAGTTCAACCTTAATTATTAGTGGGCGATTCTTGAGGAACTTCATTGAAACTGTTCTGAGTGATAAAACTCAGAACAGCTTTATAGTTTAGGATATTGATTTTGAGTAATTGGATAATTATGACAGAAACTGAAATATTATATTTAAATCCGAATTATTTAATTCGGCATGATGAAACAAGAAGCTTGTTGTGTGCACGTCATGAGAATGATGGCAACTATTCTAAAGGTTTTTTTTCTTTTATCCATCCTTATTATGCAGAGTTATTGGCTTTATTTAATGGTGGTAACACAATAGAAGAAGTAATTGCCAGAACTCATTTGGGAATTAAATTCGGCAGGAAGATTATTGAATTTATCAATAAAATTACAGAGAATGAAAAATCTTACAAAGTAGAATGGGGAGATACACAGTTTTTATTTCCTAAAAATCTTTTGCTGCGTAAAAGTGATGATTGTATAATAGATAAAAATATAATTTCTACAGATTTTTCCTTCAAAAATCTAGATTTTAAAACATCCAAGCTAAATTTCCCTATTTATATAACATATATGATAAATACAGTCTGCTACACAGATTGTATATATTGTTACGCTGATTGTAGAGTGAGAAAAAAAAGACAACTTCCTATAAAGAAGGTTATGGAACTTCTGGATGAAATAGAAGAATCTCCTATTCTCGATTTTACAATTATGGGAGGAGAGTTCCTTTTGGATGAAAATTGGGAAATGATTCTATCTCGTTTACATCAACTTAATCTGTTTCCTGTTATTTCTACGAAGATTCCTATTTCAGAGGATATAATAAGAAGATTAAAAAAGGTTGGAGTAAAGAAGATACAAATCTCTTTGGACAGTATAAATCCGAAAGTACTTAGTCGTTTGTTAAAGGTTGATGGGGAGAAATATCTCTTGAATATGAGACGAACGCTTTTATTATTGAAGGAATATGGTATTCGTGTTAAAATAAATTCTGTATTTACGCATTATAATTGTTCTATTGACGAATTAAGTAAATTATTGGATTTCTTTTCTGAATTCAGTGTAGATTCTGTGACTGTAATACCTGCTGGTATTTCAATGTATAAGTCTTTGGAATATATGCCTTCAGAAGAAGCTATAAATAGTATAACTGAATATATAGAAAAAGTAAAGGATAATTATAATTATACACTTTCCATGCCTTATGCAATTCCGAAAGACAGTATTGAAGGAACTGCATTGCAAAAAGATAAATATTTTACTAATAGATCTTTGTGTACCGGTAATTTGTGGCAAGCATTTATAATGCCAAATGGAGATGTTACCTTTTGTGAAGGTACTATGTCACATCCCTCTTTTGTATTAGGTAATATATGTGATAGACCATTTAGGGAGGTTTGGAAAACAATTATGCCACAGTTTCTGAATCAAGATTATTATAATAAATCTGCGTGCGGAAATTGTCCTGACTTCGAGAGTTGTCATACTGAAAAAGGAGTGTGTTGGAAATATATTATACAAGGATATGGTGGAGAAAATGTATATTATCCCGATCCAAGGTGTCCAAAGGCTCTAGCACTTAAAAATAGAATTTATTAACAGTAAAATAGAATTTGTATGAAACGAATAATTCTATCTTGTATGCTTTTGTCCGTGCTTTCTTATACAAGCGCTCAAACTATATGGAAGGTAACGGACGAACAAAATCATCCATTGGCGTTTGCCAATATTGTTGTTATGTCTTTGCCTGATTCAACCTTTGTTACCGGTACAGTCAGTAGTGAAGATGGTAACTTCAGCTTGAATACTGATATTATAGATGGATTGTTGAAAGTATCATGTATTGGTTATACAACATTGTATAAGGAATTAAGACAAGGAGAATCACTGGTATTAAAACTTAAAAGTGAGTCGCAGCAATTGGGAGAAGTAGTGGTAAAGGGCGATTTGCCTAAAACACGTGTAAAAGGTGATGCCATGGTCACTGAAGTAAAGAACAGCAAGTTGTCTTATGCCGGTACAGCTAATGATGTATTGCGCAAATTGCCTGGTGTGGCAGATGTAGGCAACGGTTTGCAAGTGTTGGGACGAGGAACACCGGAGTATTATATTAACGGACGCAAGGTACGTGACCTTTCAGAACTTGACCAGTTATCCAGTTCCAATATTCGGAATGTGGAGGTCGTGATGAACCCGGGTGCTCGTTATGATGCATCTGTTAAGGCAGTTATACGTATTAATACACAAAAACCGGCTGGCGAGGGCTTTGGTTTTGACAATCGTTTAATGGGAGATTACAACAAGAAAGCGGGATGGCTGGACCAGTTTAATTTTAATTACCGTAAAAATAACTTTGATTTGTTTGGTCTTTTGTTTTATTCTGACAGCTACTATTGGAAGACTCATCAGGCTGTTCAGGATACTTATCTGGATAAACACTGGAAACAGGAAAGCCTTACCGATGTGGAAAGCCGGAGCAGGACATTTACCGGTAGGTTGGGTATGAATTATGTGTTTAACAACAACCATTCGTTGGGTGCATATTATCGTGTCGCAAGACAACCGTATTACAGAAATTATATGGATGTATATACCGATGTATTCAGTGATGGAGCGGATTATGAATCTTCTGACAACTCTTCAGTCGGCTCTAATGATTATACCAAACATACCCTTGATTTGTATTATAACGGTAATGTCGGTAACTGGCACATGGATGTGGACGGTAATGCCATCTGGCAGACAACAGATGCGGACAACCTGGTCAATGAGCAAATAAAGGTTACGGATGGCAGCAAATCTGTCCGCAAGGTAACTACATACAGTAACACTGAATATGAATTTTATGCAGCCAAGGTTGTATTGTCACGCCCTTTATGGGGAGGTAATTTCTCTGTTGGTGCAGAATACGGATATATGAGCCGAAACATGGACTATCGTAATCCCGAAGGTATCATATCCGACAATAAGGATGAAATTAATGAGAACAACGCTTCTGCTTATGCCGAGTACAGCAAGGCATTTGGCAAAGTAAATGCTCAGCTGGGCATCCGATACGAGTACGATGATTTTGATTATTATGTAAACGATGAACATCAGAAAGATCAGAGCAAGATTTACCACAATGTGTTTCCTTCGGCATCGATTTTCTTTCCATTGGGAAAAACACAGGTTATGTTACAGTACAGGTCGGAGATACAGCGTCCACGTTACTCCCAACTCAGCAGTCAAGTGGCGTATATCAATCGCTATACTTATGAAGGCGGAAACCCGTTGTTGAGACCGGTCATGACAAACTCACTTAATTTAGGTGTATCCTACAAATGGTTGTCAGGGCGTGCCGGATACCAGCATGTTAAAGATGATATCTTTAATACAAGTTATCCATATTCAAACGAAGATCCTACCATCGCATTGATAAGCCAGAACAATTCTCCTGCTTATGACATGCTGTTTGTCGCTGTAACTGCCGCTCCTACCATAGGTAAATGGTCGCCTTCCTGGACAGCCAGCTTGAACAAGCAATGGCTGGAGGTAGAAAGCCCTGAAGGTTACATTAATCTTAATAAGCCACTGTTTATGCTTAACTGGGACAACAGTCTTGAATTGCCTATGGGCTTTCTTCTAAACATGGGTGTCAGATGGATGAGTACAGGCGATATGCAGAATACCAGATTGGACGAACAGAGCTGGTCCGTAAACGGAAGCATACATAAATCTATCATGAACGGCAAGATGAGTTTCCTGCTTCAGGCAAATGACATTTTTAATACTCAAAAGCAATACGGAACTTTATATTCCGGAGCGGTACGTACCATCAAGATGAATAACGACCCAAATTCACGCAGTGTCAGTCTAACTGTCCGCTATAAGTTTAATACCACAAGAAGCAAGTACAAGGGAACCGGCGCTGGAGACAGCCAGAAGAACCGTATGTAACTAGTATGTTTTTAAGATAATCGCATTTAAATTATTGTATTATGGAAACAAATAAAAATAATAAAAATGAAGGATCTAATATTATAAATGATAATGTACACATTGATAAGTCTGATGATGTGTTGGATTTAGATGAACTGTTTGGGGTACAAGGTGGCGTCAATACGGACGAAAATGATGAGCATTTGGAGGAGACCTGCGGATTGGGATGCTTTGAACAGAGGCATGTAATAATAAGAAAAGGAAATGGAACGAAATGAAATATACATATTAAATCCGCATTATCATCTGCGTAATGATACACGGCGTATAGTTATGTTCTCTAAAAATAGAACAGATGCAAACAGTTCAAGTAACTGGTATAGTTTCATACATCCATTACAGGCATTGATGCTTAGTTTCTTTACGTTTGAAAGAAGTCTGGAGGAGAATATAAAACTATTGAACAACTATTTTCATTGTCAGCATAATGAAATGGAACATTACATTATACCATTCATAGAAAATAAGGAGTTGCTAAGCACAAGATGGCATGGTCAGGAGATAGTTTTTCCAAGAAATGTATTGATAAGAGCTTCGAAAGAGAGTATTTATCTTAATCTTCAACCCGAAGATCTTGTTTGTGATAATCTAGATCTTTCAGAGCGCAGACTATATGAAGCTCCCTTGTCAATAACATTGATGCTTACTAATAGATGTGTGACAGACTGCTGCTATTGTTATGCAGATAGAAGGAGCAATATCGGTACAAAACTATCTACCAAGCGTATATGCGAACTTATTGAGGAAGCCGGAAAATTGAAGATGAAGTGCGTAAATATGATTGGTGGGGAAGTCTTTCTACACCCGGACTGGGCACAGATTCTAAAAAAAACAATAGACTGCCATGTAGAAGCGGAGTATGTATCCACAAAAATGCCCTTGACAAAGGATATAATAGAAAAACTACAGCAGATTGGGTATAAAGGAATAATACAGATTTCTCTTGATGCTTTGGATACTAAGGTAATTGAATCTACCTTGAATGTATCTGAAGAATATTTGGAAGCAGTGAAGAGGGGCCTTATTCTGTTGGATGAATCTGGTTTGAAATATCAGATTGCGACAGTACTTACGACTTACAATGCCAATATTGATATACTGATGGAACTGTATAACTTTCTCACTAGATTGAAAAATATTGTGACATGGAGCATAGTGCCTGTACATGATTCCTTGTATCCGAAAGTAGAGAACTTTCAATCTCTAAAACCTGATTCTGAAATACTGCGAACACTATATGCATATTTTGATGATATCTCAAAGCAATCGGATTTTAATATTATATATGATAAAAAGGTTGTAGATAAAAAATATTATTTAGAAAAAGGTGGCGCAAAGAATTTTAAGGACAGTAAATGCCCAGCTCTAAACACAAACCTATTCATATTACCTGACGGTAAAGTTACGATTTGCGAACAATTATACTGGCATCCTTTCTTTATAATAGGAGATGTAAGTAGGGATAAAATAAGTTCTGTTTGGAAATCAGAACGTGCTACTTATCTTGCAAAGAATATCTGGAATGATATAAGACCAGTGAGTACGTGTTCCCGATGTGAATTGCGAAAAGAATGTTTTGAATCAAATAACCGATGTTGGGCAGATATATTGAAAGCATATGGTAGAGAAAATTATGATTTCCCAGATCCACGATGTGATTATGCAGATGAAATGAAAAATTATATAGGATATTAAAAAAATAATTTTGAAACTCCTACTAACGGATTGGATGTCATTACATTTGTAATATAACAGAGCGAACTATTGTAATTGCAAAAAAATAACTGTAGTTTTGATAATTATGTGCATTATCTTAGATAAAAGATACAATTTGTTCTTTCCCGAATAAATGTACTCTATATTAATATTTATTTTAATTAATAATTTTTGGTTATGAAAGACGAAAATGAAAAAATGAAATTGTTGAAAGAATTGCAAGAAGCTGCAAGTAGTGAAACATTAAGTGATTCAGAATTGGAATCTGTTGATGGTGGTGGGGTTATAGATGTCAGGTGTGTAAACAACAATGTACCACAATGTGGTTGCCAGATTAAGCAAGAAACAGACATTAGACAATTGTAAAAAACAACTCACCAATAATATATTTATACAGATATAATATTGGTGGGTTATTTTCTTTAATTAAAAATGTACCTATATGGTTGGAAGTAAATATAATTATTTTGTTCCTAATGGCAGTGAAATCATATGTTTAAACGGGATATCACATAAAATATTTTCAGTCAGTAAAGATTCGTATGACTATTTAATTAAGCTTATAGAGAATAAGAATCGTGAGCAGGAGAAAGATAAAGAAATAACAGAATTATTAACTAAAATGCATTTCTTAGTTGAGAATACTGTAGATGAAACTAATTATTTTCTTAAAAGGAAATATGATGATATGCATAGTTCCTTATTTCATTTAGTAATAAACCCTACTCAGGACTGTATATTTAGATGTTGGTATTGCTACGAAAGTCATAAACATAGTAAAATGAGTGTAGAGGTTACGAACAGAATAAAGAAGTTAGCACTTAACATTTTGAAAAGAAATGATATAGAGGAATTTATGTTGAGTTGGTTTGGAGGTGAGCCATTGATGTATTTTGATTCTGTAGTATATCCTTTTTCGGTATTTATTAAGAATGAAACCGAACAGTTAGGCAAGAAGTTTAAATGCAATATGACAACTAATGGCTTTTTATTAACTAAAGAGCTAGTAAAGAAATGTGCTGAGATTGGATTGAATTCTCTTCAAGTTACATTAGATGGTGATGAAAAGCAACATGATAAAACAAGAAATTGTAATGGTAAACCATCTTTTAAAAAGATTCTAGCTAATTGTATTTATTATTGTTCCTATTCTTCTTGTAATCAACTTATATTACGAATAAATTATACTGATGATATTATAAAAACAGATTTCTCTAAAGTTCTTGAATGCATTCCTGAATCAGTTCGTCCTCAAATAGAAATATTATTTAAGAGAGTATGGCAAACCTATGGTCAAAAGGAGAAGAAAACCCCAGATGGACTATTAGAAAATATGGAAAAATTGCATAAAATGAATTTTAAAATGGCTGATCGTTCTGACTTCCAGTTTATTAGTGGATGCTTGTGTTATGCAGATAGAATCAATTATGCAAATATAAATTTTGATGGAAACATATATAGATGTACTGCAATGGATTATAATGTTCAGAACTCTTTCGGAACATTAAATGAAGAAGGTGAGATTATTTGGGACGAAAAAAAACTTCAAAATATTGATAATAATCCTTATATACATGATACAAAATGTATTGAGTGTAAATTACTACCACTTTGTGGGGGGCCATGTTTTATGCGTAAATATCAATTCCTAACCCAAAATATAGATTATTGTAAGAAAGAAATTTTAGATACGGGTTTAGAAGAATTTGTTAAGAATCTTTATCGTAAGACTTCTCAGGCTAGGTTGAATAGTAATAAACTGTTCACATAATAAGCCAATGATGTTCTTAAAAAGATTGGATTATGCAACAATAATTACTGAAACATTGGTTGGATTGAAAGTCTAATAAATATAATGATTAAACAAACGTTTGTTAGTGTTTTTTGAGTAAATAAATAGGGTGTCCAGTTTAATGTTCTCGGTTTTGAGTTGTATTATACTCTTTAATCTTTTGATTTTCAATTAGAATACAAAGATTCTAAACATTGATTTTGATTCTAAATAATACGTTGTATTTCCCCTTTTAGCATATACCATAAACTATATGAATATCAATAACTTAAGGAATATACAATTGAACTTTTAATCAATAAATTGGAATATCGAATTGGACACTATAGTAAATTAACTAAATAAATAATCTTATGAGACAAACTTTCTGTATATTATTATTTAATCTTTGGTATATTATTGGTTTTGCTCAGATTACATATTCAGGTAAAATAATAGATGATAATAAACACCCTCTTCCTTATGCAAATGTTGTATTATTAGCACTTCCTGATTCAGTATTTGAGGCTGGAACTATAAGTGATGAATATGGTAGTTTTAGCTTATACAGTAACAAACCTAACTTACTTCTTCGAATATCTTCTATTGGTTACCAAACGGTATATAATAAAGTTGATAATAAGGATTTTGGTATAATAGAGTTATTGCCAGAAAATCAGATGCTAGGAGAAGTAGTGGTAAAGGCAGACTTGCCTAAAACACGTGTAAAAGGCAATGCTATGGTGACGACTGTGACAGGAAGTGTGCTTGAAAAAGCAGGAACGGGAAATGA
>NZ_JACJLQ010000049.1 GCF_016902295.1 Bacteroides caecigallinarum | reverse complement strand
AGCTTTATTGTAAATTAATAGTTTGATCACTTCTAATTTACTAATAATCAGCGATAAGCACAACCTTTTATACATATTTATTTTATCAATTTAATTCCGCCAACGGGTATTGAAAATAGATTGTTTTTACTATTTTTGCACTCAAATACACAGAAACAACTTTCTTAAGACTTATAACGACACAAAAATGGCGAAAAATATCTACCTGATATTATTATATCCTATAATGGCAGCAGTCATTGTACAATATTTTGCAGGAAATTTCCCGTTCCATTTCTTTGAATTCCCACTGAATATTATTCTTGGGGCAATATGGATTTATTCCGTTTATATACTCTTACGCAAAAATAACTGTACCAATAATATAACAAGAGTTCTTGTATCTCCCGAAACTACAGCATTCAGCCTTTTCTTGTTTGTTTGCGGAACACTCGTCATTGGAATGTTTCCACAACTGTCAGCTATAGAAGCAGAACAAAAAGAAGGAATTTTGGGACAACTTGGATTCTACAATTTCATGTCCTCATGGATTTTTGTATCGATACTGTTTATTTTGCTTTCACATCTTGCGGCCATTACCATCAGAGGATTTAAGACCAGAAAAAAGAAAAGATGGAGATTTCTGCTCAATCATGTCGGAGTATGGCTTGCACTGGCCGGTGGCTTCTTAGGAAGTAGCGATGTGGTAACAGCCAGAATACCAGTATTCTTCGATACAGAAAACAATGAAGCTCTTACGATGGAAGGCAAGCGTTTGTTTCTTGACTATAACATGCAATTGATGGATTTCCATGCAGAATACTATCCAAACGGAATGCCCAAAAGCTATGTAGCCAATGTAAATATTTCCGACCGGCAGAACGGAGAGTCATCACAGATTAGCCTTGAGGTAAACCATCCCTACGAATATAAAATCGGTGAAGACATATATCTGGTCAGCTACGACACACACGGCGAGAAACCACAATACTGTATCTTGCAAATAGTACATCAGCCATGGAAATATATCCAACTCATAGGTATAATAATGACAATAGCCGGAGCGGCTGGAATGTTTATCGGTGGGCCTCAGAAACATACTTTCAAAAAGTAATAACAAACCTAACAACAATTGAGAAATGACAATTAACTGGGACGTATTCTATATATTCACAATTATATCCGTAATTCTATGGATTATAAGCTCTGTCGCATCGGCTACCAGAAACGGAATATCCAAAACTGCTGTTGCCACAGGCATGGCAGGATGTATAGTCTTTTTAGGATTTATCATAGGCCTGTGGATTTATCTGCAAAGGCCACCGCTCAGAACAATGGGAGAAACCAGATTATGGTATTCACAATTCATGGGAATATCGGGGCTTATCACCTACTGGAGATGGAAATACAGATGGATACTCTCCTTCTCCACTTTGGTATCGACAGTGTTCTGCATCATCAACATACTCAAACCGGAGATACACGACCAGTCGCTGATGCCTGCACTCCAAAGTGTGTGGTTCATTCCTCATGTGACAGTATACATGTTTTCATACTCAGTGCTTGGATGCGCATTCATAATCGGATGTATAGGAATGAAAAAGCATAAAGAGATTTACACCACTACTGCAGACGAACTGGTATATACCGGAACAGCCTTCCTCACCATAGGTATGCTGACTGGAGCAATATGGGCCAAGGATGCATGGGGCAACTACTGGAGCTGGGACCCGAAAGAAACATGGGCAGCCATTACATGGACCATATATCTGATGTATATACACATACGACTGCAAAGAACGTATAAAAGCAAAAGACTTCTGTACGGACTCCTCATTGCAGGATTCCTGTCACTGCAGATGTGCTGGTATGGAGTAAACTATCTTCCGACAGCACAGAAAAGTGTACATCTGTATAACAGACAATAATCCCAAAAGGAAACTACTAATACTAACATTTTAAAAAAGTGAGATTATGAAGAAGAAGATTATCTTGGCAGCATTACTGATTGCGGCGGGAGCTGTGGCAGTTTACCGCCTTGTGAATCAGGCTCCATCAGAATCGCTTGCGGCAAACGAAAGGATGCTTGCAATACTTACTGACGGAGGATGTATGGAATGCCACTCGGCAGATCCGAAACTTCCTTTCTATGCCAACTTCCCTATAGCAGGAAAACTGGTGAAAGAGGACTTAGAGAAAGGATACAGAGAGTTTGACGTAGAGCCTATGATGACTGCTCTCAAGAATGGAGAAAAAGTGGGCGAAGTCGATTTGGCAAAAGTAGAAAAGGTAATAAAGGACGGTACAATGCCATTGGCAAAATACTATCTCGTACACTGGGGATCGTCTATGACCGGCAAGAAGGCAGAGATTGCTCTGGACTGGGTAAAAAACTACAGAGCTCAGGCATATCCAAATACTCTGGCTGCAGCTGAGTTTGCAAACGAGCCAATACGTCCTATACACGATTCTATTCCTGTAGATATCCGTAAGGTTATCCTCGGAAACATGCTGTATCACGACACTCGTCTGTCTGTAGACAACACTGTTTCATGCGCTACCTGCCATCCGCTGAACACAGCCGGTGTGGACAACAAGCAGTTCTCTGAAGGAGTAAAAGGACAAATCGGTGGTGTAAACGCTCCTACTGTGTTCAACGCTCACTACAACTTCGTTCAGTTCTGGGACGGACGTGCCGCTACGCTGGCAGCACAGGCAGGCGGTCCTCCACTCAATCCTATAGAGATGGGACATACATCATTCGATGATATCTGTAAGGCTCTTTCCGCCGACAAGGCTTTCGAAAAAGCGTTCATGGAAGTATATCCTGAAGGATTTACAGAAGCTACAATCACTGATGCTATTCAGGAATTCGAACGCACACTGATAACTCCAAACTCTAAGTTCGACAAATATCTGAAAGGCGACAAGAATATCCTTACAGCAGAAGAGATTAACGGCTACGACCTGTTCAAGAAATACAACTGTGCCACATGCCACGTAGGTGAAAACCTTGGAGGACAGTCGTACGAGCTTATGGGTATCAGAGCTGACTACTTCGGCGACAGAGGTACCGAAATCACATTCGAAGACCATGGCCGCAACAAGGAAACAAAGACTGAACGCGACATGCACAGATTCAAGGTTCCTGGCCTGAGAAACATCGAGCTGACAGCTCCATATTTCCACGACGGAACAAAGAAGACTCTTGAAGAAGCTGTAATTGACATGGCTAAATACGAAGTTGGTATCACACTTACTGAAACAGAAACTGCCAATATCGTGAAGTTCCTGAAAACTCTTACAGGTGAATACAAGGGTAAGACTCTTACTAATGACAACCTGTAATTGATGACACAATCCCAATTATAAACGACAGAAATCCCGATTCGGAAACTTAAAAACAATTCCGAACCGGGATTCTTCTATATCCGTAGCCGCAGATGTACGGTACTGAAAAAGCAACGAACAGTTTTTATTGATTACTAATATTCTTATATACCATAGAAGATATTTCAGCAATTATCCTTTCCGTAGTTTCATAATCCTCGGCAGAGTCTTTCACGAATACAGTTATCAGATAACGGTCACCATTAGGCAAGTCAATAAAACCGATATCATTTATGCCAATATACCGCCCATCGGAATTCTTGTCGCCTGTTCCAGTTTTATGCCCTATCACAGCTGCAGTATTCTTCAGCGGATATGGCAATCTGCCGATACCCGTAGTACATTCCGTCATTGTTCTTTTAATAAAATCATAATATTCACCGGAAACTGCACCTCCTTCAAGAAATAAATTTATCAGGCGTACGGCTGCCATAGGTGTAGTCCAGTTGCTGTAACAGTTGTCAAGATTCTCATGCATGTCGTTTTCATCCATTTCTATTGAAAAATCTTCAATACCCAATGAACGGATATATTTGTCAGTATCTTTTACACTGAGAATACGGTTGAACAGAATGTCGCAGGCATTATTGTCACTCATCTGGAGAGTGTATTTCATCAGTTCAGATATGCTTATTCCGAAGTTTCCTTCCGGATATCGGTCGCGCAAAGGACTGTAAGTATTCTCCCTAAGCTCATCTTTTGAGATATTCAGGACTGAATCCAAGGCTATTCCGTTCTTCTGCATGTAGTCACATACAGCTAATGCCTGATGAAACTTGAAGACGCTCATCATGGGATATTTTTCGTGGTTATTTACCGTCATAGTATCAGTATCGTTTATCATAACTGCTACCCCAATCTTAGCATCGTATTTTATGATACTTTGTAGGATTTCATCTCTTAATGAGTTCAAGGAATTGGCATTTGAGACAACAGAGGCAAAAACCAACAATAAAATAGCAACTGATTTTAGTTTCATATATGTTTTTACTTAAAAGGACACAAAAAAATAATTGACAAAATTAAGCATCAGTATGATTAATTCTGCCAATTATTTATATTATAACATTTGTTATGTAAATTTATTATTCTGCTGCGTTATTTTTCAGCCATTCCTGTCTGCGCATATCCGGAAGATGTTTAACTGTAAAGTTCTCGAATTTGGCTTCAAATCCGTTTCCGTCCGGTGATGCTGCCATAATGCCAACCTTCATAGGAACATTGTCCTGCATCCACGCATTGCGCATCATGGTGTATTCCTTGTCATCGAAAGAATAGAACACCTCTACAGCATCAAGTCTTCTTACAGCCTTAATCCAGATATAAGGAACAGGTTTGTCAAGAGTAATGACACTCCAGTCGGATGTCTTATGAGTAACCACTGTACTAAGATTGTACTTGCCGTCGACAAATTCAATTCCTGCCTTGATATAATTCTCATGATCTATCCTCAACATTATACCGGCCTGATCAAATCGCGTCTTGTATTCTCCTGACACCTTTACTTTTGCTTCAAACTCACCGCCGTACGTAGCATAATAGAAAGGAGCGTCATCTACTGTAAAACCGTAATGCGATATACGCCAATAGTCACTCTGTGGAGTAACGAACATTGTCATGGTTTTACTATCCTTTATCTCCCAACTTTCCGGTTCATTAAACCAGTTCATTTTCTCCAGACTCTGTGCCGATACCGACGAAAGAGCCATCATTCCAAACAAACTTAAAATCAGTTTCTTCATATTTATAATGCTTTATGTGTTTATTCCATTCTGTATTTGTTTTTATCATCCTCGGTCAGTTCACGAATTACTCTGCAAGGATTACCGGCTGCCAAAACTCCCGAAGGTATGTTTTTTGTAACTACACTTCCCGCTCCTATAACCGCATCATCGCCTATCGACACTCCAGGCAGAACAGTCACGTTTGCCCCTATCCAAACATTATTACCTACTGTAATAGGGAAAGCATATTCCAGTCCCATATTTCTTTTCTCAGCATCAAGAGGATGACCTGCCGAATAGAAGCCACAATTAGGAGCTACAAAAACATTGTCACCAAATATTACCTTTGCGCCATCAAGGATAACGCAATTCACGTTCATATAGAAGTTCTCTCCTATTTCGATATTATAGCCATAGTCGCAATAAAAAGGCTGCTCTATCAGAAAGTTATTTCTCGTTTTTCCGAACAGTCGTCGTATTATTTCAGTACGTTCGGCAATCATTGACGGTCTCAAAGAGTTATATTCATAGCATAAATCTTTACATACTGCCCTCTCACGCAACAGTTCTTCATCGTAATTAGCATCATAGAGCAGCCCTTTATGGCATTTTTCCTTTTCAGTCATTTCTTTAAAAGCTTATATAATTATTAAATACAATACACTTACCTGACAGTAATCCATGTAAGTTTCTTCCATATCCACTCCAACGGTCCATGTCTGTGAGATGAAAGCCACCACCTGCTAAATGACAACTGTATCATAAATACAAATATCGCTATAACCAAGCACGAAGTTGCTCCTGTATATTTATATAATCCCAAGCCGAAGCCATAAAATAAAGACACACCTATTATTGACTGCACAATATAGTTTGTCAGACTCATTTTCCCATAAGGGATAAATATACGTTGGAATCTATATCCGTTTCCTGCTCCGAACCACCATATCAAAACAAAGAATGAAACCAGCAATGCCATAAAAAGGAAATTGCATATAGACGGTACTGCGATATTCAACGGCACCATAAGCGCTTCATTACCGGCTACCATTTCCGGATATGTCATCTTGATTATATTGAAAACTAAAAACAGGCTTACAGACCACAACAATACTTTTTTCCATATCATGACAGAATAATCAGATTTCTTGAATAAAGAAAGCCTTCCCGCTGCCATTCCAAACAGAAACAGTCCTCCTATTTGAAAAACACGACCGTTTTCTATCTGCCATAAATTACCATACAACTGCCCGTCGGTGATATTTGACCTCAGAATTTCCAGGAAACTACCGGACTCCATTACAGGCTTTGCCAGATTACCATACACTACCCAGTTATTCCCATATTCCAGAAAAGGAATATCGCATCCGATACAAATCAGTCTTATCCATTCAACAGGCTGAATAATCATAACCGAAGCCAATATAAGCACAGATTTTGTGGAAAGACCTGATACTGATACAAGGAAAATTCCCATAACAGAATACAACAAAAGAATATCCCCGTTATAAAATAAGGAATGAAGCTGAGAAAAAAGCATCAAAAGAATCATTCTCCACACAAATCTCCATCGAAAAGGAAGTCCACGTTTTTTTGCATTATCAAACTGAATAAAAAAGCTAAGTCCAAAAAGAAGAGAAAAAGTGGAAAAGGCTTTTCCTCCAAACAAGAACCATACCGTATCCCAAACACCTTTATCAAGAGCCGTAAGCCAATGAGGCTGACAATCCGGCATATAATAAAGATTATAGTGCTCAAAACAATGTAAAATCACTATTGCAAACAATGCAACACCTCGTAAGGCATCGACAACTTCTATTCTGTCGCTTTTCAATGTGTTATTCATATCTATAGTTTATGGTTTATTTATTATCATTTTCCTGCAAGTACCGGATGAACATATCTTCCCTTACCCACCGACACCTTGCCAAACTCAATAGCCTTAGCCGGACAACGGTGTATGCATGCCGTACACTGTACACAATCCTTTCCTTGCCATACCGGTCTGCCGTTCTGCATAACTATCATACCTGTTGGACAGACCTTAGCGCACAGTCCGCAGGAAATACACGCATCAGTACTCCGGAAAGACTGCCTGCCTATAACAAATCTCTTAAATACAGGATAGACCACATAACTCTTCAGCCACGACATTCCTGTACGGAGAATCTGAGATTCAGAATAACTACGTGTATTTATAACTTTTACAATCTGTTCCATACTACTTGGAGCCATAGCAAGTTTTTCATCCTTCACCGGCTCAGGATCTACACCGAAACCACGCATAAGAATATAGTTATTTGGCATTTTCAGCGAAAAGAAGGCTTCCAGAGGAATACATTTGTCTGCAAGTTCCTTACGCACTATCCGGTCTGTATATCCACAATCGTCACCACATGTACCAATGGCGAATACACAGTTTCCTTTCAATCCGGACAACTGTAACTCCCTGATAAAATGCAGCATGACCAATGCCGGTCCCCAGGAATGTACAGGGAATACGAAAAACAACATTTCCGCCTCATCACGCAATGTATATCTCAGACCTTCAGCCGAATGTTTCCGTATAAACCCGGAGACTTCACATAAAGGTTCATTGAAAGCATTGGATATGTATTGTGCAACCCATAAAGAATTGCCTGTAGCAGAAAAATAAAATACCATATTTTAAATTTAATCTTTCGTATTCTCCGTTATAAACAATAATTTGTCACCTACATGCAGCTCCATCTGTCCGTTCGGAATCAGGAACTCGTTTCCGCGTTTGATAAGCATCACTAGCGACCCCTTAGGAATATTCATATCAGCCAGACGGTTACCGTGTACCAACATTTCTTCATTGAGAGTAATATCATGCAGCTGCGAATCTATCTCGTCAGGTAATTCCACTCCAAACTCGTTTCCTTCCTTCTCCAAAGGCAAGTCAAGTTTAAGCCAGCGTGCCACAGAAGAGATTGTCATGCCTTGAATAACGAGTGAAAGCAAAGTGATGAAGAACACTATATTGAAAAGCTGGTTCGAACCCTCGATATTCGCAATAACAGGGTATGTGGCAAATATTATAGGCACGGCACCACGCAATCCTACCCACGACACAAAAAGTTTCGCCTTGGTACTTATTTTTCTGAAAGGGAGCAGGCATGCAAATACACTCAACGGACGCGCAACTACAATCATAAACACACCGATAAGCAATGCCACTACAGCCGTATCAAGCATCTCATGAGGGTTTACCAACAATCCCAAAGTAATGAACATTATGATCTGAAACAGCCATGTGAGACCATTCATAAATGTATTTATCTCCTTTCGATATGACAGTTTCATGTTTCCTACCACCACTCCTGCAATGTAAACTGCCAGATAGCCATTTCCTTTCAGCATATCTGTAGCCGTGAAAGTGATGAAAACCATACTGAGAAGAAGTATGGAATAAAGAGATGAATTTGACAGTCCTATCTTATTGGTAAGCCACGACATGAAACGTCCCATGGAATATCCCAAAGCACCACCTATAAGAAACTGCACAAACAAGTCTTTAATCAGAAGACCAATACTGAGAGAACTGCCGCTTGAAATAACCTGAATCAGAACTATAGTAAGCATATATGCCATAGGATCGTTACTTCCACTTTCCAACTCCAGCATAGGACGAAGGTTTTCCTTCAGATTCATTTTCTGCGAACGAAGAAGACTGAACACAGAGGCTGAATCGGTAGAAGACATTGTAGCCGCAAGAAGCAGTGACACCATGAATGTCAGCTCGATATTCGTGCTGTTCCATCCCGAAATATAGAAGATAAACAGTCCGGTAAGTAAAGTCGTCAGAAGAACTCCTACGGTAGAAAGAACTATACCTTCTTTTAGAACAGGCTTAATGTCGGTGAACTTAGTCTCCATACCTCCCGTGAAAAGGATGATACTGAGAGCCATCATACCAATGAACTGTGCATCTTCGGCACTGTTGAACTGCAACCCTAACCCATCGCTACCGAACAGCATTCCGACAAGGAGGAAAAGCAACAACGTAGGTATTCCGAAACGATAACCAGTCTTGCTTATCAATATACTGGTGAAAATAAGTACCGATCCTATCAAAAGGATATTCTCTGCTGTAAATATCATTGTTATAGTTTTTAATTATGGTTATTATAAAAAATAGGAAAAACGACTGTTCGTTTTTTACGTAAAACTGTAGTGTGAAGTGCGTAAAAACTATTGTTTGTAATGCGTAAAACTGTAGTTTGAAGTGCGTAAAACTATAGTTTGAAGCCAGAGACATGAGCACATCAGGTTATGTCAGGTTTGAAACACATCACTCAAATAATGTGCAGACTTCCGCATGGCTCACCTTAATCAAATCTGCAGGAGCTATCTTGACCTGCAATCCGCGTACTCCGGCACTGACATAGATATAATCGAAATCATTACATGTGTGATGGATATACGTAGGGAAATGTTTCTTCATACCTATCGGCGAGCATCCGCCACGAATATACCCTGTAAGCGGAAGAAGTTCTTTCATCGGGATAAGGTCGCATTTCTTGTTTCCGGACAGCTTGGCTGCCAGTTTCAAGTCTATTTCATGTTCTCCCGGAATCACACATACGAAATATCCAGACTTATCGCCATGAAGGACAAGTGTCTTGAATACCTGTTCTATATTCTCACCGAGCGTAGCGGCTACATGCACGCAACTCAAATCATTCTCATCGACCTCGTATGGCACGAGTTCGTATTTTATCTTATCCTTGTCCAACAGTCTTGCCACATTGGTCTTGGATATTTTTTCTTTAGCCATAACTTTATAATGTTATAATTTTAAACAATGTTTAAATGCCGTTTAAAAGCTATTTAAATACTTTTTAAAAGCTGGTTAAACAGCATTCATAATTACGTCTGTATAGATTAAACAATTTATTTCTGATTTAATTCTTCTTTAAGGAATTTAGGTGTATATCCTTTATCAGACATAGCCACTTCCTCAGGTGTTCCGCACGAAAGAAGCTGTCCTCCTCCCTTTCCGCCTTCAGGTCCCATGTCGATGATATAGTCAGCCATCTTTATAACATCAAGGTTATGTTCTATAACCAGAACTGTGTTTCCTTTGTCCACCAGACGGTTGAGTACATTCATCAGTACACGGATATCCTCAAAATGCAAACCTGTGGTAGGTTCGTCAAGGATGTAGAAAGTCTTTCCTGTATCTTTCTTCGAGAGTTCGGTAGCAAGTTTCACACGCTGGCTCTCTCCACCGGAAAGAGTGGTAGAAGGCTGTCCCAACTTTATATATCCCAAACCTACTTCCTGAAGTACCTTTATCTTATTCAGTATCTGAGGGACATTCTCGAAAAACTCCACAGCACGATTTATAGTCATATCAAGTACATCGGCTATGGACTTGCCTTTGTATCTCACTTCCAGTGTCTCACGGTTATAGCGTTTTCCATGACATACCTCGCAAGGCACAAGCACATCAGGCAGGAAGTTCATCTCTATGGTCTTGTATCCGTTACCTCCACAAGCCTCACATCGTCCTCCAGCCACATTGAACGAGAAACGTCCCGGCTTGTAACCGCGTATCTTTGCTTCAGGCAGACCTACAAACAGGTTTCTTATATCCGAGAACACTCCGGTATATGTAGCCGGATTTGAACGCGGAGTACGCCCAAGCGGCGACTGATCCACATTTACCACCTTATCTATATTCTCCAGTCCTTCAATACGGTCGTATGGCAAAGGGTCCTGAAGCGAACGGTAGAAATGTTGCGAAAGTATAGGTTGAAGAGTGTCGTTGATAAGTGTTGACTTACCGCTTCCAGAAACACCGGTCACACAGATAAGTGTTCCCAAAGGAAATTCCACATCCACTCCTTTCAGATTGTTTCCCTTGGCTCCGAACAGAGACAGTTTCTTGCCGTTGCCCGGTCTTCTTTGGGCAGGTATTTCTATCTTCATTTCACCATTCAGATACTGCGATGTCATAGTGTGTGTCTTCAGCATCTCCTGCGGAGTTCCTGCAAATACCACTTCACCGCCCAATCGTCCTGCCTTCGGTCCCATATCCACTATATAGTCCGATGCCAGCATCATGTCCTTGTCATGCTCTACTACTATCACCGAGTTACCTATATCTCTAAGACTTTTCAGGGAGTTTATCAGTCGGACATTATCTCTCTGATGAAGTCCGATACTAGGTTCATCAAGGATATAAAGTACATTTACAAGCTGCGAACCAATCTGTGTTGCAAGGCGGATACGCTGGCTTTCGCCACCCGAAAGACTGACTGAAGTACGGTTGAGAGAGAGGTAATCCAGTCCCACATCGAGAAGGAATTTCAGTCGGGTACATATCTCTTTCAGGATTTCCTGCGCTATTACTTTCTGTTTGCTGTCAAGATGTTCCTCCACTCCCTGAAGCCATTCATAAAGCTCACTGATATCCATAGAAGCAAGCTCGTAAATATTCTTGTCGTGCAAACGGAAATGCAGAGCCTCCTTATTCAGCCTCATCCCTTTACATTCCGGACAGACATCGGTTTTGGCAAACTGTTCAGCCCATTTCTGAGCAGTGGCCGAAGCATCCTTCTCCTGCATCATCTGTATATATTTCACTATACCTTCGTACTCCACAAAATAGTCGGACGAAGTGTGTACAAGAGAACTGTCTATCTTCAGGCGCTCGTCGCAACCGTAGAGAATCTCATTGATGGCATCGTCAGGCAGTTCGCTTACAGGCGTTTTCAGTGTAGCCTCATGACGCTCGAGCAATGCGCTGAGTTGCCAGAAAATCATGGCATTCTTATACTTGCCGAGCGGTGCTATAGCCCCTTCATATACAGAGAGAGAACGGTCCGGTATAACCTTGTCAACATCAATCAGATTGACATATCCAAGTCCCTTGCATCGCGGGCAGGCTCCCTGCGGAGAGTTGAAAGAGAAATTGTGCGGTGCAGGCTCGCGATAAGAAAGCCCCGTCACCGGACACATCAGACGCCTGCTGTAATGGCGCACACTTTCCGTCTGCGCATCAAGTATCATAAGCAGACCGTCGCCCAAGCGCATGGCTGTAGCCACACTCTGGCGCAATCTCTTATCCTCTTTCTCGGTTACTATAGTCTTGTCCACCACCACTTCTATATCGTGGTTCTTGTATCTGTCAAGCTTCATTCCGTGAGTGATTTCCCTCACTTCGCCGTCCACCCTTACATAGAGATAGCCTTTTTTGCGGACTTGCTCAAAGAGTTCCTTATAGTGTCCCTTACGGGTGCGCACCAGCGGAGAAAGAATAAAGATACGCTTTCCCTTATAGTCACGATTGATGAGTTCTATGATTTGCTCCTCGGTATATTTCACCATCTTCTCGCCCGAAAGATAGGAATATGCCGTAGCCGCACGCGCAAACAGCAAACGCAGATAGTCGTAAATCTCGGTAGTTGTACCCACTGTGGAGCGAGGGTTCTTGTTTGTCGTCTTCTGCTCGATTGATATAACCGGACTCAGTCCCGTAATCTTGTCCACATCAGGACGTTCCATTCCTCCGAGAAAGTTTCTGGCGTATGCGGAGAATGTCTCTATATACCTGCGCTGTCCCTCAGCGAAAATGGTATCGAAAGCAAGCGACGACTTACCGCTTCCACTAAGCCCGGTGATTACCGTAAGGCTGTCGCGCGGTATTTCGACATCTATATTTTTCAGATTATGTACACGTGCTCCCTGCACGCTTATCGTTTCTTTTCCTTCTGTCATATCTTAATATTCAGTGAAACATTGCAAAGATAATGCTTTTTTCGTACTTTTGCCCGTAAATAATCATATAGCTGAAAAATGAAATTTATTCAATCTGTTTTTCTTGCACTGGCAATCATGGCCGGAAGCAGCATCAACGTAATGGCTCAGGCAACAACCGAGAGCGGATATTTCCTACACACAGTAACCAAAGGCCAAAGCCTATACTCGATATCAAGCATGTACAATGTCACGATTGACGACATTGTACGCCTTAACCCCGGAAGCGACAAACAAATCCGCGAAGGAGCCGCACTGAAAATTCCACAGGCGACTGCCACCAATTCCGACAAGCCTGTGTTCCATACAATACAGGCAGGCGAGACATTGTATCGTCTTTCTGTAAAATACAATGTCACCACACAGGCTATATGCGAAGCCAATCCCGGACTGAGCAGCAGCAACTTCCGCTCAGGCCAGGTTATAGTAATACCTGTACAGTCGCAATCTCCTGTACTTGAAACATCTCAGCCAACAGTCAAAGATGAACCAACAGAAAAGAAGAACGACTGGAAAGACATGCACAAGGTTGAAAGAAAAGAAACTATCTACAGCATCAGCCGCGAATACGGTATAACCGAAGAAGAACTTATTGCAGCAAATCCTGAACTGAAAAAAGGAAAACTGAAAAGAGGGACTTTCCTTTTCATCCCATACGGGAAAAATGACAGAAAAGAACAAAGCACAGAAAACGTCACTAAAGAACTTACCAACGAAGAAATCTTCAATCAATACGAAAGCACTCAAAAAGACATCAATACCATAAAGGCGGCTGTAATGATTCCGTTCATGACAGGACAGACTACCAACAAGGATGATCAAATAAGAATGGTGGAGTTCTATGAGGGATTTCTTATGGCAGTGGACAGTCTGAAGAAACAGGGCGTATCAATAGACCTCTATGCATACGACACAAAAGGAAGCTCTGCAACGACAAACAATATCCTTGCTAAAAAGGAAATGAAGGATATGGATATCATTTTCGGACCTGCAAAAACACAAAATATTGATGAGCTTGCAGCATTTGCCGACAAGAACAACATTCGTCTCGTAATTCCTTTTACACCAAAAGTGGACGAGGTTTTCAATAATCCTCATATCTATCAGGTAAATACACCACAGTCATATCTGTATTCCGAGGTTTACGAACACTTCACACGTAAATTCACCGACAGTAACGTTATATTCCTGAATGCAGGCAACGGCGACATAGAAAAGGATGAATTTGTAAAAGGAATGAAGACCGAACTTAAAAACAAAGGAATAAAATACCGTGATTTCATTGTAACAGACAATTTTTACGAAATTACCACAGTTATGGATACACTTAAAAACAATGTATTCATACCTACTTCAGGCAAAAGTACCGCATTGGTAAAAATACTACCTCAGCTTACACAAATACGCAGGGAAAGACCAAACTATCAGATAAACCTGTTCGGCTATCCTGAGTGGCAGACATATACAAACGATTATCTGGCAAGTTTTTACGAAATAGGCACTTACTTCTATTCATCATTTTATACAAACAATCTTTTCCCGGCAGCTATAAATTTCACACATTCATACCGCCGCTGGTACAGTAAAGATATGGCGAACATCTATCCTAAATATGGTATGCTTGGTTACGATATAGCCTATTTCTTTCTGAAAGGATTGTCGAAATATGGAAACAAACTGGAAGAGAACCTAAGCTCAATTCATGTTACGCCTATACAGACAGGCTTCAAGTTTGAAAGGGTAAACAACTGGGGAGGATTTATAAACCGCAAAGTATTCTTCGTACATTTCTCAAAGGATTATGAACTGATAAAACTCGACTTTGAATGATAAAAAAAATATATTTACCCATACTGCTAAGCATAATCTGCTGGCTTAATGTTTCTACGCTTCAGGCACAGCTGCAGGAGCAAAAGCATAACTTTTCCATTGGAATCAGTGGTGGTGTCAACCTTGGCAATGTTGACTTTTCACCACGAATAAAACAAGGCTATCTCATAGGTCCTCAAGCCGGATTTACCGCCAGATATATATCCGAAAAATATTTCAGCATGATATGTGGTATCCAGGCCGAGGTAAACTATTCGCAACGCGGATGGAAAGAAGTGATAGAGGATAACAGCGGAGACAGCTATCAGCGAGCTATGAATTATGTAGAAATACCTTTTATGGCACATCTTGCTTTCGGCAAGGAATACGGAAACGGTGCCCGCTTCATTCTTAACCTCGGTCCGCAGATAAGTTTCCTTATCAATGAAAAAGAGAAACACGCCATGCCTTCAATAGAAAAGGAACAATATGGTAAGGCAGCCGAAAACGGTTTCGACTATGGACTGATAGGCGGAGGCGGTGTGGAAATACGTACCGGTATAGGTCACTTCCTGATTGAAGGCAGATACTATTTCGGACTTAGCGATTTCTTCAACACAACAAAGAAAGACTACTTCTCGCGTTCGGCACATACTTATATATGTGGAAAAATAACTTATCTTTTTGATATAACGAAGTGAGGTTTCAGTTGACAAATCGACAAGATAACAAGGTGTCACTAAAGCCTTGTAAACTCGTAACTGAAGCCTTATAACCTATTTTAATTTTTAATTATTAATTCAATATGCGCCTTATTTCATGGAACGTAAACGGAATCCGCGCCTGCTGCGACAAAGGTTTCCGTGATTCTTTCAAGGCACTTGATGCCGATTTCTTCTGCCTGCAGGAAACAAAAATGCAGGAAGGACAGTTAGACCTCAGTTTCGAAGGATATACTTCATTCTGGAATTATGCCGAAAAGAAAGGCTATTCCGGTACAGCCATATTCACACGCCATCAGCCATTGAACGTCACTTACGGCATAGGCATTGACGAACACGACCACGAAGGACGTGTAATCACACTGGAAATGGAAAACTTCTTCCTCGTGACAGTATATACTCCAAACTCGCAGGACGGACTAAAACGTCTGGACTACCGAATGACTTGGGAAGACGATTTCAGAGCATACATCAAGAATCTTGACAGCAAGAAACCGGTATTGGTGTGCGGCGACCTGAACGTGGCGCACAAGGAAATAGACCTGAAAAATCCGAAGACCAACCGCATGAACGCCGGATTTACCGACCAGGAAAGAGAGAAGTTCCAGACTCTGCTCGATGCAGGTTTTATAGATACTTTCCGCCATTTCTATCCCGACATGGAAAATATCTACTCGTGGTGGTCATATCGCTTCAAAGCTCGCGAGAAGAATGCAGGGTGGCGTATTGACTATTTCGTCGCATCAGCACGCCTTGCGGGCAAACTTCAGGGAGCCAAAATACACACAGAAATATTCGGTTCGGACCACTGCCCTGTGGAAGTAACCATCGATTTATAAAATAAAAAATGAAGAACGACGGGTTCACACTCAGAAAAAGACTCAGGAGCTTCAAATTTGCCTTTAACGGAATAAAACTCCTCATAACCAAAGAGCACAACGCATGGATACACTGTTTTGCTGCGGTCTGCGTCATAATTGTCGGATTTGCTTTCGGCATTTCAACTACAGAATGGATAGCGGTAACGTTTGCCATTGGAACAGTGCTTGCCGCAGAAGCCGTGAACTCGTCTATCGAAGCTATAGCCGATTTAGTTTCTCCCGGATATAACGAGGCTATCAAACGCACTAAAGACCTTGCTGCAGGAGCCGTACTCATACTTGCCATAGCGGCAGCCATAGTAGGACTGATAATATTTGTCCCTAAAATCATTGAGGCATTCGGTTAATCAGACTTCCGAGTAAACATTTCCCAATACGACCATCGACTTATGATTAAAAAGATTACCATATTATTCATAACGTGCATACTGTCATTTTCAGTCAGCGCACAAACCATCGAAGTTACCGGAAGCCGTAAAGCAGTCCGCACATCGGGTGATGTAGGTGCTGTTCTTCTACCGGTAGCCGGACTGACCGCTATTCTTATAAACAAGGACTGGCAAGGATTAAAACAGGGTGTATTTTCCGGTATAACTACCCTGGGAGTGACATTCGCACTGAAATATGCAGTAAAGAAGGAACGTCCTGACCACAGCGACTTCCACTCCTTCCCTTCCATGCACACATCAGTATCGTTTACGGCTGCTTCCTTCATCCAGCGCCGCTATGGCTGGAAATGGGGAGCACCTGCATACGTGCTGTCCACGTATGTAGGCTGGAGCCGCGTTTATGGAAAGAAACACGACTGGTGGGACGTTGCCGCCGGAGCCGTTATCGGTACTGCAAGCTCATACATATTCACACGCCCGTTTGCAAAAAGACATAACCTTACGATAAGTCCCGTAGCAGGTGACGGCCATTACGGGGTTTATGCTTCGATGAATTTCTGATAAAAAGAAAAATTCATTTCCTTCAGACCGTTTTCCAATCCCCTATCGTTCCGGTTTCGGAAGAGAAACTTGCCCCTATCTTATAAAGGGTACGTGTATCCGAAGCGTATTCATTGGCATAACCTTTCTCTTCTATCTGACGCAGCGCATCATCCGCCGTGCCGTCCAGCTTGAACTCGAAGATATAGACATATTGAGGTGTCTCAAGCACGCAGTCCACACGACCCTGGCTCTGCACTTTCTCAACATAAACGGTATAGACGCTTATCAGGCGGAGTATAAGATAAAACGTATATTGGAAGTAGCGTTCGCGCTCCACCTCATCGTCTTTGCGGCGCATAGTATAGGGGATGCTCGAAAGAAAGGAGGTGAAAAGACTGCACAGTCTGTCGGTATCGCCTGCCCGCAACGTACGTACCACATCACGAATCCAACCGCCCGTCTCTTCTGAGGGTTTCAGATAAGATGAAGCCAGAGCAGTCAGGAAACCGTTCTTGACCTCATTGTTCGGAAAGTCAAGAAGGAAAGTATTGAACTCCATATCGTAATCCTTGATGGTCAGGTAACCGCTCTGATATATCATAGGAAGCG
>NZ_JACJLQ010000048.1 GCF_016902295.1 Bacteroides caecigallinarum | reverse complement strand
CAGGATCAAACTCTTCATTGTAAAATATTTTTATATATCCGTTAAGGATATGTCTTTGTCTCTGTCCAGGATCCCGTAATTATTTTAATTGACGGTTTATTCTTTTTTTCATCACACTATATTATAATGTGACACTTGTACTACATTCTGTTTGTTTATCTAAAATCTTTCAAAGAACTTAACTTTCGACTGGAAGCGAAAGTGGATACAAAGGTAAGTACTTTATCTCTAACCACCAAAACTTTTCTAAAGTTTTTTTAAAAAAAGTTTTCAGCAGATAAAGACCAAAAGGCTTTTTCTCGCTCCCTTGTTCTAAACAAGGTAAGATACTCAAGGCATTTCTGCGTCTGTACCGCATGTCCAGCATTTCAACTTAGTGACTTCCCCTCTCGAAAGCGGATGCAAAGGTACACACTTTTTCCATTTCTGCAATACCTATTGCTAACTTTTTTCAGAAAATTGCATGATAAAATATAACTAATTGTTAATCAGATATAAATTCAGGAAATCAGTTTGATAATATTATTATTAATCCTGACATGTGTATTAAGAATAGACATTATTAATTATAATATTCAAACACAAATGAAAAGACTTCACTATACAAATTTTGTACGAAATAAAACGACAGGTCATTTTAATTAAAACGACAGGTCGTTTAAGTTAAAATGACCTGTCGTTTTATTTCGAATGACAAATCATTTAAAATAGACGAATGAACATCATAAAATATTATCGTCATAATCATCCAGCCGATTATTCCACAAATATTTTTTAGTTTCCTTTACTATAACACCCGACAATAGTAGCAATGAAATAAGATTTGGAACAGCCATCAATGCATTTACTATATCCGCAAAACTCCACACCAAAGAAAGATTAATTACAGAACCTACATAAATCATTATAATCCAAACTATTCTGTATGCAAGCATTATCTTACGTCCTCCAAGATATTCAACCGCTTTCTGCGAATAATATGTCCATCCAAGAATTGTACTGAAAGCAAATGTCACAATACCAAACGAAAGAACCGGTGTTCCAATATATGGAATCTTAGCAAAAGCCATCTTCGTCAAAGCCGCATCACTTGTATGATCTATATCAGGATAAGCAAGAATACTGCTAACCAATACCAAACCCGTAAGAGCACAGATTACAACAGTATCCCAAAATGTTCCTGTAGAAGACACAAGAGCCTGCCTAACAGGATTACGTGTCTGGGCAGCGGCTGCAACAATAGGAGCAGAACCAAGACCTGATTCGTTGGAAAAAAGGCCACGGGCTATACCAAACCTGGCAGCCATCATTACAGTAGTACCTACAAAACCACTACCCGCCGCACGAGCTGAAAAAGCCGACTCGAATATCAGACTCAAGGCCTGACCAAGATAAGCATGATTAACTATAAGTATATAAATACATCCTAACACGTACATGACAGCCATAAAAGGCACTAATGCCATACACACCTTAGCAATACCTTTTACACCGAAAATCACGACCAAAGCGGTAAGTACACTCATACATATACCACTTAGATGTGGAGATATATTATACGATTCATTAAGTAACAGAGAAATAGAATTTGCCTGAACAGTGTTACCTATCCCGAAAGCCGCCAAAGCTGTGAAAATACAGAACAATATACCCAACCATTTCATACCAAGCCCATTTTCGAGTGCATACATTGGTCCGCCAATCATCTCACCACTCGAATTTTTAACCCTGTATTTCACGGCAAGAAGCCCTTCGGCATACTTCGTTGACATACCAAGTACACCTGTAATCCAACACCAGAACACAGCACCAGGACCACCAAGAGCAACAGCAGTAGCCACACCTATGATATTTCCAGTACCTATAGTGGCAGCCAGAGATGTAGCCAACGCACCGAACTGACTTACATCACCGGTTGCATTACCATCCTTCGATACAGACAGTTTTAATGCCTTGAACAAATACAACTGAGGAAACCTCAACCTTATGGTAAGGAAAAGATGTGTACCCAAAAGCATTATTATCATTGGCCATCCCCAAACCAACGAACTGAAATCATTAAAGAAACTTACTATTGCCGATAAATCCATTTTGTTATTATTTTGAGCGCAAAAATAACAAATAAATAGAAACACCGACATAAATAAGCAATAAAATCACAATATTATGATTTTACATATCATTAATTCACTCATACAATAGGACAAAGATTTCTTACTTGTTCCTCGAATTCCTCTCTGTTTTTTGCCTTATTTTTTACAGTAGTACGATAGTTGTAAATAGTCTGAGGGGAATAAAATAACAATGTAGCAATTCTTGAACTATCTTTTATGCCCAATCTTACAAGAGCGAAAATCCTAAGTTCTGTATTCAATATTTCTCCTTTTGGTGGAACTATTTCCTCTCCTTTCCTAAGAAGCATATTAAATTCGGAAACGAAATTCGGATAAAGTGTAAGGAAAGCCGTATCAAAATTCACAAAGAACTGTCGTGCATCGCTGTCGGACATTTTACTGCTATTGACCATTTTCAGCAAATCGTCAACCTGTTTGGCTTTGACTTTTCTCTTAACAAGATCCTGATATTTGTTCAGTTTGTCGATATATGCGGCACACAATTCTATAAACAGACTTACATATTCCTCACGGGTACGATTGGTTTTAAGAAGTTCGGAGTTCAAATCTTTTAGACGCACATTCATATCCGTTACCACCTTTCGCTGCTTTGCAAGCAATTTCAATTGTCTGAAAATAAAGAATAGCGAAACAAAAAGAAGAATACTCAGGAAACTTATGAAATAAATAGATCTGGTAAGTCTGTCGTTTCTATCAATCCATCTTTTCTGGTAAGTGTTTACTATAGGAGGAAACTTCTGGGCTATTTCAAGCATTCTTAACCTGTTATTATAGAACATGGCATCCTCCATCGAATAATTAATATACCTGTTTGCCCTCACAAGTTCAGAATCAGAATTCTGATAAAGATACATCGCGAGTTCCTGCATGGAAAGATTTTCTTTAAGCGGACAAGTTATATCCGAAATAGCTGACATAATAAGATATTTCTCGTATTCATCAAGATTACCTTGTCTTTTATGAGCAAAAGCGAGACCACATGTCACACAGGCATACATCCTGGTATCGACTTTAAGTCCAACCAATGCCTTCTCATAAAAATTCTGAGCTTCCAGCTGATTTCCCTTTCTTGCATTCAGCTCTCCGCTCCAATACATAAATTCTGTTGAAGAAGGATCCAGAACCATAAGCATGGAATCATTGTATAACATTTCCTTCTTTTTAAAATCTATGGCAAAAACATCATCTGCCGAATATTCACTCCACACGCTATACACCCACTCGTATGCAGAATAATAGTCAAACAACATTTCATTATCAATGTCATCGTGCTTTATTTCATCCAGAATATCAATCGCAATAGAAAAGTATCCGGTAGTTGCCAAAAGAAATGAACGGTTAATCTTACATCTGTTTATCTTATTGATATCCGAAGAGTCCAAAGCTACTTCTTCTGCAAGCGACAAATAAAAATAAGCTGAATCAGACCTATAAGTGAAATATTCGTTGAAAATATTATCGTAATAAGCAAACAAATCGGAGTTCTGAATATACAGTTTCTTAAGATTTCTAAGACTGTCAATACGGGCTTCTTTCTTCTGACAGTACTCATCTCTACGCAATAGCACAGCGTCAAGCTCATCATATAATTTCCTTACATCTTCGGATGCAAAAACAAACAGCACATTGAATATAGCAAGCAACAATAAAAGTGATTTCCTCATACTTCAGACTGATTATTTGAATCATTATACAAAAATACACAAATATTCCACATATCGAATATCTACTTTGTACTATATATACTAATTCTATAATTTTTTAAATATCAATAACTTATAATATGAAATTATCTACATCCAATCTACTTCACATCTACTTGTGAAATTATGGTGAAATAATCATCCATACATTTGCCACGTCGCAAGACAAACGAATGATTTGATACACATTGAAAACTCTAATCCTTAAATAAACCATCATGAAAAAGAAACTTTTATCAATCCTTACTGTCGCAGCTGCATTTCCTGCTATGACTATACAGGCAAATGTATCTGATTTAGGTATCTCGGAAAAAGATTCATTGTCTTCAAAAAAAGTAGAAGGCAGCGAAAGAAATGTAATGCTTAACGCCGCAGACGCCACAAAGCCTCGCGAAATACAAATAGGACTTCCAAGTGAAGACGTGAATGTTTACGAAAACGGACTTCCGGCAGTATATTCATCCGCTGTACACAGACTGCAATACCACTGGCGAAGTGATGCGAGTCTTGGTGAAGTAGGACTGATGACCCCATCGGAATCAGCCATCAAGACAGGAAATATTGCATACTCTGTAAACTCATTCAGTAAAATAGGCGACAAGAAGTTCAAAGGTATAGTAAACTACCGTTCAAACCACTTCGGACTTCAGCAGTTCGACATGAACGTTACTGGCGGTATAGGCGACAAATGGAGATACTCAGGAACTATGTATCAGACATTCGACCCGGGAACATTCAAGGTTAAATTTGATGAATATGCCGACCGCACACAGATTTATCGTGCCGGACTGACAAGACTCTTCAACGACAACAAAGGCAAAATCAGCCTTCTCTATAAATACGCATACAGCAGAAACCCACTGAACCAGCTTAATGCCGCTCCTTTTATATACGTGGGCGATGGCTCAATAAAAGAAATTCCTGGATTTGAACCAGGACTTGCCTCATACGGTCCTATAAGCGGTGAATTCGAATATATGGACATCATGGACGGTAAAATGAAAACATGCAACCTGAGAGACATGGCAGACAACCGTTCACACGAGGTAACATTACTCACCGACTATACTTTCGACAACGGTCTGAAATGGAACCTCGACTTCAAATATATGAATGCTCCTGAAGCAAACTATGTGGATTTCGGTGGAAGTACAATAAGTGAAATAACAGCTGCAGACGGATATACACTGTCCGACGGTACTCCATACAGCGGACTTATAGAAGGACGACGCACATGGCTTCATATAGGAAAAGTGAGAAACATACTTCTTACCACAGAACTTGAAAAAACATTAGGCAATCACATAATGAATCTCGGTCTGAATGAATGGTACTATCATCTGGACTATCATTCATCATCTATGCAATGGACAGGTACAGTGCAAGAATATCCGGAAATACTTACAGCTGCCGACGGCAGCCGCTTCCGCTGTTTTAACGAACTGAGTCCTGAATATACTAAAGGATATGAAAACAAACTCGCTTTGTATTTTACTGACGACTGGCAGATAAACCCAAAACTTAACCTGTTCTACGGTGGACGACTGGAATACTACAGAATGTCGGCCGACCAGATAGCGCATCCACGTTATTCAGGTTTCTACATTGGCGGCACAGCTCCTGACGGAACAGTAATAACTCCGGCAAACGTTACTAAGGACAAATTGAACTATGCGGCTACAGCAAGAATCACTTATAATATGCTGAAAGGTTTCGGTCTTACCGCCGATGGTACAATAGCTACAAGATTTCCAAGAATAAATGAATACGCAGGTACAGGTCCTACAGAAGAACAGTACAAAAGAGTAACTATTCCATTGGTCCGCGGAGGATTGTTCTACAAAAACAGTTGGATTGACCTGACGTCAATGGTAACTTATATCTCTAAATCAAACAACATAGACCAGCAGAACCTGACAAAACCAGGAACAAGCGAAGGAAAGACAGTACTCCTTATATATAATATACAGACACTGGGATGGACAACATCGGCTGAAATTGACCCATTCAAAGGATTCCATCTGCATGCGTTGTTCACATATCAGAAACCTGTTTACAAGAACTATAATGCAAGCGTGACATTCAGCGACGGTACCGAGATGAGTGTAAATGCCAACAATATGATTGTAAAGGAAATACCTCAGATACTTGTTGAACTTGATCCAAGCTATAACATAACAAAAGACTTGCGATTGTGGTTAAGTTTCCGTTACTTTGGAAAGACATACGCCAATCTGCAGGAGGCTCTTTACTTCAACGGCCGTTGGGAAACATTCGGAGGTATTAACTGGGCTGTCAACAAAAACTTTGATCTTGGAGTGACAGTAGTGAACTTCCTTAACCAGAAAGGAGCAAAAGGTACTATCAGCGGTTCTGAACTTATCACAAAAGACGAAGCTTCAAAATATGCCGGCAGTTATATGAGCGGTACATATCTTCGTCCTTTCACAGTTGAGTTCAGTGCAAGTATAAAATTTTAAATTCATAAACCATAAAATATTTCATCCATGAAAAAGTTAATAATCGCAAGCGCATTAGTATGTGCTGCATTTCAGGCAAATGCGGAAAATAAAGTATTCCGTATTTCAACAAATCAGACAGACCTTATTCTTCAGGTTGGAGATAACGGACGTCTGTATCAGACATATTTAGGTGAAAAACTTCTCCATGAAGAAGATATAAATAACTTCAAGTGGGATATTCACGCAGGCTCTGACGGAAGTGTAAGCCAGCGAGGATGGGAAGTTTACAGCGGTTCCGGAAATGAAGAATTCTTTGAACCGGCAATATCAATTACTCATAATGACGGAAAAACATCTACATATTTATATTATGTATCTTCATCTACTAAAGAAGTAGAAGGCGGAACACAGACAACCATCAATCTTCGTGATGATAAATATCCTGTAGATGTAACACTCAATTATGTGGCATATCCTGAAGAAAACGTAATCAAGACATGGAGCGAAATCAAGCATCAGGAAAAGAAACCTATCATTCTTTCCACTTACGCTTCAACAATGCTCTATTTCAACCGCACATCATACTATCTGACTGAGTTCAGCAGCGACTGGGCAAAAGAAGCACAAATGAGCAGCCAGCAGCTTCAGTTCGGTAAGAAAGTTATCGATACGAAACTTGGAAGCCGTGCAGCTATGCACACACATCCTTTCTTCGAAGTGGGACTTGACCAGCCTGTATCGGAAAACCAGGGTGATGTACTGATGGGAACTTTAGGATGGACAGGAAACTTCCGTTTCACTTTCGAAATTGATAATGTAGGTAACCTTCGTGTCATTCCTTCTATCAATCCATACGCATCGAATTATGAATTGTCAAAGAACGAAGTATTCACAACTCCTGAATTCATCTTCACACTGAGCAGCAACGGAACATCAGAAGGTAGCCGCAACCTCCATAACTGGGCAAGAAACTACAGCTTGAAAGACGGTAAAGGCAGCAGACTTTCACTTCTCAACAACTGGGAAAACACTGGTTTCGATTTCGACCAGGAAATACTCGCCGAACTTATGAAAGAGGCTAAACACCTTGGTGTGGATATGTTCCTCCTGGACGACGGATGGTTCGCAAACAAATATCCTCGTAAAGACGACAAAGCAGGACTTGGCGACTGGGAAGTGACACACAGCAAATTGCCTGGCGGTGTTCCCGCACTCGTAAACTCTGCAAAAGAAGCCGGAGTGAAATTCGGTATCTGGATTGAACCTGAAATGGTAAACCCCAAGAGTGAACTCTTCGAAAAACATCCTGACTGGGCCATCCACGATGAAAACAGAAAGATGTACTACTACCGTAACCAGCTTGTTCTCGACCTAAGTAATCCTGAAGTACAAGACTATGTTTACAGCGTAGTGGAAAACCTGATGAAGGAAAATCCTGAAATAGCATTCTTCAAATGGGACTGCAACAGCCCTATCACAAACATCTACTCTCCATATCTGAAGAACAAACAGGGTAACATGTATATAGACCACGTACGCGGCGTTTACAATGTAATGAAGAGAGTGAACGAAAACTATCCTAACGTTCCTATGATGCTTTGCTCGGGCGGTGGCGCACGTTGCGACTACGAAGCACTGAAATATTTCACTGAATTCTGGTGCAGCGACAATACAGACCCTATAGAACGTATATATATACAGTGGGGATTCTCACAGTTCTTCCCTGCAAAAGCAATGTGTGCACACGTAACAAGCTGGAACAAAAACACTTCAGTCAAGTTCCGTACAGACGTTGCTTCAATGTGCAAACTTGGTTTCGACATTGGACTGAAAGAACTTAGTGCTGACGAACTCCAGTACTGCCAGACAGCAGTGAGCAACTGGAAAAGACTTAATACGGCAATCATGGACGGTGACCAATATCGTCTGGTTTCACCATACAAGTCAAACCACATGGCAGTAAACTACGTAAGCAAAGACAAGAACAAAGCAGTATTGTTTGCATACGACATCAACCCACGCTACCAGGAAAAACTGATGAACGTGAAACTTCAGGGACTTGACGCAAACAAGATGTATAAAGTGGAAGAAATCAACCTTATGCCAGGAACAGAATCAACATTCAGCTCAAACGGCAAGGTTTATTCAGGCGATTATCTGATGAAAGTGGGACTCGAAGTATTCGGCTTCGCTCATACTCAGAGCCACGTAATTGAAATTACAGCGGAATAACACAAAAACTAAATACTAGACAAAATTTCTCATTAATTTTAATAGGCTGCCTCAAATATTTGGGACAGCCTATACTTATATATAAAAGTCTTAGAATTCAGCTTTATACTATATTAATAATCGGTTTCATTTGCCAGATTCCAGACATTAAGGAACGAAGCTTTAGTAATATCCACAACCTTTTCCCAATTAAGACGATCGGCATGATCCGAAGGCTGATGATAGTCAGGATGTCCGTCAGTATGATACCAGATGATAGGAATATCATGTACTGCGAAAGACGCATTATCACTACCTCCAACGGGACGATCCCATGGACGATAATCAGGCTCCAGACGGAGGCCATAGCGGGTTATATCATCTTTAAGCCACTGACCGAAGGACGGATGGGAAGCTGTGTAAAAATAAACCACATGATTAGGATAATCAGGTTTATTGTTACGTCCAATCATATCAAAATTCAAATATCCCTTGACATTATTGATAAAGTCACAATTCTGCACGAAATAGCGTGAACCAAGCAATCCTTTCTCTTCGCCATCCCAAAATGCAATAATAACATTGCGCATTGGTTTCTGACCGCTTGCCTTAAAGGCACGTGCTATCTGAAGGACAGCTGATACTCCTGAAGCATTATCATCTGCCCCATTATAAATTTGGTCATTGGCAAGAGTCTCATCCACCCCCAAATGGTCGAAATGTGCACCAACGATAACATATTCATTCGTTCTCTCTCCAGGAATGATACCTAATACATTAGCCATATCAAGTACACGATACGTTCCCTTCTTAAAAACATTTATCGAATCAGGATGTACTTGCCAACGAGCTCCTTTCTGTTGTCTTTCCTTCGCATAAGCTTCAAAAGGTTGAAAATAACTATCACCATAAAGAGGACTGATACCAGCCTCCTTAAGACTGGCAGCCAGATAGCGTGCCGCAATACGTGAATATATCGTTCCGGCTTCACGACCTTGCAATTCATCATCTGCCAGAAAACCTATTATAGCCTCAGCAGAAACACGGTTAATGCTGTTCAGACCTCTGTCAATAGCAGTCTGTGCATTGATGAAAGACGTTCCATTCTGAAAAACGCCACACATCATAAGAATAGAAATAAATATTTTTTTCATATATAAGGAGTTAAAAACAGAACTATTTCAACTTCAATTCAATTATACAGTCAATTTCCGGCTTCAAATTACCTGTATGCAAAACTATTCCTTCTTTAATTTTTTCATAAGAGACCTTTGTTCCGGTATTCATATTTACTGCACTAACGACTTTTTCCGTCATTGGCAATGTAACAAACTTAGGCACGTCATCAGTCAAAACATGTACATACAGTGTATTGCCTTTTCTTGTTGTAGTACCCCACTCTGCACTTACTACATTTCCACGTATAGTTCCATATACTGTTTCTCCATATTTAGATAACCATTCACCCATTCCTTTAAAACGTTCCAAAGCAGCAGCAGGAATTTCTCCGTTAGGCTGAGGTCCTACGTTCATCAAAAGGTTGGCTCCTTTACCGGCAGCCCTGACAAGAAGCCTGACAAGTTCTGATACCGACTTATAATTCTGATCCTGAATTTTATATCCCCACATACCGTTCATGGTCTGGCATGTTTCAAGAGGTAATTGCCCTATCTCTGATTCTGAAGATAAGCCTGCAGTATTTTCACCAGGAAGATCACGCTCGAACATCTGAAAATCCTCTCCTTCAATAGGTTTCTTATGATGATTATTTCCTATAAGACATGCAGGCTGGAGTTTATGTATAAGTGCATACTGCTCGTCAAGTCGCCAGTCGAAATCATCCGGCTGATCCCACATTCCGTCGAACCATATTGCACCGATAGGACCGTAATTAGTTAAAAGCTCTGTTAACTGATTGTTCATGAAATTATAATAATCATTCCAGTTTCCATGTTCTTTACGTCCTGTATTTCTACCGGTTCGTCCGTATGGATAATAATCTTCGCGAGTCCAGTCAAGATGTGAATAATATAAATGCAACTTTATTCCCTGTTTCTTACATTCTTCGGCAAGTTCTTTCACAACATCCCGTTTGAAAGGAGTGGCATCTACAATATTATAATCAGAATATTTTGTGTCGAACATTGAAAATCCGTCATGATGTCTGGTTGTAAAACATATATACTTGGCACCGGCATCCTTTATTGCTGAAACCCATTCTTTTGCATTAAAGCGTATAGGATAGAAACCTGAAGCTGCCTTTGCATATTCATGACAGTCAATACCTGCGTTAGTCATATACCATTCTCCCTGAGCGAACATACTGTAAATTCCCCAATGAATAAATACTCCAAACTTATTTTCACTAAACTCTTTACGAGCTTGCAGATTACTTTCGGAAGGTACATAAGATTTTTGTGAAAAAACAGGCATCGCCATGGCAATACTGTTTAAGGCTATAATAACACAGGTCCTTAGTTTTAAAGATTTCATAACTATTATGATTTAAAGGTTAATTACTACAATTTTATAATCATCAATATTAAAATGTTATCGTAACGACAAATATACAAATATATACAGAATATTCATTTCTAATTAGAATAAATCACCATAGAAATAAAATGGAATTTATTGCATTAAAAAATATGACGAAACGTATGGACATAAAAAAAGGAGTACCGCTGTACTCCAACCTTTGTTAACCTTAAAATCTAATACTATGAAAAACACAGTACAAAGGTACGGACTTTCCGGTAATCTGCAAGTATTTCAAACAAAAATCCATGCTTTATAACATAGTTTAATATATAAAGAAAATGCTCCATGTTTGTTAACAACACGGAGCATTTATGTTAATTGTTAAAATACAAATTTTACAATCCAAGTTTAGCCGATATATCAAGCATACGCTTTATTGGCTTGATAGCTTCTTTAGCTATCGCTTCGTCAACAACTACTTCAGGCCATTCATATTTTAATGTGTTATATAGTTTTTCCAGAGTATTCAGACGCATAAAGTTACATTCATTACAAGCACAGGTACTATCTTCCGGTGGTGCAGGAATGAAATTCTTTTCAGGACACTTGCGTCGCATTTCGAACAATATTCCACTTTCGGTAGCTACAATAAAATCTTTCTTTTCGCTGTTCATAGCATATTTAAGTAATCCTGCTGTAGAACCTATCTTATCAGCCAATTTAGCTACTGCTCCCTTACATTCAGGATGAACAAGCACATCGGCATCAGGATATTGCTTTTTAAGCTCTATAATCTTCTCTACAGAGAATTTTTCGTGTACATGGCATGCTCCGTCCCAAAGAAGCATATTTCTGCCAGTAACGGAATTAATATAGTTTCCAAGATTTTTGTCAGGACCGAAGATTATCGGCTGATCTGCAGGAAAACTTTCCACTATCTGTTTTGCATTTGTAGATGTAACCACAACATCTGTTACTGCTTTCACTGCCGCACTTGTGTTGACGTAAGAAATTACGGTGTGGTCAGGGTGCTGCTTAACGAACTCGGCAAACTTGTCTGTAGGACAGCTGTCGGCTAACGAACAGCCTGCGTTGAAATCCGGTATGAGAACTTTCTTGTCGGGACACAGTATCTTTGCGGTTTCTCCCATGAAATGGACACCGCACATTACTATTATCTCGGCATCTGTCTTTGCTGCCCATTGTGCAAGCGCAAGGCTGTCGCCAATGAAATCGGCAATTTCCTGTATTTCGTCCGCCTGGTAGAAATGCCCCAGTATTACGGCATTCTTTTCCTTGCGGAGCTTGTCTATCTCGGCTTTTAAGTCCAGTGTCTTATCTACGGGTTCATCCACATAACCCTTTTTCAACCATTCTTCTTTCATAACTATAAATATTTTATTTTTTCTTCTTTTTAAAAGAAATCCTATGATGCTATTAATAGGCTGTTGATTGTGTTGGCAAAAATAATACTGTATTTCTTGCTTATTAAGTTATTAATATAAGTGCTTACTGTATCAATAACGATTCAACAGCGTTAAATGCTGATAATTCAGTACTTAGTTGGTATATTAACATTTTGTTGATATTGTGCAAAGTTAAAAACTTTCTGTTTATCAACTATTCATTTCTTATTTAAATTGTGTTCAAATTGTTTATGAAACTTTCAAGTTAGTTTTTTGGATTGTTGGTTTCCAGCTTCTTATAAATGTTTGATTCATAAATGCAAGAAATAGTTTTAAAAATCTATTCTCATGTTTTCTACACCTTTTCAACAGATTTAAACAGGGTTATTAATATTGTTTTTATCTTTGCGGACAGTAATTGTAAATATATAGGTATGTCTGAATTGAGAAAGCTGAAAATAACTGAAATGAACCGACTTACGGTGGAAGAATTCAAGGAAGCAGACAAACTTCCTTTGGTTGTGGTACTTGATGAAGTGAGAAGTCTGCATAATATAGGAGCTGTATTCCGTACTTCGGATGCTTTCCTTGTCAACAGAATATATCTTTGTGGAATTACCGCTACTCCACCTAATGCAGAAATGCACAAGACTGCTCTTGGAGCAGAAAATACTGTTGACTGGAAATATTGTAAAAATACTCAAGACGCTATAAATGAGTTACATAATGCAGGTTATATTGTACTGTCTATAGAACAGTGTGAAGGAAGTACTATGCTTGGTGATTTGGTTCTTGAAAGAGACAAGAAATATGCCATAGTAATGGGTAACGAGGTAAAGGGAGTTAAACAGGAAGTTGTTGATATATGTGACGGATGTATTGAAATTCCACAGTATGGAACAAAACATTCACTCAACGTATCTGTTACTGCAGGAATTGTGTTATGGGAATTTGCCAATAAGCTTATGGAATTCAGAAATAGTTTATAGCTATAGCTGACCGTTTTCAACAAGTGTAATAATACGTTCCACCATCTTGTCCTCATCTTCCGGATTATACTCTTTTTTAAGACTTGCGCCAAACAATGCTGCGAACGTCTGGTAAAATCCGGCTTTGAAAGGACCCATAAAGGCTTTGACTAATTGATAGGATGATTGGTTACATTCACGGTTAACCAACTTTATCAACAATTTACCCTGCGAAAATGTCAATTTCTTCATTTTCGGTGTATATTGTTCTTTTAATCCTTTTTCAACAGCTTTGATATGTTTATCTTTAGCTTTTTCATCAGGGAGAGTCTCTAAATATTCGTATGTTTCTATTACTATATTTCTTATTTCCTTTGCTATAGGTAAGGTTTTCTTGACGTCTCTGACCAGTCTATAGTAATATTTTTCCTGTTTTTTGTTTTTAAACTTCATTTTAGGGTACACATATACATTCCTTAAAGTTATATATGGTATAGTGTCGCCTTTATAGACACAGACTTTAACCATATATCCTTTGTGTTGGTTGGTATCTTGTGCCTTCAATTCTGGAATTGTTAAAAAGCACAATGTTATTAGTATGTATATGCATCTTTTCATCGTCGCAAAATTATGAATAAAAACAATTATATGGTTGATAATTATATTATTTTTTATTGTTTATAACTTTATCAACATTATGTGGAAAAATAGATTATTTATTTATATTTCAATGAGTTGTATTTTTATAACTTGTTTATATTCACAATCTGATATTATAGAATGGCAGGAAATGTCGGTCGATGATGAAAACATTGCTTCGTTGTTTGAGCAATATGAAGAACTTGCTGAAATAGCTGAAAATCCTTTCAATTTTAACACTCTGACTAAAGAACAGTTGGAACAGTTGCCTTTTCTGTCGGACAGACTGATAGAAAATATACTTTACTATGTTTATAAGTACAGTCCGATAGTCAGTATGAGTGAACTACTTGGAGTGGAAGGAATGGACTGGCAGACAAGGAAGTTTCTTGAACATTTCATTTATATAGGACCTGTAAAGGAGAAAGATGAAAAATTCAGTTTCAAGCGTATGATGAAATATAACAGACAGGAATTAACAACACGTGTTGATATCCCGTTAAATCAGAAAGCAGGTTATGCGGATTATCCTGAGAATGTGCTTATTGACAGTCCAAATAAAAAATATTACGGTAGTTCATTATATAATAACATACGATATAGATTCGAATATAATAAACAGGTTTATTTCGGATTGACTGCGGAAAAAGATCCCGGTGAACCTTTTTTCAGACTATATAATAAAAAAGGTTATGATTTCTATTCTGCCTATCTTTTTTTACAGAATATAGGTCGGTTTAAATCCATAGCAATAGGTAATTATAAGGCATCGTTTGGTTATGGACTTGTTATGAATATGGGATTCAGTATGGGTAAATATTCTTCATCATCGTCGTTACGACGTACAGGTCAGGGTATATCCAAATATACTTCTACAGGTGAATATAATTATTTTCAAGGAATAGCTTCTACATATAGATTGTCGAAAAGATGGGACGCAACGTTTTTTTACTCATTCAGGAATATTGACGCACATGTTGAAAACCAGTTTATAAAGTCGTTGAAAACGGATGGGTACCACAGACTGTATAAAGATATTGAAAAGAAAAATACTATATATAATAATGTGATTGGCAGTAATTTAACATACAACGGAAAGTATGTTGAATATGGATTAACAGCTGTTTATAACTGTTTTGATAAAGTGTTGAATCCTGACTATAAAGAATATAACCGTTATTATCCACGAGGAAAAGACTTTTTTAACGCTGGCGCGTTCTATAAGTTTTTTCTGAAGAAATTTATGATTTCAGGTGAAACAGCCATTGACAAAGGTGGAGCAATCGCAACAATCAATTCTGTATGTTATTCACCGACGGTTGAAACAGACATAACGCTTATCAACAGGTATTACGACAAGAAATATCAAAGTATATATGCCAATTCATTTGGTGAAAATTCAAGGACTCAGAATGAAACTGGAGTTTATTTAGGTCTGGAAACCAGTGCTATACGGAATATAAAGCTATTATGTTATGTTGATTACTTCTACTTTCCGTGGAAAAGATACCGTGTGGATGTGGCAGGTACTTCCGGAATAGAAGGAGTATGCCAGTTAAGTTATTCACATAGTAATTCACTATCTATGTTGATAAAGTATAGTGTGAAAAACAAGGCTCAGAACTATTCCGCAGACGATGGAGAGAAGTATATTTTGCCGTATATTCGTCATAGGGCAAGGTATCAGGTAAATTATTCACTTAATGATAATAACTCTGTTAAATTTCTGGCTGATTATACCAATACTGGATATTGGGGACAGGGAACAACAAATGGTTATCTGGTTTCTGCTACTGCTAATTTAGGACATCAGTCATTTCCGGTAAAAGCATCTATAAATGGCGCATGGTTTTCAACTGATGACTATAATTCCCGTGTATATCTTTATGAACCAGGATTGCTTTATGCTTTCGCAATGTCCTCATTTTATGGAAAAGGAACAAGAGCATCTCTGAAATTACAGTATAATTATAAGAAATTTCTTATGTTTCAGGCTAAATTCGGATGGACACACTATACTGATAGGAATATCATCAGTTCAGGTACAGAGGAAATTCAGGGAAACAACAAGGCAGACATACAGTTTCTGTTAAGAATAAAATGGTAACAGCATGTTGATAACGTACTGATATTTTCTGTATTTTTGCATCTAACTAACAACCATACAACTAATGACAAAATAAAAACTTATGTCAACAATAATATATCCTTCTCCAATTTTCGGACCGGTACACAGCCGTCGTCTGGGAGTGTCGTTAGGAATAAACCTTCTGCCTGCAGACGGTAAGTTCTGTTCTTTCGACTGTATTTATTGTGAATGCGGTTACAATAAAGACCATCGTCCGAAAATGAAACTTCCAACGCGAGAAGAAGTAAAGACCGCGCTTGAAGCAAAGCTTATTGATATGAAAGCAAACGGACCTTTTCCTGATGTATTGACTTTTGCAGGAAACGGTGAGCCGACGGCTCATCCGCATTTTGCCGGAATAATAGACGATACTATAGAATTAAGAAACAAATATTTTCCTCAGGCAAAAGTGAGCGTGCTGAGTAATTCTACATTTATTCATAAACCTGATGTATTCGATGCTTTGAAGAAGGTTGACAATAATATTCTGAAGCTTGATACTGTTGATATCCGTTATATAAACACTGTTGATAAACCTGTTGGAAACTATGATTTGAATCGCATAATCGACTGTATGAAAGCGTTTAACGGTCAGTTGATAATCCAGACCATGTTTCTTAAGGGAACTACTGACGAAGGTGTGGATGTAGATAATACGCGTGATGATTATGTGCTTCCGTGGTTAGAAACAGTAAAGCAGATTGCTCCTCGTCAGGTAATGATTTATACCATCGACCGTGAGACTCCGGACACTCATCTTCTGAAAGCCACTCACGAGGAATTGGACAGAATATTGAGTCTGCTTGATAATGCAGGAATAAAAGCAAGTGCTTCGTATTGATAAGATAAGTAATTTGTGAATAATAATAGCTTTTTAAACGGTGTTTAAATACTATTCAATCACTGTTTAAAAAGCTATTATTATATGGTTATTCATCATTTCCTGTGGAAAATTTTTTACCCACGGGTTTATCAAATGTTTTTCCACAGTCGTTGCAAACATATTCCCAATGTTCTGTTCCCGGAGGAGCAGCCGCAAGCATAGCTATTACAGTTGAAATTATGGCACGCAGCTTGTGTTTCTTTCTTAATACGAATTTAATGTTTTTCGAATAGCAAAACGGGCAGTAAATAAGTCTTTCAGGAATCATCTGGTTCTCTTCGAGAATTGTCATAGCTCTCTCGTAGTCATCTTCATACACAAACAAATCAATACCTGTTATACTTACAGGCATTCCACGCAATACATTTGATGTGTTTTCATTGTGTATAGCTACAGCAATTCCTTCATTTTCAAGTGCGCCTTTTATCAGTCTTGCCTGGAAGGATTCATAGCATGTTATAAGTTTTACGGTTCTCATATGATAATCTTATTTTTTCCAGATATGTTCTATTTCGAGTATAATCATCTTATGGTAGTTACCGTGTCCGTTGCCATACCATTTGCCGTCAAGAGATTTGTCGATGAATTTTTCAGGTTTGATATCATCTTCATAAAGCTTTCTGCATTCCAGTGTAAGACGTGCCTGACTGAATGTGATATTTCCGTTTTCTGTTGAAATAGGAATGAGTCCTGTTTCTGCTATCTTGTCTGTGTCGCGTCCTGATTTAGAGCCGCAAATTTTATGTACTGCCTTGTTCTCTTCGCCCAGGAATGACAGAGTTAGAGTGTCACATTTTTCTATAAACTCGTATGTGTAGCGTTCGGGACGAATGAAAATAAATGCGACTGTTTTTCCCCATAACACCCCTGTACCGCCCCATGAGGCTGTCATGGTATTGAATTTCTCTTTTGTGCCTGCCGTTACCAGCATCCATTCTTTGCCGATGGCTTCAATCATATTGTCTGCCAACTGTGATACGTTTATTTCTTTCATTCTTTATATATTATATATGTGTTGACAAAAATACGGAAAAGCGTAAAGTAAAGAAACATGTTCGGGCGAAAATATCCGTATCGTTGGTTTAAAAATAAGTAAGTGATCTAAAATATTTTTATATTCAGCATAAATTATTAATATTGTCTCATGATATTTTAGAAATTGAATCATGAAACATATAAAAGTGCTTGAATTGAGTG
>NZ_JACJLQ010000047.1 GCF_016902295.1 Bacteroides caecigallinarum | reverse complement strand
AATTATAGGGAAGATTAGCGCACTTACAATCCTACAATACATCAACTATAAAAACAACAAACCCATTGGCAAAGTTAAATATGCGCTAATTTAATTCCGCCAACGGGTAATATTAATAATTTATGCTGAATATAAAAATATTTTAGATCACTTACTTAATAAATCTATTTTAATAAAAATATTTTGTTATGGCAAAAATTGTTACACTTGGAGAAATTATGTTGAGATTATCCACTCCGGGTAATACTCGTTTCGTTCAGTCTGATTCTTTCGATGTAGTTTATGGTGGTGGCGAGGCTAATGTAGCTGTAAGCTGTGCCAACTACGGACACGACGCTTATTTCGTGACTAAGCTTCCTAAGCATGAAATCGGACAGTCTGCTGTAAACGCACTTCGCAAATATGGTGTAAAGACTGATTACATTACCCGTGGTGGCGACCGTGTAGGTATCTACTATCTTGAAACCGGTGCTTCCATGCGTCCAAGTAAGGTTATATACGACCGTGCTCATTCTGCTATTGCTGAAGCTGACCCATGTGATTTCGACTTCGATGCTATCATGGAAGGTGCTGACTGGTTCCACTGGTCTGGTATCACTCCTGCTATCTCTGACAAGGCTGCCGAACTTACAAAACTTGCTTGCGAGGCTGCTAAACGTCACGGTGTAACAGTTTCTGTTGACCTAAATTTCCGTAAAAAACTTTGGACTAAGGAAAAAGCTCAGTCTATCATGCGTCCTTTGATGCAGTTTGTCGATGTATGCATCGGTAACGAGGAAGATGCAGAACTTTGTCTCGGATTTAAACCGGACGCTGACGTTGAAGGCGGTAAGACAGATGCTGATGGCTACAAAGGTATCTTTACAGCTATGGCTAAGGAATTCGGATTCAAATATGTAATCTCTACTCTCCGCGAATCATTCTCTGCAACTCACAACGGCTGGAAAGCAATGATTTACAATGGCGAAGAGTTCTATACTTCAAAACGTTACGACATCGATCCTATCATCGACCGTGTTGGTGGTGGTGACTCATTCTCTGGTGGTATTATCCACGGATTGCTTACTAAACCTAACCAGGGTGCGGCTCTTGAATTTGCGGTTGCGGCTTCTGCCTTGAAGCATACTATCAACGGCGACTTCAACCTTGTTTCTGCTGAAGAAGTTGAAGCTCTTGCAGGTGGTGACGCAAGCGGTCGTGTACAGCGTTAATAGTCTAATCATTTAAAAAGAAAATTCAAAATGGCAAAATTCGATAAAGTTGCGGTATTGAACAAGATTGGTTCTACCGGTATGGTTCCTGTGTTCTATCACAAGGATGTAGAAGTGGCAAAGAAAGTAGTAAAGGCATGTTATGACGGTGGTGTTCGTGCTTTCGAGTTTACAAACCGTGGTGACTTTGCTCACGAAGTATTCGCTGAAGTTGTGAAATTCGCTGCTAAGGAATGTCCTGAAATGGCAATGGGTGTAGGTTCAGTAGTTGATCCTGCTACAGCGGCTCTTTATATTCAGCTTGGTGCCTGCTTCGTTGTAGGCCCATTGTTCAACCCTGAAATTGCTAAGATATGTAACCGTCGTCTTGTAGCTTACACTCCAGGTTGCGGTACTGTTTCTGAAGTAGGTTTCGCTCAGGAACTTGGCTGCGACTTGTGTAAGGTATTCCCTGGCGATGTTTACGGTCCTAACTTTGTTAAGGGCATGATGGCTCCAATGCCATGGTCTAAGATTATGGTTACAGGTGGTGTGGAACCATCTAAAGAAAACCTTACCGCATGGGTTAAGGCTGGCGTATTTTGCGTAGGTATGGGCTCTAAACTCTTCCCTAAAGACAAAGTCGCTGCAGAAGATTGGGCTTACGTTACAGACAAGTGTGCTGAAGCTTTGGGCTATATTGCTGAAGCAAGAAATAAATAATAAAAGGTTATAAAAGGTGTATTTATAAAGCATCGGTGTACCTGTGATTTCGGCAGGTATGCCGGTGCTTTTTTTATTTGAAAATCTTAAACTTAGTAAGTTTTCTTTTAATTCTCTATTTTTTCTTATAAATTTGCAGCCTAAATTTAGGGAGGCTATATGCCAAAATATAAGATAATTAGATAAACGACATAAAACTATGAGTAGTAAATTTACTGAATATTCTCAGCTCAACCTCTCTGATGTGAACAAAGAGGTGCTGAAGAAATGGGATGAGAACGATGTATTCTCAAAGAGTATGACTGAACGTGAAGGTTATCCTTCGTATGTATTCTATGAAGGTCCTCCTTCGGCTAACGGTATGCCTGGTATTCACCACGTTATGGCCCGTACAATAAAGGATACGTTCTGTCGTTTCAAAACCATGAAAGGATTTCAGGTAAAGCGTAAGGCTGGATGGGATACTCACGGACTTCCTGTTGAGCTTGGAGTGGAAAAGGCTCTTGGAATCACTAAGGAGGATATCGGTAAGACTATCTCTGTGGCAGAATATAATCATCATTGCCGTACTGACGTCATGAAATTTACTAAGGAATGGACTGACCTGACTCACAAGATGGGTTACTGGGTGGACCTTGAAAATCCTTATATCACATACGACAACCGTTACATCGAAACCTTGTGGTGGCTCCTGAAACAGCTTTACGGAAAAGGTTTGCTTTATAAAGGTTATACTATCCAGCCATATTCTCCTGCTGCAGGTACAGGACTTAGCTCACACGAGCTTAACCAGCCTGGTTGCTACCGTGACGTGAAGGATACAACTGTCGTAGGACAGTTCAAGATGAAGAACCCAAAACCTGAGATGGCCCAGTGGGGTACTCCTTACTTCATTGCATGGACTACTACTCCTTGGACATTGCCTTCAAACACAGCTCTTTGCGTTGGTCCGAAGATTGACTACGTGGCTGTTCAGACTTACAACGGTTATACAGGCGAGAAGATGACTGTAGTTCTGGCAAAGGCTCTTCTTTACACTCATTTCAACAAAAAAGCAGAAGAAATAGCTCTTGAAGACTATAAGCCGGGCGACAAACTTATACCGTTCAAGGTGGTAGGCGAGTACAAAGGTACTGACCTTGTTGGTATGGAATATGAACAGCTTATCCCATGGGTTAAGCCTGTTGAGGCTACATCTGATGGATGGGTTGAGGCTTCTGCCAAGGCATTCCGCGTAATCCCTGGTGATTATGTAACAACTGAAGACGGTACCGGTATCGTACATATCGCTCCTACATTCGGTGCTGATGACGCCAATGTGGCTCGCGCTGCAGGAATCCCTTCACTGTTCATGATTAACAAAAAAGGCGAGACTCGCCCAATGGTTGACCTGACAGGTAAGTTCTATCTGTTGGACGAACTTGATGAAACTTTCGTTAAGGAATGTGTGAATGTAGATGCTTATAAAGAATATCAGGGACGTTGGGTTAAGAATGCATACGACCCTCAGTTCACTGTTGACGGCAAGTATGATGAAAAGGCCGCTCAGGCTGCCGAATCGCTTGACATCTATATCTGCATGATGATGAAGCAGAACAATCAGGCATTCAAGATTGAAAAGCATGTACACAACTATCCTCACTGCTGGCGTACAGACAAACCGGTGCTTTACTATCCGTTGGACAGTTGGTTCATCCGTTCTACTGCAGCCAAGGACCGCATGATAGAACTGAACAAAACTATCAACTGGAAACCGGAATCTACAGGTACAGGACGTTTCGGCAAATGGCTTGAAAACCTGAATGACTGGAACTTGAGCCGTTCGCGCTATTGGGGTACTCCGCTTCCTATCTGGCGTAACGACGAAGGCGAAGAATTGTGTATCGGCTCTGTAGAAGAACTTTATAATGAGATCGAAAAGTCTGTAGCTGCTGGCTTCATGACAGAAAATCCATATAAGAAGCTTGGTTTCGTTCCAGGACAGTACAGCAAGGAAAACTACGATAAGATAGATTTGCACCGTCCTTACGTTGACGACATCATTCTTGTTTCTGAAAGCGGCAAGCCTATGAAACGTGAGTCAGACCTTATCGACGTTTGGTTCGATTCGGGTGCTATGCCATACGCACAGCTTCACTATCCGTTCGAGAACAAGGAAATAGTGGACAACCGTTCTTACTATCCTGCCGATTTCATTGCCGAAGGTGTTGACCAGACTCGTGGATGGTTCTTTACTCTTCATGCAATCGCTACTATGGTGTTCGACAGTGTGGCTTACAAGAATGTAATTTCAAACGGTCTTGTGCTCGACAAGAACGGAAACAAGATGTCCAAGCGTCTTGGTAACGCAGTCGATCCGTTTGCTACAATTGAGAAGTTCGGTTCCGACCCGTTGCGCTGGTATATGATTACAAATGCCTCACCGTGGGATAACTTGAAGTTCGATACTGAAGGTGTGGACGAAGTAAGACGTAAATTCTTCGGAACGCTTTACAATACATATTCATTCTTTGCGCTTTATGCAAATGTTGACGGATTCTGCTATGCCGAGAAAGATGTTCCTATGGAAGAACGTCCTGAAATCGACAGATGGATATTGTCATTGCTCAACTCATTGATAAAGGATGTTGATGCTTGCTATAATGATTATGAACCAACCAAGGCAGGTCGTCTGATTACAGACTTCGTGAACGACAACTTGAGTAACTGGTACGTACGTCTGAACCGTAAGCGTTTCTGGGGAAGCTCAATGTCTGCAGACAAGCTTTCCGCTTATCAGACATTGTATGTATGTCTTGAGACAGTAGCAAAACTGATGGCTCCTATAGCTCCGTTCTATGCAGACCGTCTGTATATGGACCTTGTAAAAGTGACAGGACGTGACAATGTAGTTTCTGTACACCTTGCCAAGTTCCCTGTAGCAGACGAAAATCTTGTAAACAAGGAACTCGAAGCACGTATGCAGATGGCACAGGATGTCACTTCAATGGTTCTTGCGCTTCGCCGTAAGGTTAATATCAAGGTACGTCAGCCGCTGCAGTGTATCATGGTTCCTGTAGTTGACGAAGAACAGAAACGTCACATCGAAGCAGTGAAGGATTTGATTCTTAGCGAAGTGAATGTTAAGGAAATCAAGTTTGTTGAAGGCGCGTCAGGCGTATTGGTCAAGAAGGTTAAGTGTGATTTCAAGAAACTTGGTCCTAAGTTCGGTAAACAGATGAAGGCAGTTGCCGCTGCTGTAGCCGAAATGTCGCAGGAAGCAATAGCGGAACTTGAAAAGAACGGTTCATATACATTCGCTCTTGACGGAGGCGAAGCTGTAGTTGAAACCGCTGATGTTGAAATCTTCAGCGAAGATATCCCGGGATGGCTTGTTGCCAACGAAGGACGTCTTACAGTTGCTCTTGAGGTGACTATCACAGAGGAACTTAAGCGCGAAGGTATAGCACGCGAACTTGTAAATCGTATTCAGAACATCAGAAAAAGTAGCGGATTTGAAATAACTGATAAAATAAATATCACTTTATCAAGAAATTCCAATACAGATGATGCTGTAAATGAATATAATAATTATATTTGCAATCAAGTATTAGCAAACTCACTTGAACTTGCAGATGAAGTTTCCGAAGGAACAGAACTCAACTTTGACGACTTCTCCCTGTTTGTGAAAGTGGTTAAACAGTGATAAATGTTCTCATCTGCCGGGTGTTGTAACATCTGGCAGGTACTATTATTAATTTTTAAACTTAAAACACTATGGCTGAGAAAACAAGGTACTCTGACGCAGAACTCGAGGAGTTCCGTGCCATTATCATGGAAAAGCTTCAGCTCGCGGAACGCGACTATGAGAAACTTAAAAGCAGTATCATGAATGCTGATGGTAACGATACAGACGATACTTCACCTACATACAAGGTATTGGAGGAAGGTGCAAGCACTTTGTCGAAGGAAGAAACCACACGTCTGGCATCGCGACAGCTTAAGTTTATTCAGAATCTGCAGGCTGCTTTGGTACGTATAGAAAACAAAACGTATGGCGTTTGCCGTGAAACAGGCAAGCTTATACCGAAAGAACGTCTTCGTGCAGTACCTCATGCTACTTTAAGCATTGAAGCAAAACAACAAGGAAAGAAGTAATTTATTTATTTTATTTTAATTGAGAATCGAAAGTCTTTTCGGTTCTCAATTTTTTAAAACAAATTTCTGTTCCATGGTGTTTTATGTTTTTACAGATTATCAGGTATTAATAGGTATTTAAATGAACAAGATATTTTCGCAAGGGAAATTGGCCGCTTTTATTGTGGCTGTTGTACTAATTGTAGATCAGGCTATTAAGATTTGGGTGAAAACAAATATGTTCCTGCATCAGAATTACAAGATAACGGACTGGTTCTACATTTATTTTACTGAGAACAATGGTATGGCTTTCGGTTTGGAGATATTTGCAAAACTGTTTCTTACCATATTCCGTATAGCGGTGGTTATATTGATTACATGGTATATTGCCAGACTTGTACGTCAGCCTAAGAAAGTTAAGAACGGTTATATAGTATGTTTGTCATTGGTTCTTGCGGGAGCTATAGGCAATATCATTGACTGTGTGTTCTACGGTGAGATATTCAGTGAAAGTACGAGAAACCAGATAGCGAGCTTTGTACCGATAGGCGAGGGATATGCCAATTGGCTACATGGTAAAGTGGTGGATATGTTCTATTTCCCTATTATTGATACCTACTGGCCGGACTGGATGCCTTTTGTTGGTGGAGAACATTTTATATTCTTCAGCCCTATATTCAATTTTGCCGATGCTTCTATTAGTTGTGGTATCATAGCTTTGCTGATTTTCTACAGCAAATATCTCAATTCTTTATCTCACTCTGAAAAGAAATAACCAATATACATTACACGATGAATAAGTATTTACGTTTATTGTTTTTAGTAGCAGTTTTGTTGGTCGTTGCGTCTTGCGGAAAGCAGATTCCTCGTGATATTATACAGCCGTCCGATATGGAGAATTTGCTGTACGATTATCATTTGGCTCTTACTATGGGCGACGAATTAAGCTATTCTGAAAGATATAAACGTGAATCTTATAAGAATTATGTGTTCAATAAGCATGGTGTGACAGAGGCTGAATTCGACTCGTCAATGGTGTGGTACACCAGAAACGGCAAGATGCTTACAGACATATACAAGAACTTGCAGAAACGTTATGAGATGGCTGAAGAGCAGATGAAGTCGGAACTTAACAAACGAAGCGGGCAAATTTCAGTATCTCTTTCGGGTGATTCTGTCGATGTATGGTCCGACAGAAATTTGTATTGGCTTACATCGTCGCCTCTAACAAACAGGCTTATGTTCGACCTGAAAGCAGATACGACATTCCATGAAAAAGATATCCTTGTATTCGATGCTGATTATAGTTTCCTTTCATATAAGAAAAATAATGCAAAGGCTATCGTCTCAATAAATATTACATTCCGTAACGACAGTACATTAGGAATTTCTAAGGTTATTGAAAAATCAGGAAATGCGCATTTGGTATTGAAACCTGATTCTGCTTACGAATATAAAGATATTAATGGATTTGTCTATTTCAGCAATCCTGACAGTGCAGATGTGTCTGTACTTATAAATAACATCCGTCTGGTACGTTATAGAGAAGGTAGTTTTGACGGTTCGTCAAGTGCGCCTGTAGCTGCCAAACCGTCAAGTGGACAGACTGACGCTACAGATATAAATCGGGATGTGAAAACTGATGAGGTGAGAAAGTCGGATAGGATAATAAGACCTGCCGCAATAAAGAAAACCGAATAGTTCCACAGCCTGAGATAAATTATGTTTAAATGAAAAGATTTGCTTCACACAGACTTTATATTCCGCGTCTTGACTTGATGCTGGTTAATAATGTGGTGGAGATAGACAGTATTTCAAGAGAAGTACTGTCATATTATCCGTTCGTCGAAGAGATACCTTTCACAGAATGGCTTAACGGGTTAATAGTACTTTCGGCTGATGTACCTGTTCTATACAATGGTAACCAATACAATATTCATAACCCTTCAACCACTGTATTATATATAGATAGTGATAAAAAAATAAGGAGCGTTTTACCTGTAAATGCAGATAAAGCACCCCTTAAGGCTTATTATATTACATTATTCAATGTGTCCGAAATGCGTTTCCACGAAGATACAAGGGTGGTACAGCTTTTTTAAAGCTGACGTCTTCTGAATTCAGAACATACTATTGCGGTAGCCACTGCAACATTCAGTGAATCTGTGGTTTCGTTGCCTTGAGGATAGTTCGGTATCAGTATTCTCCTGTTTATAAGCTCTGATACGTCTTTGCTTATTCCGTTTCCTTCATTTCCCATTACTATGAGACCATTGCCGGACAGCTCACAGTTGTACATATTGTCTCCATCCAGAAAAGTCCCGAACACTGGAGTATTTTCGAGGCTTGAAATCAGTTTCTTGATGTCGCAATAATGCAGTTGTACTCTTGCCAGTGCTCCCATTGTGGCCTGGACTGTTTTCGGTCCGAATGCATCTACGGTCCCGTTAGAACAATATATGTGTCTTATGCCAAACCAGTCGGCTATTCTTATGATAGTTCCCAGGTTACCCGGATCCTGAACATCGTCAAGAGCCAGACATAATTCATTTCTTGGTTTGTCGAATGAAACATGATGTGCAGGCATTTCGAATACAGCCAATACGTCCTGTGGAGTTTTAAGCAGGCTGACACGCGATAAATCATCTTTTTCTACTGTGACAGTCTCTTCTGCATGTACGTTATTGGATTTAATCCATTGTTCAGTTCCTATCAGCAGCCTGCATTTGAAATGTGAAGACAAGTCTGAAACCAGTTTGTTACCTTCTGCAAGAAACACTCCGTTCTCTTTCCTGTTTTTTTTCATCTCGAGCGAACGGATAAATTTTATCTTGTTTTTACTGAGCATATTTAATTATGTGGAATGTTTTGTCGGCAAAGCTAAGAAGAATTTTTTATTATTTGTAATCTTGTGGTTTATAAAAGTATAATTTCACTTTACTATATGTAGTGTTAGTGGATTTTTTATGTACATTTGCAAATAAAATGTTTACTTGTCGGAATGGTGAAATTGGTTCGTATATACATATCTGTCATAATAGCGGCATTTTTGCTTGGAGGATGTTCCGTAAGTAAATTTATTCCTGAAGGGAAATATTTGCTTGACGAAGTTCATGTCAGCAGCGACAACAAGGAGATAAAATCATCTGAAATGTATGCGTATGTCCGCCAGAAACCTAATGCCAAATGGTTCAGTCTGGTGAAGCTTCCCATGTATATATATTGTGCCTCAGGAAAAGATTCCACAAAATGGATAAACCGTGTACTCCGGAAGATGGGCGACGCTCCAAGGATATATGATGCGGACGTGGCCGAAGAGACACGTATGCAGATACTTGGTGCGGTACAGAATGAGGGATATCTTGGCGCACAGGTTAATCTTGAGGAGAAAATCAGAAAAAATAAGATTGATACATATTATAGAATATCGTCTGGCAGGCCGTATATAATATCGAAATTAAACTATAATGTAGAGGATTATGTAATCAGAGGGTTGCTCATGAATGACTCAATACATAGCGGTCTGAAAGTCGGAATGAGATTTAATGTGAACGAACTTGAAAATGAGAGAAATAAAATTACTCAATATTTGTTGAACAGGGGATACTACCGTTTCAATAAGGACTATATCACATTCCAGGCCGATACCGTCAATGGCACATACCAGATAGATCTTACCATGAACATCGCATTAAGCGAAAGACCTGCTGATAATTCTGTAAACTCACTTCATCAGCAATATAAGATAAGAAATGTAAACTATCTTATGGATCATGATTATTCGCCGGATGGTAACTATATGGAACTTGATACTGTCTCTTACAATGGAATAAACATTCTTTATGATGAAAATTTGTTCTTGCGTCCCGGGGTTATTGATTCGCACAATAGGATTGTTCCGGGGGAATTGTATTCAAACCGTAATGTGATGTCCACTTATTCTTCATTGGCAAGACTGGGAATTCTGAAATACTCCAACATAAGGTTTGTTGAGCATTTTGAAAATGATTCAGCCTATCTTGATGCCTTCGTATCATTGTCGAGAAACAAGAACAAGATGCTTTCGTTTCAGGTAGAAGGAACAAACTCCGCAGGTGATTTGGGGGCTGCGGCTTCAATTACATATACACACCGAAATCTGTTCAAGGGTTCTGAGACTTTTACTGTGAAAGTACGTGGAGCTTACGAGGCTGTTACCGGGCTTGAAGGTTATGCAAACAATAACTATACCGAATATGGTGTAGAGAGTAGTCTGGATTTTCCTGAATTTATGTTCCCCTTTCTCAGTTCGGATTTCAAGAAAGGTGTGAATGCGAAATCGGAAGTCAGTGTGAAATACAACTGGCAAATCAGACCCGAGTTTGAACGTACACTTGCTTCGGCTGCTTGGAGTTACAGGTGGAACAGCAAAAGAAAGGCAAGCCACAGACTCGATATGCTTGACATCAACTATATTTATATGCCATACAGGTCGAACACATTTATCGAGTATCTTAATTATATGGACGAAGTCAATCCGTTGCTGAGGTATAGTTATGAAGATTTGTTTATTGTAAGGCTGGGTTATACATATACATACAACAGTGCCGGAGTGACGACACAGCAAACAGCCAAGAAAAGCTCTTATTCAATACGTTTCAATATCGAGGAGTCGGGAAACCTGATGTATGGATTTTCCAAACTCGTTCATAAAAGGCCGTCCGATGGCGAATCGTTCAGAATGGGAAATATCAGTTTTGCCCAGTACGTCAAGGCTGATTTTGATTATTCGAAGAATATAATGATTGACGACAGAAATGCCCTTGTATTCCATATAGCTACAGGAGTGGCAATACCATACGGTAATTCAAAGAGTTTGCCTTTCGAGAAACTTTATTTTTCAGGAGGTGCGAACAGTGTCAGAGGATGGAGTGTGCGTTCTTTGGGACCTGGAGGTTATAAGGGAAGTACCGGTTCTTTGGATTATGTCAACCATACAGGTGATATAAAGCTCGATTTGAATGTGGAATACAGAACCCATTTGTTCTGGAAACTGAATGGAGCCGCTTTTATCGATGCAGGTAATGTCTGGACACTGAAAGACAGATATTCCGATTCGACTGGAAAGTTTGCGTTCAACCGTTTCTATAAGGAAATAGCGGTATCCTACGGTTTGGGTATCCGTTTTGATTTGGATTTTCTTATATTGCGATTTGACGGAGGTATGAAAGCTTTTAATCCAACGGAGAGTGGAAGAGGCAGGTTCCCTTTGATTAGACCTGATTTCTCACGCGATTTTGCTTTCCATTTTGCGGTAGGTTATCCTTTCTGATGGTATTGTGAATAATTAAAACGAATAAATATGGCAAAACAACAGTCTAAAATATACACCAGCGAAGAATTAGGCGAACTTCTGGAATGGTTTAACGGGAGAGATATTCCCGAGTCTATTCAACTTGATAAGGCTACATATATTCCAAATCTGAAGGATACTTTATCAAGGCTTATTGTTCAGGCGGAGATTAACCGTGAAAATCCTAAAATGCAGGGAGCGATTTTCCTTCTTGAACGTCTAAAGGCTAAGCTGGAAGAAACTGAAAAGTGAATATAATTGCATAAATCAAAAACATGTGCTAACTTTGTCGTTCAAAAGATTAAAATACTCATAATATGTTTAGAAGTCATACTTGCGGCGAGTTGAGACTTGCCGATGCAGGCAAAAATGTAACGCTCGCCGGATGGGTGCAGCGTACACGCAAAATGGGAGGAATGACATTCGTTGACCTCCGCGACCGTTATGGTATCACCCAGTTGGTTTTCAATACCGATGTGAATGCCGACCTTTGTGAAAAAGCTAATCATCTGGGACGTGAGTTCGTTATTCAGGTAAAAGGTACCGTGAGCGAACGTTCAAGCAAAAACAATAATATTCCTACAGGTGATATCGAAATCATCGTTTCCGAGCTTAACATCCTGAATTCGGCTCAGACTCCTCCTTTCACTATCGAAGACAATACCGATGGTGGTGACGACCTTCGTATGAAGTACCGTTACCTTGACCTTCGTCGTACTGCAGTACGCAAGAACCTGGAATTGCGTCACCGCATGACAATGGAAGTACGCCGCTACCTTGACAGCAAGGGATTCCTCGAAGTGGAAACTCCTATGCTTATCGGTTCTACTCCGGAAGGTGCCCGCGACTTTGTCGTTCCGTCACGTATGAACCCGGGACAGTTCTATGCGCTTCCGCAGTCACCTCAGACACTGAAGCAGCTGTTGATGGTTTCAGGTTTCGACCGTTATTTCCAGATTGTGAAATGTTTCCGCGACGAAGACCTTCGTGCCGACCGTCAGCCTGAGTTCACTCAGATAGACTGCGAGATGAGTTTTGTTGAGCAGGAAGACATCATCAATATGTTCGAGGGAATGGCTAAACATCTGTTCAAGGAACTACGCGGTGTTGAGCTTACTGAACCGTTTATCCGCATGCCATGGGCAGATGCAATGAAATACTACGGTAGCGACAAACCTGATTTGCGTTTCGGAATGAAATTCGTCGAGCTGATGGACATCCTGAAAGGCTACGGCTTCTCTGTATTCGACAATGCTGCATACATTGGCGGTATCTGTGCCGAAGGTGCGGCTACATATACACGCAAGCAGCTTGACCAGTTGACAGAATTCGTTAAACGTCCACAGATTGGTGCGAAAGGTATGGTATATGCCCGTGTTGAGGCTGACGGCAACGTGAAGTCAAGCGTTGACAAGTTCTATTCACAGGAAGTATTGCAGAAGATGAAAGAAGCTTTCGGCGCAAAACCTGGTGACCTCATTCTTATCCTCAGTGGTGACGACGTGATGAAGACCCGCAAGCAGCTTTGCGAACTCCGTCTTGAGATGGGTAACCAGTTGGGATTGCGTGATAAGAATAAATTTGCTTGCCTTTGGGTCGTTGATTTCCCTATGTTCGAATGGAGCGAGGAAGAAGGCCGTCTGATGGCTATGCACCACCCATTCACTCATCCTAAGGATGAAGACATTGCGCTTCTTGACACCGACCCGGCAGCCGTTCGTGCTGATGCTTACGATATGGTAATCAATGGTGTCGAAGTAGGAGGTGGTTCTATCCGTATCCACGACTCACAGCTTCAGGCAAAGATGTTCGAGATACTTGGTTTCACTCCTGAGAAGGCACAGGAACAGTTCGGCTTCCTTATGAACGCGTTCAAGTTCGGTGCGCCTCCTCACGGTGGTCTTGCTTACGGTCTTGACCGTTGGGTATCACTCTTTGCCGGTCTGGATTCAATCCGCGACTGTATTGCGTTCCCTAAGAACAACTCAGGAAGAGACGTTATGCTTGATGCTCCGGGCTATCTTGACCAGAAGCAGCTTGACGAGCTTAACCTTATAGTTGATATCAAGGAAAAGAACTGATAATACTTTTGTAAATATAATCAGGCACGGATATAGGTGTGTTTCGGCTATACCTGTTTCCGTGCCATATTTTTGTTTTTTTGTAGATGAAAGAAACGGTACGCATCATAAGGTTTATCATAGTAGGAACCCTGAATGCCATTATAGCGGCATTGGTGGTATGGATTCTTATGCACTTGTGTGGCCTGGATTATCTGATAGCTAATATATCTGCATACACGGCAGCCCAGATAAACAATTTCCTATGGTGCAAGTACTGGATATTTCCTCTTGATAAAGAGACAAAAAAGAACAGCATCCAGCGTCAGATACTGTTCTTCCTTATAGCGTTTGCCTTGGCTTACAGCGCCCAGTTTGTGTTTCTGCTTATATTGGTAGAATTACTTCATTTCAATGAATATCTTGCCCAGTTCCTCGGGCTGTTCGTTTATGGCGCCGTAAATTTCATAAGCAACAAGATGATTACTTTCAAATAAGATATTTCGGGCTTTTATGCCATATTGTACAAGTCCTTGTCTTCCAGATAACTCATGTTGTTCTTGGTTATTACTTCCCTTGTCTTTTCTGAGTCGTCAGTACGGAACACAAGAATACCTTTTCCTGAAAGCAGGAAAGAATACAGATAAGATATTCCTATACCCGCATCCGAGAAACTCTTTATAGCGTCGGCCGCTCTTCCCGGATAATTGTCGAGTGTGATGGCAAAAACCTCGGATACATTGGCCGAGATTCCTGCCTTGTTCAGTGTTTTGAACGCTCTTTCCGGATCGGAGCATATAATTCTGTAAATACCGTATTCCACAGTGTCCGAAATAGTAGAAGCGATGAGTTGTATTTCGGCTTCTTTCAGTAGTTCAAGAACTCTGAGCAATGTTCCTGATTTATTTTCTACAAATACTGATAGTTGGTGTACTGTCATGGTTTATGTCTTTAAATTAATGTTTTACGCAAATCTTTAACTCTCACGGCTTTTCCTTCCTGCTTAGGCAGGCTTCCCTTAGGTACAAGTCTTACTGTAGGTGTTATCAGAATCTCATCCTTCAGCTGACGTGTAATTTCCTTTGTAAGTTTCTGTAATGAGCCGAAATCGTCGGTAAATTCATTCAGTTCCACTTCTACGGTCATTTCGTCGTTCGCTTCAAGATTGGTCAGTGTTATCAGATAATCAGAGCCAAGTTCCTTGAACTGCATAAGGATTGTTTCTATCTGTATCGGGAATATATTGACACCTTTCAGGATAATCATGTCGTCGCTTCTTCCTTTCATGCGGTCTAAACGTTTGTGGTGGCGTCCGCATTTACATTCTCCTGGAAGTATTCTTGTCAGGTCTCTTGTCCTGTATCTCAACAGCGGCATTGCCTCGCGGTTTATTGTGGTAAGCACAAGTTCGCCCACTTCTCCGTCAGGCACAGGTTCCAGTGTTTCCGGATCGACTATTTCTACTATGTAATAGTCCTCCCATATATGCAGCCCGTTCTGTTCCGTACATTCGAAAGCCACTCCCGGGCCACACATTTCCGACATTCCGAACGAGTTGTAAGCCTTCACTCCAAGCATTTTCTCTATTCTCTTTCTTTGCTCTTCCGAATGAGGTTCCGCACCGATAATCAGTGTTCTTAATTTAGTATCCTTTACGGGGTCAATTCCCATTTCTTCCATTACCTCGTACAGTCGTCCTGCATAGCTTGGTATGGCGTGCAGTGCCGTTGTACCGAAATCGGTAATGAATTTTATCTGTCTTTTGGTGTTTCCTGCGGCAGCAGGTACGGTGAGCATACCTAATCTCTCTGCTCCATATTGGAATCCGAGTCCGCCTGTGAACATACCGTATCCCGACGAGTTCTGGAATATGTCGCCGGCTCTCAGTCCTACCATGTGCAAACATCTCGCTACGGCGTTAGCCCATTCGTCAAGGTCTTTTTGTGTGTGGAGTATTACAGTAGGTGTTCCGGTTGTACCGCTTGAAGAATGCAGTCTCACCACTTCCTTGAGAGGTACCGCCGCGAGTCCGTAAGGATAATTGTCGCGCAAGTCCTGTTTTGTTGTAAATGGTATTTTTCTGAGGTCTTCAAGAGATTTTATATCTTCGGGTTTCAGATTGTATTCTTCGAATCTTTTCTTATAGAAAGGGGAGTTCATGCAGTGTCTTACGGTTTTTTGCAGTCTTTCCAGTTGCAACCTCTCTATTTCCTCCCTCGTCATTGTTTCCATCTCCGGATGGAGATATTTGCAGTCGTTTCCCATTATAATAATTATTTGTAAGGTTATTTATCCACATCGGTGTGTTTTTCCGAAATGTTATATTAAAAGTAGTTTGGCTGCAAAATTAGAAAAAATCATTAAAACGGCAAGAAAAAATTTCATTTTTGCTGTTTTAATGATTTAGCGATGTCAATATGTTTTGTCTTTTGTTAGTTTTCTATCTTTTTTAAGTATCCTGCCGGCATTTCCACCATAGCGCATCCTAACATGTTTAGTCTTACTGAAACCTGGCTTTTCCCTTCTATGTCAATCAATTCCCCTTTCAATCCACACAGAGGACCTTTTATTACTTCAACTTTCTCTCCCGGTTTTAAAGGTTCACTCGTAAATCGTACAGCATTTTCAGAATAGTCAAGCATAAACATAAACCGTTCCATTTCCTCGTCTCTTATTATAGCCGGTTTATGAGTGGCTCTGTCTATCATGGTTCCGTTTATCGACGGTATGGATTTCAGGATTTCTATTCTGGTCTTTTCGTCAGTGTTTATAAATATCATCATAGGTATAATTACCTCTTTTACTTTTTTCTTTCTGTCGCTCCACTGTTTTATTCTTTCCTGTAAAGGCAGAAAATTTTTTATACCCATGTTATAAAGTTTTTCAGCTGTCTTCTTTTCGTGGTGCATTTTTACATACATCGCATACCAGTGATTATTTTTCATATACTAAACTATCTTTATAAATGGTTTGTCATTTTAAACGCCGTTTATGGCCATATTGTTTTGTGTTATGGTATATAATTTTCATACAAATGTATAAATAAAAATCAATACTGTATTTTATATGTGTAAACTTTCTTGTTCCATTTCCAACAATATTGCGGTGATTATGGTATAAGGTATTTTTTTTTTATTAATTTTGTTCTATCCAAGTTCAGCTGATTTTGAAAAACTGACAGTTGAACAGATTTATTTAGTTATATAAGGAGTTAGTATATGAATGAAGTTGAGGTTCGCATAATCGGAGTGTCAGACTTGTTAAGGCCTTCCACATCTCATGCGCTGATATTGGAAGAAATGTTTGGATACGAAGTAAAGAGACGTTTAGCCTTGATTATTGGTGCCCGCGAAGCCGCTGATATCAGATTATGCATGCATAAATATGATACGTCACGTCCTTTGACCTTTGATTTGATTAATTCAATAATTACAGAATCCGGTTTACTGGTGGAGAAGGCTGTAATCTATGATGTGAGTGACGGCATTTTCAGTTCCTATATATATTTTATCCGTCCTGACGGAAGTCAGTTTAAGGTAGATTCGCGTACGACTGATGCTTTTGCCATGTCGTTGAAGATGGGATTTCCGGTATATGTTCTTGAGGACCTGTTGGAAAGGGAAAAGATACGTATAATCAGTGCGGACGGTGCCGGATTCAGTATGCCTATCAATTCTGTTGGTACAGATATGCTTAAGATGGATCTTGAAGCCGCTATAAATAATGAAGATTATGAGAGGGCGGCAATGCTTAGGGATGAAATATCTCGTAGAAAAGAGAATGAGAAATGTTAACTTATGTATTATATTACGTTTAAAAAGATGGTTATAATAAAATAAAGTTAATTTCGTAGATTTTCTTTCAGGATTTATATGTTACATAACATAAACTCCGTATATTTGCACTGTGTTTTTCATGGTATTAGATTTAAGGTTAATGAAGATTGGGAGTCTGGGAAGATTCCCTTTTTTTTTGCCTTGCCTTTTTATTGGAAAAAAACAGAATAATTATGGAAACAGAAACTATAAAACTATTGAAAGAGTGGGCTGCCACTTACCATTGCGCATCGTTCATTCCTGACGATCCAGTACAGTTCCCCCACAGATATACCGAACAGCGTAATATAGAGATTTCAGGTCTGCTTACGGCTGTCCTGAGTTTCGGCAACCGCAAGATGATACTCCGCAAGGCGGATGAGCTGGATGCAATTATGGGACATTCGCCTCTTGAATATATACTCTCCGGAAAATGGAGAGATGATTTCCGTGCCGACGACAAGAGCAGTTTCTACAGGATGGTTTCGCATTCCGACTTCCGTTTCTATCTTGAAAAACTTTATTCCGTATATTCCGAAGGAAAGACTTTGGAAGACAGGCTATTGGAATATGCCGGAACACCTATGCAGAAACTGTGCGCGTTTCTTCAGGTGTCCGACCGTTCACCTCAGAAGAAGCTCAATATGTTCCTGCGCTGGATGGTGCGTCAGGACTCTCCGGTTGATTTCGGCGTGTGGAAAAGGATGTCTGCCGCCGACCTGATTATTCCTCTTGACACCCACGTATGCCGTGTGGCTCATCTTCTCGGCCTTACGGACAAGCCCGTGTTCTCGCTCACAAACGCCAAGAGGATAACAGACGCCCTTAACGGGATATTCCCCGGCGACCCGTGTATGGGCGATTTCTCCCTCTTCGGCTATGGTGTGAACAACAAGGATACAGACGAACTGTAAATTTGCGGTTTCTCCTTTGAGTTTTTTTCTCATGCCTCCACCCGTTCTGCGGGCGCGGCGTCGCAACTGCGGATTATCTTTAATGCTGGCAAGTAACATATTTTTCATTGGAACGTATTTCCATATATAAAAACAAAAGGGCAAAAATTTCTTTTTGCCCTTTTGTTTTTATAGCTGTTTTCGTATCTTTGTTCCAAACGTGCATCGGCTTTGTCTCTAATTCTTAATTATTAATTGAATAACATGAAATACCCAATAGGAATCCAGAGTTTTGAACGTATAATCGAAGACGGTTATGTCTATATCGACAAGACCGACATGATATACAGTCTTACCCACGGGGGTAGTATTTATTTCCTCAGCCGTCCGCGGCGTTTCGGTAAAAGCCTCCTTGTCTCCACGCTTAAGAACTATTACTTGGGACATAAGGAACTGTTCAAGGGACTGAAGATAGAAAGTTTGGAGAAGGACTGGAATGTGCATCCTGTGTTTCATGTGGACTTCAATGGATCCAATTTCTTGGAGGAAGGCGTTTTGGAGAAACGCCTGTATGCTTATGTACGGGATTGGGAAAGGCTGTATGGCCTTGTTTCGGATGCTGACAGCCTTGATTTGGGAGGACGTTTTATGGAAGTCCTTCGTGTAGCCCACGAGCAGACAGGCCGTCGTGCCGTAGTCCTGATAGACGAGTATGACAAGCCTATCTTGGATGTACTTGATACTGATTACGGTCTTGAAGACCGTCACCGTAACGTCCTGAAGG
>NZ_JACJLQ010000046.1 GCF_016902295.1 Bacteroides caecigallinarum | reverse complement strand
GCGAAAGATACAGACGGATTGTTTACCCGAATTGTCGGGAAGATTAGCGCACTTACAATCCTGCAATATATTAACTATAAAAATGAGAAACCCATTGGTAGAGTTAAATCTGGTTCATCCGACATTTCGCGTGATGCGGCAATCATGGAGTGCATATAACCTTAGCTCAAAGTATCGTTCATCCCTAAATCCGTATGCCGCTCTCTTCAAGACCTTTATCTTGTTGTTGATTCCTTCTACTTTTCCGGTCGATATATGACAGTCGTACCATGCGAGTATGCCTGTTCTGTGTGCCATTACTGTGGCTGCCATCTTCACCAGTTGCGGCACTTTGCTTTCTTGGGCTTGCTTTACCCAATCCAGCATGACCATTTCAGCATTGTTCTTATTGACTTGCGTCCAGATTTCCCTGAGCTGTTCTTTCAGGTAGTATGCCTGCGACAGGGGCTTGTTCATGGCCAACGCGTTGTCAAGCCTCGTCTTATACTCCTTGTCAAAGATGTCCACTCCATTGCTCAGCAGCAGGTAGCGTGTGCCTTTCAACACCTTACGTTTGTTGATGTCTTTTTCCATGTGGTATTGTATCCTGCGTATCTCATCCAGCTTCTCGTTCATAAGCTTTACCACATGGAAATGGTCAAACACGTGCACCGCATTTGGGCAATTCTCATATACAGAGGAGATAAAGGCGGCAGAGAGGTCTGTTGCAATATATTTGATGTCAACACCCTTTCTTCTGACCCGTTTCCAAAAGCCGTCCAGGGCATTTGCTCCCTTGCCGTTACCGACATAAAGAATACGGCCGCTCTTCAAGTCAACCACGATTGTCTTGTACACATGCCCTCTCCTGACTGCGAATTCATCTATGCCGATGCTGTCCACTCCCTCAAGGGAAGGAGGCGCGTAATGGTATTCAAGATGACGGGTATGGATTTCCTTGACGGTATCCCAGGATACGCCCAGGAGATTAGCCGCGTCTTTCAAGGTCATGCCCCTTAACAGACCCACTACATATTTCGCGAAACGGTGGGTGTAGCCGCAACTACCCGTGGCAAAGGGTATGCTCTCCTGACGGTCATAATCACAATCCTTGTTCTTGCACCTATAGCGTTGGACTTTCATACGGATTATCACCTTTTTACCGCCTATCGGAAGTCCTATAAAGTCACGGATGCAAAAACCGTTCTTGACCAATTGGCGATGCCCGCACTTCGGACACACTTTTTCACGCTCTTTGGATTCGATATGCAAGATTATTGTGTTATCTTTGTATTCCTCACGAGTACATTGGTGGGTGTATAGACCCCACGCATGATATAGAAAACTGCTGTTCATAATTGTACGTTTGCTTGTGCTTATTCAAATATACAATTTGTGCAGCGGTTTTCTTCTTTAATAAACTATCACGCGAAATGTCGGATGAACCTTATTTTTCTTGGTATGACCATAAATAAAAGTAGTGTTTCAATTACGACATATTTCGTACTTTTGTTTAACTTTGCGGTATAACCATTAAAGGCATCCCTGCAGATATTCATATATTGGTTGAGTGCTCCTGATATTTCCATGTTTAACTTATGCATAGAGAACATAAAGTTACTGAAAATCAGGCACTTGGTCAATTCTTTTATGCTAACTCTTGTTGATTTAACTCACTGATTTTTAAGTGTTTAATTAATTATTTACCGAAGTATTGACAATTACAAAAGTAGCAAAATAAAGATACGAAAAATCATTTAAATGGCATAATTTCAAAGTACGAAGTTTAAAATAGAGTATTAACAACTAAATTCCACTTTTTGAAGTGGACTCAATATTAAATAGTGTAATTTCCGCTACTTGCAGAACCCGGTCACTCAGGCACTGGCACTTGGCTACCAGTCGGACTCCGCCCCCGACGTGGATGCCGTGATAAACCGTTTCTTCTACACCCATCCTTACGTGAAGGGCAGCCGCACACGCACCATGCTCTCCCTCGGACAGTATCTTCGCTGGCGTAGAGTTCAGCCCTGGCAGCTGGACCAGGCCATCCATACGGCATGCGCCCGCGGAGTGGAGCCGGGCATCACCCCGAAGGAGATAGAACGCGCCGTCCGTTGGGGGTACGAGCATGGCAATGAGGGCGGAAATAATCAGACAAATTGGGTTCACAAGGTTCACAATTCCTATATGAACCCAAATTCTGCCGCAACATCAGCCATCGACCCTGATAATGAAGAAATTACAGAGGACGAAAAGGAAGAGGAAGAGATAATTGAGGACCAATGCACCCAATTTTCCGACGACATCTACGAGCATCTTCCCGATGAGATAAAAAAACTCCTTGTTGTGGCAAAGGACAGGAAGGAAAAAGACATCATCCTGTTGGGAATACTCACCGTTTCCAGCACATTGTTTCCTGCCCTAAGAACCATCTACGTTAACAGGAGCAATTTCTATAAGCTTCTTCCCATCCTCAAGAAGTTGCCTGATACCTTCCGGTATTCCGATTTCTGGAAAGAGGTAGAAAAAGTAGGTTTGTACCCAAACGCCGCAAAGCGCGCTTTAAAGAAATATGTAGTAACCGGCTTATTGACAAAGGATAACTGTGTTTACAAGAAAACAAATAAGCTGAAAAAAAGGTTCAATTAGAAAAAGTGAACCCAGTGAACCCAAATAAGGCTTTCAAGCACTAAGCAAACCCCGAAAAAAACACGGTCACGTTTAATCCCGAACGTGCCCGTGTTTTACTCCGAACGTGCCCACGTTTTTTTAAAATATTGAGGAAGGAAAAACCCGTACAATGGCGGACATACTGCCAACATACCTTCCGTATCATTTGATTACCTCCCTGATTTTTAGTATCTTTACATAAAATCAAAGACAAGAAGATATGAGAAATCTACAGACAGAACAGCCGGAGCAGACCTTCAGGCTCAAGACTTACAAGAAGAACGAACTGGCGATGATGTATTTTCCCGACGTTACGAAGGACGCTGCCTCGAGGAACTTCCGACGCTGGATAAGGCAATGCCCGCCCATGATGAAGGAACTCCAGGCGATGGGGTACGACAAGAACCGCCAGTACCTGCTCAAGGCGGAGGTGGAGGTGATAGTCAGACACCTGGGAGAACCGTATTAGCAGGTTTCACCGGATGCTTTTTTCATTGTTTTTCTCCCGTTTGATTTGATTTTCCGTTATTAAAAGTTACTTTTGTGACAATAACACTAAATTGACCGGCATGAAATACCCTATAGGAATACAAAGTTTCGACAAATTAATTGAGAACGGATTTCTCTATATCGACAAAACGGATTTGGTTTACCGACTGACGCACGAAGGCAACATTTATTTTCTGAGCCGTCCACGCAGGTTCGGAAAAAGTCTGCTGGTATCTACACTCAAGAACTATTATCTGGGCAGGAAAGAGCTGTTCAGGGGCTTGAAGATTGATTCTTTGGAAAAGGACTGGAAGGTACATCCGGTGTTTCATATAGACTTCAATTCCACGAACTTTACCATCCGTAGGACGCTGTGGCAGAAGCTGAACGCTCTGATTGGAGACTGGGAAACGAAATATGGAGTGACAAAACCTGAAGAGGGACTTGATTTGGGCGACAGGTTCATAAGGGTACTCGAAGCCGCCCACAACCGGACAGGACTGCGTGCCGTGGTACTGGTGGACGAGTATGACAAGCCCATGCTGGACGTGCTGGATGTGGACAAGAGTCTGGAGGAGGAACACCGCAACATCCTGAAGGGGTTCTATTCCGTGTTCAAGGGAGCCGACGAGCATCTACAGTTCGTGTTCCTTACGGGAGTGACCAAGTTCTCGCAGGTGAGCGTGTTCAGCGGATTCAACCAGCCCAATGACATAAGTATGAGCATGAAGTATGAAACGGTGTGCGGAATAACTCAGGAGGAGTTGGAAACTGTATTCCGTGAGCAGATTGGAGATATGGCGGATATGTACGGATGCCCGTACAGTGAGATGATGGAGAGGCTGAAAAGACGTTATGACGGCTATCACTTCAGTAGGAAGATGACGGATGTGTATAATCCGTTCAGCCTTCTTAATGCTTTCGAATCGGAGGAAATGAACGACTACTGGTTCAAGAGCGGCACCCCTACTTATCTGCTTCGCCTGCTGGCGCACTCGGACGAGAATATGAACGAGATAACGGGCAGATATTACTCGCCCGAGGAGTTTATAGACTATAAGGCTACGGTGGAGCAACCTCTTCCGATGATTTACCAGAGCGGGTATCTGACCATCAAGAAGTATGACATGGAAGAAAACTCCTTCCTGCTGGATTATCCGAACAATGAGGTAAAGGAAGGGTTCCTGTCGCTCGTCGCAGCAGGATATTTCAACACGCGCGAAAGCGTGGATTCGTGGATAAGAAGCGCGGTGAGACAGCTCAAGAAAGCACAACTGGATGATTTCCGCAACGGTCTGACTTCCTTCCTGGCAAGCATCCCATACACCATGCGCCGCAAGGAAAACGAGCGTGAGAGGGAGCGCTACTTCCACTATACCTTCTATCTGATTATGCGCCTGATAAGTGTCTATACAGTCTATACTGAGAAGGTGCAGAGCCACGGAAGAGTGGACTGCATAGTAGAGACCCCGGACTATGTATATATCTTCGAGTTCAAACTTGACGGCACGGCGGATGAAGCCCTTCGCCAGATTGAGGAGAAGGGATATGCACTGGAGTACGCTGCCGACAGACGCAAGATATATAAAATCGGTGCTGTTTTCTCGTCGGAGACGGGAACGATAGCGGAATTTGATTATCTCTGAAACGAAAAACAAACCATAAGCACATCTTTACATACGCAAACCGTGTTTTTTATTTATGGTTTAAACCGTTTTTTCAGCAGTTTAGACTGAGTGATAATGACATTCTTTATCAGTGCTACCGGATAGAACAAAGCTTCTTGGGGAGCATAGTGGTAGAGGCGGGATGTACGGCGTAGAGCAATGCTGAAGGTGTGCCACTTGCCTCGCCAATAGCCTTTGGGACGGGGAGAATTGCGGCTGTCGTACTTTCCGAAGTTTCCTGTGGCGAATATCTCTTTTACCAACTCTTCTCCAAGATGCCGGCTTGATGATGTGTCGAACGGGAAATATTCAGGTTTCAAACCAAGATAATTGACCGCTACATAGCCAAAGGCACAGGCAGCACTGTATAGTCCCAAGCGATGAAGGTCACGTCGCAGACGGAGGATATCGATGTCGGCTGCACGACGGTAGAAGAAACAACTCCAGTCGCAGAGCTGGCGCAATCCTATACCGCCGCCCAGAAAGTGTTCGAAGGCGTGGAGGAAGATGTAGAGGGCATTGAATGTGGGTGGAGGGGTAGGCATATCTATGATATGTTCGGCTCCATCGGGATACCATTCTCTCACCAGGCGCATGAAACGATGGTTTGCCAACGGATTGCCCATCCTGCTTACGAGGCGGTGATTCTCTATGTGTACGCCATCCCATTTGTAGCTGGCATGCTTGTCGGACTCTTCGGATGACGGGACTGCTCCTGACTCGAGAAGGACACTGTTTGCCACCGTCTGCCCTTCTTCACCGAGATAGATATCTATATCTCCACACTGACGATGACGAGGATTGCGATAGTAGAAAGCCATACCCTGCCCTTTGAGAAGAACAGGATGAAGACCGGATGCGGCATACAGACTGTTGAGACGTCCTACCATACGGTTAAGACGGTCGTTTGCCTGCTCTATCTGAAGTGTCTGTGCAGCCAGTTGCAAATATAGATTACAGGGTGGATACAGATTGGGGGGCAGGGTGTTTATTCCGTCGAAGAATACCGACAGAAGGGACTGTGTGGATGCCAACCTGTAGAGTTGTTGCCACCGTGCAGGGGTCATTCCGCTGAAAAGGGATGTGTCGGGAGGTGTACCCCATAATCCGGCGCGGATAAGCGAGAAGAATGTTTCGTACATTTTGGTATTTATGAAATTCTGTGGACAAATTTAATTCTTTATGTGAAGTCCGCAAAATTACGGGCTTGTTAAATCATATCTAAATCTATCCACTCCCGCCAACGTGTGAAACTTGAAAAGATAAATATCCATTATTGGGCGGAACTTTGAAATTTTTTATGTACCTTTGGGCTTCGGTATTAAAAAAACAAACATAAAACTGCTAATATGGAAAATAGAAGTTTAGTTACTATTGCCAAACATTCCAAAGAGAAAATACTTTATCTTCTGGAAATGGCAAGAGAATTTGAGAAGAAGCCGAACCGCAACCTTCTGAACGGGAAAATCGTGGCAACATTGTTCTTTGAACCATCTACAAGAACACGCCTCAGTTTTGAAACCGCCGCAAACCGTCTGGGCGCTAAAGTGATAGGTTTCACTGACCCGAAAGTGACAAGCTCCTCAAAAGGTGAAACACTGAAAGATACCATTATGATGGTGAGCAACTATGCCGACATCATCGTGATGAGACACTATCTGGAAGGCGCGGCGAGATATGCAAGCGAAGTCACTAAAGTACCTATAGTCAATGCCGGTGACGGAGCTAACCAGCACCCTTCGCAAACGATGCTTGACCTATATTCCATATACAAGACCCAGGGAACCCTGGAAAACCTGAACATATATATGGTGGGTGACCTGAAATACGGACGTACCGTACACTCTCTGCTTATGGCTATGCGCCACTTTAACCCTACATTCCATTTCATCGCACCGGACGAACTGAAAATGCCGGAAGAATACAAAATCTACTGCAAGGAACATAATATAAAATATGTGGAACACACTGAATTCAACGAAGATGTGATTGCCGACGCAGATATTCTTTATATGACACGTGTGCAGAGAGAACGTTTCACCGACCTGATGGAATACGAGAGAGTAAAAGATGTATATATTCTGAACAATAAAATGCTGGACAAGACACGTCCTAACCTGCGTATTCTTCACCCGCTGCCAAGGGTTAACGAAATAGCATACGACGTGGACGAAAATCCTAAGGCTTACTATTTCCAGCAAGCCCAAAACGGATTGTACGCGCGACAGGCTATTCTTTGCGACGTATTGGGCATCACTCTTGATGAAGTGAAAGCCGATACAGAAAAATAATAAGTATTTAGTTCTTTAGTTTTTGAGTTCGTAAGTTTGTTGTTAATTCGACTATCAAACAGAAGAGAGCCAGGTAATTTATAACCAAAGCTAACGAGGTTAAACTCAAAAACTTAAAAACTTATAAACTTAAAAACTTATAAACTTATAAAGCATGAACGAAAAAAAAGAACTGCAGGTGGCCGCTCTTGAAAACGGCACTGTAATAGACCATATACCGTCTGATAAACTTTTCACAGTGGTTTCACTGCTGAACCTGAAAGATATGGACAGCAATATCACTATTGGATACAACCTTGAAAGCAAAAAATTAGGCAAAAAGGGTATTATCAAAATAGCCGACAAGTTTTTCACTGACGAGGAAATAAACCGTATTTCGGTGGTAGCATCAAACATCAAGCTGAATGTAATCAGGAATTATGCCGTAGTTGAAAAGAAAGAGGCTATTATGCCGGACGAGCTGAAAGGTATAGTGAAATGCAACAATCCTAAGTGTATCACCAACAACGAACCTATGCAGACATGGTTCCACGTTACTGATAAGGAAAAAGGATTGCTGAAATGCCACTACTGCGAAAAAGAACAGCAGAAAGACAATATCAAACTAATCTGACAATGAAGCAGGACTGGAAACCCGGAACAATGGTTTATCCGCTTCCTGCCGTAATGGTGAGTTGCGGCACCTGTGAGGAAGAATATAATATTATTACCGTAGCGTGGGTGGGTACAATATGTACCAACCCACCTATGTGCTACATATCGGTAAGACCCGAACGCCACTCCTATCCTATCCTGAAAAAGAATATGGAGTTCGTAATCAACCTTACAACGAAAGATATGGCATACGCTACTGACTGGTGCGGAGTAAGATCGGGAAAGAACTACAAAAAGTTCAACGAAATGAAGCTTACACCAGGAAAGGCATCGGTGGTAAATGCTCCGACAATAGAGGAATCGCCGCTGTGTATTGAATGCAGAGTGAAAGAGGTGATTTCGTTAGGGTCGCATGACATGTTTATAGCCGATGTGGTAAACGTACAGGCCGACGAAAAATACCTAAACTCTGAAACCGGAAAATTTGAGCTTGCACAATCAAACCTCCTGGTATATGTACACGGAGGATATTACGAGCTGGGAGAGAAAATAGGGAAATTCGGATGGTCGGTAGAAAAGAAGAAATAGACCGGCAATGAAATGAAAAGAATATACATGTACATACTTTCCGCTTTATTCGCTGCATACAGTGCAAACCTGCATGCACAAGATATCATGCAGCACGAGAAAAAGCAGAGAGTAAGTATAGGTATTAAAGGTGGATTCAACTCTACCATGATGTTTATAGACAAAATTTGCTATGGAGAACAGAATATTACAGATATACAAAACAACTATAAAGTGGGATATATAGCCACTCTCTTCACAAGAGTAAACCTCGTAAAGAAACATTTTATACAACCGGAAGTTTCGTATGCGGTTTCACACGGTAGTATAAGCATGAGCAATCTTAGAGAAAACGCGACTATACTTGAAGACAATGCTCTGATAAAGACAAAGATAACATCGCTGGAAGTTCCTATACTATACGGATATAAATTTATAGACTCATCCCCTTATGGTATGTCATTCTTCTTCGGACCCAAAATAGCATGGACTATCAAGAAACAGACTTCAAGCGAATATTCAGGTTTCTACCAGAAAAACATAACAGAAAACATCAAGCCGTTTAATTATAGCGCGGTATTTGGAATAGGAGTAAATATCTCAAATGTTTTTTTCGATTTCAGATACGAAATAGGATGCAACAATATAACAAAGTCCGTGTCGTATGACAAGACTCTGACACAAGAGCCGTACAATGAAAAAGAAATAATGCTCGAAAGACGTAAAAATATATTGAGCTTCTCTGTAGGAGCTATATTTTGAGATGAAATCAATTATTATATAACTAAAAAATTATTTGAACCATGAAAAGAGACGATTTGATTTTTGGAATCATAGAGAAAGAACATCAGCGCCAGCTAAAAGGCATAGAGCTGATTGCATCGGAAAACTTCGTAAGCGACCAGGTTATGGCAGCCATGGGTTCATGCCTTACAAACAAATATGCCGAAGGCTATCCTGGCAAAAGATATTATGGCGGATGCGAGGTTGTGGACCAGAGCGAACAGATAGCCATAGACAGACTGAAACAGATTTTCGGAGCAGAATGGGCTAACGTTCAGCCTCACTCAGGAGCCCAGGCTAACGCTGCTGTATTCCTGGCTGTACTTAATCCGGGCGACAAGTTTATGGGACTTAACCTTGCTCACGGAGGACATTTGTCACACGGTTCGGCTGTAAACACATCGGGTATCCTTTATACTCCATGTGAATATAACCTGAACAAGGAAACTGGAAGAGTGGATTACGACCAGATGGAGGAAATTGCCCTCAGAGAAAGACCGAAACTCATTGTAGGTGGAGGTTCGGCTTATTCAAGAGAATGGGATTACAAGAGAATGAGAGACATTGCCGACAAAGTAGGCGCTTTGCTTATGATAGATATGGCTCATCCTGCAGGACTTATTGCAGCCGGACTGCTTGACAACCCTGTGAAATATGCCCATATCGTAACTTCTACTACTCACAAGACTTTGCGCGGTCCTCGCGGTGGTGTGATAATGATGGGCAAGGACTTCCCTAACCCATGGGGAAAGAAGACACCAAAGGGTGAAATAAAGATGATGTCACAGTTGCTCGACTCAGCTGTATTCCCTGGCATACAGGGTGGTCCGCTGGAACACGTTATCGCCGCCAAAGCTGTTGCATTCGGCGAATGTCTGCAGCCTGAATACAAGGAATACCAGATACAGGTTAAGAAAAACGCTGCTGCTCTGGCACAGGCTCTTATGGACAGAGGATTTACTATCGTTTCCGGCGGTACGGACAATCACTCAATGCTTGTTGACCTGAGAACCAAATATCCTGACCTGACAGGTAAGGTTGCCGAAAAGGCTTTGGTATCGGCTGATATCACAGTAAACAAGAACATGGTTCCGTTCGACACACGTTCCGCATTCCAGACATCTGGTATCCGTCTTGGTACTCCTGCGATTACTACACGTGGCGCTAAAGAAGACTTGATGTACGAAATAGCTGAAATGATAGAAACAGTGCTTTCTAACGTCGATAATGAAGAAGTAATAGCTTCTGTAAGAGCAAGGGTTAACGAAAAGATGAAAAACTACCCTATCTTCGCATATTAAAAAAATCAATGTCCGGCGTAAACAAATCATACCGGACATTTGTATATATGAACATAACTAAACATTCAATTTTAAATCAATGAAGACTTACAAACATGTAGCTTTAATTCTATCAGCCGGAATTATGTTGGGCAGTTGCGGTATGACCAATACTGCTAAAGGCGGTATGATAGGTGGCGGCGGTGGAGCCGCCCTGGGAGCATTGATAGGTGGACTGGCAGGAAAAGGAAAAGGCGCAGCCATAGGCGCGGCTGTAGGAGCGGCCGTAGGTACAGGTGCCGGAGTTCTGATAGGTAAGAAAATGGACAAGGCAGCCGAAGAAGCCGCTAAAATAGAAAATGCCGAAGTTGAACAGGTAACAGACAATAACGGCCTGAAAGCCATTAAGGTCACTTTTGCTTCGGGAATACTGTTCAGTACAAGCAGTTCTACACTAAGTACATCAGCCAAAAACTCGTTGACTGATTTTGCCAACAACGTGCTTAAACAGAATCCGAATATGGATGTTGCCATTTATGGATATACAGACAACACCGGCTGGAAAAACTCTACAGCATCGGAAAGCGTACAGAAAAACATTGAACTATCAAAACAACGTGCGGCAAGTGTATCAGGTTATCTGCTTACTTCCGGTGTATCAGGAAACCAGATAAAAAGTGTTGAAGGTCTGGGCGAAGAAAATCCTGTTGCCAGCAATGATACAGAAGCGGGACGTCAGGAAAACAGACGTGTAGAAATATACATGTATGCAAGCGAAGAAATGATTAAGCAGGCCGAAAACGGAACTCTTGAATAATTAAGATAAAAGAGCTGTACCGAAAAACCGGAACAGCTCTTTTATTTTATTCTACTCTTATAACTCTTATGCCGGTATGTTTACTTCTGCCCTTCAGATAATCATAAAGCGAGACATCATCAAGGATTACCTTTTTTTGCAATGACGAAGCATGAAGCAAATGAAGGCTGTCGCCAATCCATATAGCAAAGCCTAAATGAACAACGTCAAGACCGTCAATACTCGTGGTCAGAGCAAGTATATCCCCATCTTTGATTTTAATTTCGGACGCAGGTAAGTCAAGAAGTTTTTTCGGAACGTATGGCATTTCGTATTCACTCCATCTTTGCTCGATATGTCTCATCACGGACAATAATGAATCATTGTCCTTCAATTGCTTATAAAGATGGGAATGCTCTGTCATATAATTCAGCGGACAGGCTATAGTCTCGTGCTCAAAATGAGTGGTGAGTTCTTTCAATATACCTTTATTCTGATTATCTTCAACCCAATCGGAGAAATAATGAAGCCTTGATGTATAGCCATGAATTTTCCCATCTCTGTATCTGATTCGTGTGAGCGATTCGATATAGTCACGATATTCCGGATTCTGTTTTGCGGATGCAAGATACAATGCCAAAACATTCTCTACATAAGTGGTACAATCCAAAGAATCCGTACGAACCACTAAAGTTTCATCACTGCTTCTGTCCAATGTTCCACCTTGATATGGAATACCTTTCATACTGTTGGCAAAAAACAAAAGACGTTCGGCACCTGAATTAAAACTCACACATTTCGATTTGTGCAAAAGAGTGTTAATCAGAAGGGAATCTGCCTGTCGGGGAAAACAGAAAGGGGCATTAATCAATGCCCCAAACAATATACATAGTATTTTATTTTTCATTCTCAGGCTCACCTTTAAGAATTGGTAATGTAATCTGATATTTTACTGCAAGTATTCGTACTATGAAAACCGAGATTCCGCATGCTATCTGGGATATATAACTCTCCAATCCTGCCAATGAACATATCCAATATACAATTCCTCCTACTACACATGCCATAGCATAGATTTCCTTACGGAATATCAGCGGAATCTCATTTATAAACACATCGCGGATTACTCCTCCGGCAGCACCTGTTATGCTACCCATAATTATAGCCACCCAGAATGAATACCCCAAATCAAGGCTCTTGGTGGCACCTACTACTGTAAACAGAGCCAGACCGATACTGTCGAATATAAAGAATGTATTATTAAGATGAATAAGATACTGCCGGAAAATTATAACAAAAAACATTGCCAGAGCCGTACAGATAAGATACATCGGATCGGTCATCCATGCCGGTGTAACATCAAGAAGCAAATCACGCAAGGTTCCGCCGCCGATAGCTGTGGCCAAACCTACTACGTATGCCCCAAACCAATCAAAACTTTTTGCAGAGGCCAGCCTGATACCACTGATAGCAAAAGCAAAAGTTCCAACAAAATCAAGAACTTCAACAAAAGACGGTATTTCAAACATATATCTTGTTTATATTAACAAATTACCACGTATAATTAACACCGAAACTGAATAATTCCTGGAACTGGAAATAGCTTTGATCCGGTTCTTTAGACACTCCATCATCAAATCGTCCGTGCATAAACAACTTGGTTGACAAATACTTATTAAATACGAAAGTAAAGGTATTTTCCCATTCTCCAAGAACTTTTTCATAATTTGTCGTGTACGAGAATTTTGATTCCCAAAGCAATGATGGAATTATCTTCCATGTAAGGGTAGCATTGACACGCGAACCAAGTACACTTTCTTTCTTATGCCCCTCTTTAATATTGAATTTTGTTGGATCCACCTCATCACTCATTACACTATACAAAGTATAGTTGAGAGGATTTAACAGAACTGATAAATTCACCTTACCATCTTTAATGAACTTATAGTCCATACCGAGACCGATATTTAAAGTGGCAGGAGAGAAAAGCGCTGATACCAAATCATCTGAGTTAGTGGCATAACTCGAAAAGAATTGTGTCTGGAATTCGGCAGAAAGTGTATAATACCAGTTTTGAATAGCCTTATATCCAAGCTTCGACGTCAAACGCAATAAGTCATTATTTGCCTTGTACGTATGAACAGTATCAGAAGGAGCTGTAATAAAACCAAGCTTCCACTCTAACTTAGTTTCAAACTGTGTCTTCTGTTTATCATCATATTTTATCTGCCAAGAAAAACCAGAAAGCAGAGATTTTGTACTTTCACCACCTTTATACCAATTCGCTGAAATATAGTTCTGGGAGAACTGCAAGTACCCACTACCGCCTGAAGTCCAGAAATTAGGTTTTAAAACCAATAACTCCGAACCCGACATTTGACCTATACCTGCATTATTATCAATAAGACTTATTATATTCTCTTCTTTATAGGCGGAGGTCATTTCCTTAGATGACAAAAAATCAAGGTCAAGCAGACTATTCTCATTCTTTAATACCAATTCCGGATAATTGACATAGAAGTCCAATAACTGTCTATTGATTTTCCTGTCCAGTTCAGATGATATCTGCATTTTAGGCATACCTTCTTCAAGCATAGACGCTTTGCGCAAAGAGTCGTCCACAATTATATCACGCGGAATCCAGTCATCAATACCTGAAGCTTCTTCAAAAGCCTTTGAATAATATGTAAGAGGAACTACGAACTTAAAATAGTCCGCCTTCATCTTGATTTCAGATAATGACAAATAAATATCATCCCATCTGTCCTGTGCCCATTCAGAATATTTTCTGTAATCAGAAAACATCTTATTAAGTTCGATGACAGACTGAGGAATAACCTCTTCTGGCTTTTTCGGTACAACAGGCTTAACTTTAATACTATCCTGTTTCTTTACTATTACAGAATCAATCTTCGTATTAACCAACGAATCGGATTTCAGCGTATCAGTATCATTAACCTCTTCAAACAAAGTCGTATCGTTTAACAACAGATCAATATCAATTATGGAATCGGCAGGAATAACTATAGTTGAATCCTGCGGCATTGAATAATTCTTCAGACCGGACGCAAAAGAATATTCAGATAAAAAAACATTCGATAATAGAGATGCCAATAATAAAACAGTCAATGCTTTCATCGTTATATTTTTGTGTTATAATTCTTTGCAAAAATACAATATATTTCATTTACTGAACATTAATACTATAGAAATATGTCATACATAAGCAACTTATTGCTCTATTTACAATGTTTTGACTTTTTATATCTTGACTTTCGGCTTTTTTTTATAAATTTGCACACTTGTAGAAATATTTCTTATTGAAACAAATTTTTAAACATACATTATTGTGGCAGAAACAAAGTACATTTTCGTAACAGGTGGTGTTGCCTCCTCTTTAGGTAAAGGTATCATTTCATCTTCAATAGGTAAATTGCTGCAAGCAAGAGGCTACAGCGTAACTATCCAAAAGTTCGACCCGTATATCAACATTGACCCGGGTACTCTGAATCCGTATGAACACGGAGAATGCTACGTAACTGTTGACGGACATGAAGCTGACCTTGACCTTGGACACTACGAACGTTTCCTTGGTATCCAGACAACAAAGGCCAACAACATTACTACAGGACGTATTTACAAGAGTGTAATCGACAAAGAACGTCGCGGTGACTATTTGGGTAAGACTATCCAGATTATCCCTCACATCACTGATGAAATCAAACGTAACGTAAAATTACTTGGTAACAAAAACCAGTTCGACTTCGTTATCACTGAAATCGGAGGAACAGTTGGCGATATAGAGTCATTGCCATATCTTGAAAGTATCCGTCAGTTGAAGTGGGAACTTGGCAGAAATGCTTTGTGCGTTCACCTTACTTATGTTCCTTATCTTGCAGCCGCAGGAGAGCTTAAAACTAAACCAACCCAGCACTCTGTAAAAGAACTTCAGTCTGTAGGTATCCAGCCAGATATCCTTGTATTACGTACAGAGCACGAACTAAGCCTTGGATTGAGAAAGAAAGTTGCATTGTTCTGCAATGTAGATGAAAATGCAGTAATCCAGTCTAAGGATATGCCTACAATCTACGAAGTACCTCTCCGTATGCAGGAACAGAGACTTGACGTTACAATCTTAGAAAAGATGGGATTGCCTGTAGGTGAGACTCCAAGCCTTGGTCCATGGAAAGAATTCCTGAACCGCAGATACAATGCTACTGAAAAGGTAAGAATTGCATTAGTTGGTAAATACGATTTGCAGGATGCATACAAATCAATCCTCGAAGCATTGTCACAGGCTGCTACTTACAATGACCGTAAGGCAGACATTCACTTCGTAAACAGCGAAAAACTTACTGATGACAACATTGCTGAAGCTCTGAAAGACATGGACGGAGTTATTATCTGTCCTGGATTCGGACAGCGCGGTATCGAAGGTAAATTCGTTGCTATCAAATATTGCCGTACACACAATGTTCCTACATTCGGTATTTGCCTCGGTATGCAGTGTATGGCTATCGAATTTGCAAGAAACGTACTTGGCTACGAAGATGCAAACAGCCGTGAAATGGACGAAAAGACTCCTCACAATGTTATTGACATCATGGAAGAACAGAAATCCGTTACAAACATGGGTGGTACAATGCGTTTGGGAGCATACGAATGTGTACTCGACAAAGATTCAAAAGCATACGAAGCTTACCAGAGCGAACACATTCAGGAACGTCATCGCCACCGCTATGAGTTCAACAACGACTACAAGGAAGAATATATTAAGGCAGGAATGAAATGTACAGGTATCAACCCAGAATCTGATTTGGTTGAAATCGTAGAAATACCTGCTTTGAAATGGTTTGTAGGTGTTCAGTTCCACCCAGAATACAGCAGTACGGTTCTGAAACCACATCCATTGTTCTTGTCATTCATTAAAGCTGCAATTGAAAAGTAATTAATAAACTACTAAGAAAAAATGGACAAAAACACGTTAGTAGGCTTCGTCCTGATTGGAGCTGTTATTATTGGTTTCGGAATATACAACACACCTAATCAGGAAGAAAGAGCTCGTGCGCAACATTATCAGGATTCTATACAGCAAGTTATCAAGGAGAAAGAAGAATTGATGAAGAAGCAGGAAGCAGCCGCTGAACAAAAGGCAATGATGGTTGATTCCACTTCGACATTCTTCAATGCTTCAAAAGGCACAGAACAGTTCGTTACTTTAAGTAATGACCTTATTGATGTTACTATATCTAACAAGGGTGGTCGTGTAAGCAAAGCCATGCTGAAAGAATATAAAGACCAGAAGAAAGAGCCTCTGGTATTGTTTGACGGCACAGACGCATCATTGAATATTGGATTCGAAGGCAAAAACGAAAACATCATGAGCAGTCAGATGTATTTCGAAGCTACAAACGTCACAGACAGCACAGTAACTATGAGACTGAATGCTGCGAACGGCGGTCATCTGGATTTCTGCTACAAGCTTATTCCAAACTCATACATGGTAAACTTTACAGTTCAGGCTACCGGAATGCAGAATTTCTTCTCGCCTTCTGTCAAGACCATGACCATCGACTGGAAGCAGAGAGCACGCCAGATGGAGAAAGGTTATACTTTCGAACAGCAGTACACTTCGTTGACTTATAAGCCAACAGACGATAGCTTCGATAACCTCGATAAGGCTAAAGACGAAAAGGAAACAATACAGGAAGTTCTAGACTGGGTAGCATTCAAAAACCAATACTTCTCATGTGTATTCATGGCTGAGAAGAACTTTGAGAACGCTACATTGGAATCGAAAATGGAACAGAAAGGCAGCGGCTACATGAAAAACTATCATGCAGACATGCAGACAGCTTTCGACCCTACAGGTGCACAGCCAAGCAACTTCCAGTTCTATTTCGGACCTAACCACTTCAAGACTCTCCTTGCAAGCAACGATTTGAGTTTTGCTGACAAAGACCAGGAACTTGAAGACCTCGTTTATCTGGGATGGCCTATTATCCGCTGGATAAACCGTTGGTTCACAATCAACCTGTTCGACTGGCTGTCAAGCTGGGGACTGAGCATGGGTATGGTTATCCTGCTTATGACTATCATCGTTAAGATTCTGGTTCTTCCTACAACATGGAAATCATTCATATCATCAGCAAAGATGAGAGCCCTGAAACCATACGTTGAAAAGATTAACCAGAAATATCCAAAACAGGAAGACGCACTTAAAAAACAACAGGAAACAATGGCACTCTACAGCCAGTACGGAGTAAGCCCGATGGGAGGATGTCTGCCTATGTTACTTCAGACACCGGTGTTCATGGCATTATTCTTCTTTGTTCCGAATGCGATAGAATTGCGCCAGCAAAGTTTCCTTTGGGCAGACGACCTTTCTGCATACGATGACCTTATCAGCTGGAGCACTTCAATTCCTCTCTTGGGCAATCACTTGAGTCTGTTCTGCCTGTTGTTCAGCGTTACAACAATCATCAACCAGCTCGTTATGATGAAACAGCAGAATATGGGTGACAATCCACAGATGGCGGCAATGAAATGGATGATGTATATCATGCCTGTGATGTTCTTCTTCATCTTCAACGAATATGCATCAGGATTGAGCTATTACTACTTCATCTCAAGCTTGATAGGTATCCTCACTACATGGATTATGTATAAGGTTACTGACGAAAAGAAACTTCTTGCTCAGCTTGAAGCAAACAAGAAGAATCCTGCACAGATGAAACAAAGCAACTTGTTGTCAAGACTTGAGGCCCTTCAGAAAGAACAGGAACGTCTTCAGAAAGAACGTCAGGACAGAATGAACAAGAAATAATATTCTGACACTAATATTGTATTGTCATTCAGAGGTAAAAAACATGTGTCTCTGAATGGCAATATTTTTTTAAGCAAACTCAAAAAATATATAACCATGAACAAAAATCTTATTACAATGACTGCAGCTACACTAATGTTAGCCACATCAGCATGCGTAAGTACTGAAAAGTCAGCCGAGGACAATGCGACAATTATCGGCAAGCAGGAAATAAAGATAGAGAACGGACGCCTTACCCCAGAGGCTCTTTGGGCTATGGGACGTATAGGAAGTTCTACAGTATCTCCTGACGGCAAAAAAATAGCCTACACTGTGTCATACTATAGTGTAAAAGAGAATAAAAGCCACACTGTCATCTATATGATGAATGCTGACGGAAGCGAAAACACTATCCTTACCACTACATCTGCAAGCGAATATGAACCGGCATGGATCAAGAATGGCGAGAAACTGGCATTCTTGTCTAACGGTCAGATTTGGGAAATGAATCCTGACGGAACAGCACGCAAACAGTTGTCCGATTACGAAGGTGGAATAGACGGTTTCAGCTTCTCTCCTGACGGCAGCAAGGTGCTGTTTATCTCACAGGTAAAATATGGGGAACGTACAGTTGACAAGTATCCTGACCTGGACAAGGCTACAGGTATGGTAATAGACGACCTGATGTACAAACACTGGGACGAATGGGTACAGACAGTACCTCATCCATTCGTAGCTGATTTTGACGGAAACAAAGTTGGTGCGGCTACAGACATAATGGAAGGCGAGCCATACGAATCGCCAATGAAACCTTTCGGAGGAATTGAACAACTGGCATGGAGCAACGACTCTAAACAGATTGCATATACATGCCGCAAGAAAACCGGACTTGAATATTCTGTTTCCACAGACTCTGACATCTATCTTTACAACATCGAAAGCAAAGAAACAAGAAATCTCTGCAAAGAAGATGCAAAAGACAAGAACATGGGATACGACACTAACCCTCGATTCTCGCCGGACGGAACAATGATAGCATGGCAGAGCATGGAACGCGACGGATATGAAAGCGACCGCAATCGTCTATGCGTAATGGAGATTGCAAGCGGAAAGAAATCATACGTAACAGAATCGTTTGAATCCGGCGTCGATACATACTGCTGGGCACAAGACAGCAAAACGCTATATTTTACCGGAGTATGGCACGGCACAAGCATGATTTACAGCACTAACCTTAACGGTGAGGTCAAAAAACTCACCGACGGTATGTACGACTATGCTTCAGTGGCATTACTTAATGACGGACAGCTGTTGACAAAACGTCACTCCATAAGCGAAGCTGACGAACTATATACTGTAGCACTAAATGAAGGCAACAAAGTTAGCCGTATCACAAAAGAAAACGACCATATCTTCAGCCAGCTTAAAACCGGTAAGGTTGAGCCAAGATGGACAAAGACTGTTGACGGCAAGCAGATGCTGTCATGGGTTATCTATCCTGCCGATTTCGACCCGAACAAGAAATATCCTACCCTTCTGTTCTGTCAGGGAGGCCCTCAAAGCCCTGTAAGCCAGTTCTGGAGTTACAGATGGAACTTCCAGATTATGGCAGCCAATGACTATATAATCATCGCTCCTAACCGCCGCGGGCTTCCTGGTTTCGGCATGGAATGGCTTGAAGATATCAGTACAAACTACGGCGGTCACTGTATGGACGATTATTTGAGTGCGATAGACGACATAGCCAAAGAGCCATACGTTGACAAAGACCGTTTGGGATGTGTAGGAGCAAGTTTCGGAGGATATTCAGTATATTGGCTTGCCGGACACCACAACAAACGTTTCAAGGCATTCATTGCTCACGACGGTTTCTTCAACATGGAGCAGCAGTATCTCGAAACTGAAGAGCTGTGGTTCACCAACTGGGACCTCGGAGGCGCTTATTGGGAAACAGAAAATCCTGCTGTAAAACGCAGCTATGCAAACTCGCCACACCTGTTTGTCGAGAAATGGGATACTCCTATCCTATGTATACATGGCGAAAAAGACTACCGCATTCTTGCTTCACAGGGAATGGCTGCCTTCAATGCTGCCAAACTAAGAGGAGTACCTGCAGAGCTTCTTATCTTCCCAGACGAGAATCACTGGGTACTTAAACCACAGAACGGTATTCTCTGGCAGCGTACGTTCTTCGCATGGTTGGACAAATGGTTAAAGAAATAACATCATGGTACAGCAAGTTGAATTTTCATTAACACCAAAGAGGAAAGGTTTCCATCTGGTCACTCAGGAGATTATGAAAAATCTCCCTACTCTGCCGGAGCAGGGGATTCTTAACCTTTTCGTGAAACACACAAGCTGCGCTCTAAGCATAAACGAGAATTACGATCCGAGCGTTCGCAGCGATATGGAGCAGATATACAACCGTCTTGTCAAGACAAACGAACCGTATTACAGCCACACAGACGAAGGTGAGGACGACATGCCGAGCCACGCCAAATCAAGCCTTACAGGTGTTTCAATAACAATACCAATCACAAACGGCAGACTGAACCTCGGGACATGGCAAGGTATATATCTCTGTGAATTCAGGTATTCGGGAGGATCACGAAAGATTGTAGCGACTATTATTTCATAATAAATTATTACATACAAAAAATCCAGGTCGAAACGGCCTGGATTTTTTGTTATAAATAAATGATATAATCACTTTTCAAAAATCAATCTTCCAAAGAAACTTGGACAGTGAAAACACGGTTTAGGCAAATCTATCGGACTCCATGAAAGGAAATGAGGAGTTTTCAGCAAATCGCCACACTTATAAAAATTACCCCGCAATGTTATTCCAGACAAATCTTTTATATCATGTCTGAACAAAGAAGACGAAGGGATAATCAGCGAAAGTTCCCAGGAACATTCCCCTATACGCTCCTCAAAAGGCTCATTACCCAATGAAGACCATCTTTTGATATTGGCCAGTACACTTTCAGGCGCATGATGTCTGTCGCCCTTTACGCCATAATTTACAAGTAACTTGCCAGCACAATTACACTCAAAATTATAATATTCTTCCTCTTCCTCTGTACGGACAAAAAACTCACAACACGAATCTTCCCATACTCTACCTAAATCCGCCGGCGCTACAGCCCTTACACTTGCCTCAGAGACAATATAATTTATCAGAATGGAACCGCCTGTATGAGCTATTCTGAACTTTACTTCAGGGCAATATGGATAATCTGCCCAATTAATGATATCAATAGGATTAAAACGTACCGATGCTCCATCCATCATTTGACTTACTTGCTCTGCAGATTGTATATCACAGGCAATCTTCTTTACTGCAATTTCTTTCATTATTAATAAGTTTTAGATTAAAGTGCAATACAAATATACGATTTCTTATAATTGTATATCTATCGTTTTTCCCAAAAACTTGGAGCAAACATCAATAAAATGCCAAACAATTCAAGACGTCCTATCAACATCAAGAAAGAAGAAACCCATTTTCCAATTTCAGGAAGGGCACTCCATGAATACGCAGGTCCAAAACTTCCAAAACCTGGCCCGACATTACCTATACTGGATACAGCTATTCCCATAGCTTCAGTCATTTCAAGACCTATCACCATAAAGATAAACCAACCTACAAATGTACATATTAAGTAAAGCATTGCAAATGTAGTTACCGTTGATATAGTAGAAGTAGAAACAGACTGACCGTTAACCTTAACTGGAAGCACAGCTCGTGGATGCATAAGCCTACTGAATTCATTCTTCACATTCTGCAGAATAATCAGTAGTCGCATTGATTTCATACCTCCAGCCGTAGAACCCGTACAACCACCTGCAAACATTATATACACTATAAGTATAAGCGTAAAATGAGGCCATGTAGAATAATCATCTGTGGCATATCCACATGAAGTATGAATTGTTACAACCTGGAAAAAAGCACGACGGAATGCCAGTTCAAGACCATATCCTTTTATGAAATACAATGCAAAAGTTATTATTGCTGTGACAATACCTACTGACATCAGGAAAAATCTGGTTTCTGCATCTTTAAACCACCTAAAAGTTTTTCCTTTCAGAATGAGAAAATAAAGAGAATAGTTTATTGCAGACAGCATTGTAAATATAGTTATTACATATTCTATAAAAGGAGAATTCCAATAGGCAATACTACTCTGTTTAGTAGAAAATCCTCCTGTAGCAGTAGATGTAAACGAATGGCATACGGCGTCAAATACACCCATACCGCCAAACCACAAAAGAACGGCCTCAACCACAGTAAGAACCAGATAAACCATCCACAATCCCTTTGCCATCTTGCTTATTTTAGGATGAATTTTATCATGATTTACCCCAGTAGCTTCGGCAGAGAAAAGTACCTGGTTTCCCACTCCGAATATAGGCAATATTGCTATAGTGAAAAACACAATTCCCAATCCTCCAATCCACTGGGTAAAACTTCTCCAGAAAAGCATACCATTTGATAATGACTCAATATTATCGAGTATGGAAGCTCCGGTTGTGGTAAATCCGGACATAGTCTCAAAGAATGCGTCGGTTACAGAAGGTATGCTACCACTGATATAGAAAGGCAACATGCCGAACATAGTAAAAAACACCCATGTAAAGGCTACAATACAATATCCGTCTCTACGTGAAAGATTTTTCTCGGCGTTTTTACCAAGCAACATAAAGACACCGCCTACTCCAACATTTATCAACACGGAATATACGAAATATATATAATCGCTTTCTTTATAAAACAGGGAGACTAAAGCACATATAAGAAACATCATACCCTCCAGACAGAGAAGTATGCCAAGAATCCTGAAAATCATCTTACGATTCAACAGGCTATGGCCGCGACCGGCTTCGACATGCATTTGCGCATTGATGAAATCTTCCATATCTTTCATAAATTAAAAAAGAGGCCATAAGCCTCTTCTATGTGTCGGGGTACCAGGATTCGAACCTGGGACCCCCTGCTCCCAAAGCAGGTGCGCTAACCGGACTGCGCTACACCCCGAAGGCGTTTCTCTCAATTGCGGTGCAAAGGTA
>NZ_JACJLQ010000045.1 GCF_016902295.1 Bacteroides caecigallinarum | reverse complement strand
TTTGATTATGCTTAAAGATACAAAATCTTTAGGACATAACAAAGCCTCGGCTTGGGAAAGTCGAGGCTTTGTCATAAAAAAAAGAGGGCATGCATTTTGACACACCCTCTTTCTTATATACTATCAACTCTCTTTCTTATAAAAAATCTTTCCCACACGGTTTATATGCTCACCTATAGGAGTATCCACATTCTTATTATAATCAACCACATCAACCTTATAAAGCAATCCCAAATCCTCTATCTGAATATTTATATCCATCAGTTGATTAAATGTGAGATCATGTCCTATAGCCGCCAAATCAATATCAGACCCTTCCGAATAAGAGCCTTTGGCTCTGGAACCAAAAATAAGCACCTCTTCAATATTCGGAAAACGCTGAAAGACACTGCATATATCCGCTACAACCGTATCACTCAAGCCGTACATAATGTATTTATCAATTTAGTTTATCAGTTAAGCCAACCCCAAGCGGAGTTTCTCCTGTTCGAGTTTATCATCCAACTGTTTCAGCAGACGAGAATATTCATCATATATCTTGCGTACAATCTCAATGGCATCTCCCTCATTATAAGTATGCGAAGTGGTTATCCGTGCCTTAGCCATTCTGCGCCAACCATCATGGTTTGAAATCATACCATCCTCAAACGCCATCTGAAGTGTACCATTCGGACCTTGTACAAACTCGTAGCCCTTATACCTCATCAAATCCTGAAGAGTCTTCCAGGCAAGTTCGAAAGTATACTCAAAACGCTGTATCAATCCTTCCATTTCCAGTTCAGACAAATCATCAGCCCTCTTTTCAGATTCTGTTATATCCAGAATACGCTTATTTGCACGATGATAGCTATCATATCTTTGCAGCCAACGTATATCCTGTTCCATATTTATATCAATAGTCATATATTTATAAAATGAAATACGAGCAACACAAAGATAACGATTTATTATAAATGTCAAAATACTATACTAAAGAAATATAAATGAATGGAATTAGCTTTTTAGGACTAAACTTAATTAAAGAAAGAATATCTTCTAAAGTGGGCGTTGACGGATTCGAACCGCCGACCCTCTGCTTGTAAGGCAGATGCTCTGAACCAGCTGAGCTAAACGCCCGAAAAGGTCTCTTTGTCAATTGCGATGCAAAGGTATTACTTTTTTTTTAACCGACAATACATTTCCCGTTTTTTTTCTCAAAAAAACCTGTTTTTATTCTTTTTCGTACGTAATCATCATGCAGAAAGACCTTACATGTTTATCTCCACACGGCCGTGTGGAGTACTCGACACGAACGTGAGGAGAACTCCGCACGAGCGTGTGGAGATCTTGACACGAGCGTGTGGAGACAGACCAGTTTTGTATTTCTGAAAACTGAAACACCTCATTCATTTCAGTAAGTCAAAAAGACATTTCAGAAAGTTAAAATCTTATCATACAGTCAGCGCATCTCCCGAGTTTGAAGGCTCAATACAGATAAGCCGCGAGAAAGTTACTGCAATAAAAATGTGGTTGGCTGAGGAAATATAATATTAAACTGTATCTTTGCGACAGTAAAAAGCAATAAACTAAAAGTTATGATTTGGAATATCTTCATATTGGTTGCAGGTCTGGCACTGATATTGGCAGGAGCCAACGCACTGACAGACGGAGCCGCATCGGTGGCTAAACGATTTAAAATATCCGACCTCGTAATCGGTCTTACTATCGTAGCATTCGGTACATCAGCACCTGAGTTGGTAATAAGCCTCCTGTCTTCAATACAGGGTAGCGCGGAAATGGCGATAGGTAATGTGGTGGGTAGCAATATCTTCAACATACTTATGATTATAGGCTGCACGGCTATGGTACTACCTATACAGGTGGGACAAGGCACAATGAGCAAGGAGATACCTCTGGTTATTCTTTCTTCGTTTGTACTTGCCTTTATGGCCAATGATATCTGGCTTGACGGTGGAAGCAGCAATGTGATAGGCCGTGCCGACGGACTTGTACTGTTGGCTTTCTTCCTTATATTCATGCGCTACACATTCTCCATAGCTCGCAATCAGGAGGGAGAATCTGAAGAACAGAAAATAGCAGAAATGCCTGTATGGCGTTCTTCAGTCTATATCCTTGGCGGACTGGCAGGACTTATTTTCGGAGGACAATGGTTTGTAGAAGGCGCAAGCGGTATAGCCTCATCACTTGGAGTAAGCGACTCAATTATAGGTCTGACACTCGTAGCCGGAGGTACTTCACTGCCCGAACTTGCCACTTCAGTGACAGCCGCTCTGAAGAAAAATCCGGGAATAGCCATAGGAAACGTAATAGGCAGCAACCTGTTCAATCTGTTCTTCGTACTTGGATGCAGTGCTTCGGTATCGCCACTGCCTATGGGAAATATCAACAATATTGACATTCTGGTACTTGTACTGTCTTCTGTACTGTTCTGGCTGGTAGGCTGGTTCTTCAAAAAACGTACTATTACAAGGATTGAAGGTGCCTTACTTGTGGTTTGTTATATAGCTTACACAACATATCTTATCATGCAGCAACAGGCATAAACAGACATATATATAAAGAGAAACGTCCGGAGCGATAAATACTTTATCATCCGGACGTTTTTCAGTTATATACTAATTCAAGAATTATTCAGCAAAACGTTTAGCCTGTTCTGCTATAAGTTCTACATCATCAAAATAATTGATTTTCATTGCCTTGCGGACTTCATCCATTGTCTGTGCAGCTGTTTCGCGTGCCACTTCACAACCTTTCTTCAACATTTCGTAAACAGACGGGATATCTTTTTCGAACTCGCTGCGGCGTTCACGGATAGGTCCGAGTTCTTCCTGCATGATGGCTGCAAGGAACTTCTTCACCTTCATGTCACCAAGACCGCCACGTGTATAGTGAGCTTTCAATTCGTCAAGGTTTGGATAATCCGGCAAGTAGCGTCCGAAATGTTCAGGACGGCAGAACGCGTCAAGATATGTAAACACACAGTTACCTTCCAATTTTCCAGGGTCGCTCACCTTGATGTGTGTAGGGTCTGTGTACATGCTCTTGACTTTCTTTTCAACCTCATCAGCAGGGTCTGACAGATAAATGCAGTTTCCGAGAGACTTACTCATCTTAGCCTTTCCGTCTGTTCCAGGAAGACGAAGACATGCGGCATTGTCAGGAAGAAGTATTTCAGGTTCCACCAGTGTCTCACCGTAAATATGGTTGAAACGGCGGACGATTTCGCGTGTCTGTTCTATCATTGGTTCCTGGTCTTCACCCACAGGCACTGTAGTAGCCTTGAACGCAGCTATATCGGCAGCCTGGCTGATAGGGTATGTAAAGAAACCTACAGGGATACTTGTCTCGAAGTTACGCATTTGGATTTCAGTCTTCACTGTCGGGTTACGCTGAAGGCGCGACACAGTTACGAGGTCCATAAAATAAAAGCTCAGTTCGCAAAGTTCCGGAATCTGCGACTGAATGAAAATGGTAGATTTGTTCGGGTCAAGACCTACTGCAAGGTAATCAAGAGCCACCTCGATAACATTCTGACGAACCTTTTCAGGATTGTCTATATTGTCTGTCAAAGCCTGTCCATCGGCTTCAAAAACGAATATCTTATCAAATTTTCCGGAGTTCTGGAGTTCTACACGACGACGCAGAGAACCCACATAATGACCTATATGAAGCTTACCGGTTGGACGGTCGCCGGTCAGTATAATTTTTTCTTTTGCCATATATTAATTTATTTATAATTCCGATTTGCCGCAAAAATACAAAATAAAGAAGTATTTTGCACTAAACATTTAAACTTTAATTACTTGGATGTATTATTCTTACCGAATAACGAAAAACTCTCACCGAAAGTTTTTGAATAGAAAATCAGCAATGCTATAGTGCCACAACTTATTGCCGCATCTGCAAGATTAAACACAGGTGCAAAGAAAATAAAGTGATTTCCACCTACAACAGGCATCCACGAAGGCCAGTCAAATTCGAATAACGGGAAATAAAACATATCCACTACCCTACCATAAAGCCATTCCGCATAGCCTTCTCCGGCAGGAACGAAAGTAGCGACACTGGAATAAGTACTTTCGCTGAAAATAGCTCCGTAGAATATACTGTCAATGACATTTCCTATGGCTCCGGCAAAAATCAGGGAGATACAGGTTATATAGCCGTTCTTGTATTTCGCTTTAACAAGTTTCGTTATATACCATAATATAAATCCTGAAAAAACCAGTCGCATAATTGTCTGTACAGCCTTAGGCATAACCTGCATACCGAATGCCATACCATTATTCTCTATGAAGGTCAGATAAAACCAGTCTGTTACATGAACACTTTCGCCATAATGGAAGTTAGTTTTAATTATTATCTTAATGAGTTGGTCAAGAATTATAGTAACAAGTATCACGGCTATTGCCAATATGGATTTTGATTTATTGTTCATATACAAAGATCTGATTATTAAATTGTCCGTTATTTATTCTTCATTGAAGTGTGAATTACAGTAAGTCCGTAACTGTTTGCAAAGATAATTATTCGAATGAAAAAATCTATTATATTTATCATTATTCATGATACAATATTTACCTCATGAGTATCATAAATAAAATATAATGACATGCGATTTTATAGCGCCTTAAATGAAGTGCCATTTATAACAGATGTGACCTAAACAGCTTACTTTTTTCTTAATAACCGCATATTTCTGTAACTTTTTTTATTTTTATTTTCTTGTTTATTCGATAATAACACATACCTTTGTTTTACAGAAACAAAATAGACAAAAAGATGAAAGTAGGATTATTTATTCCCTGTTATATCAATGCTGTTTATCCCGAAGTTGGAGTTGCTTCGTATAAGCTTCTTAAAAGCTTGGGGGTAGATGTTGACTATCCGTTAGACCAGACCTGCTGCGGACAGCCTATGGCGAATGCAGGGTTCGAAAACGAATCGAAGGAATTAGCCAAGAGATTCGATAGATTATTTGAAAGCTATGATTATATAGTCGGCCCTTCTGCCAGTTGTGTAGTATTTGTGCGCGATCATTATGGTAATCTGCTGGAAGGAGAAAAACATCGTTGTGCCAGCGAAGGCAAGATATATGATATCTGCGAGTTTATTCACGATGTAGTGAAACCGTCTTCCCTTCAGGCTTCATTCCCTCATAAAGTAAGCATTCAGAACAGTTGTCATGGGGTACGTCTGATGAAACTTTCTTCTCCAAGCGAATTGAACATACCTTATTATAATAAGCTGCGCGATTTGCTGTCGTTGGTAAAGGATATCACAATTGTAGAACCAGAACGTCCGGACGAGTGTTGTGGCTTTGGCGGTATGTTTGCCGTAGAAGAGCACGATGTATCAGGGCAAATGGGGCGTGATAAAGTAAAACGTCACATGGCTACGGGAGCCGAATATATCGTAGGAGCTGACGGCTCTTGCCTGATGCATCAGAACGGTATTATCTCGCGTGAAAAACTTCCTATAAAGACCATTCATATTGTTCAAGTATTAGCTGCAGGATTATGAGTACAAAACATTCAAAAGCTGCCGGAAAGTTTCTGGAGAATAAAGGACTGGCAGCATGGCACGATGAAACATTGTGGATGGTTCGTGCCAAACGTGATAAAGTAAGCAAAGAGGTTCCTGAATGGGAACATCTGCGTGATATGGCATCTGCTATAAAGATGTATAGCAACAGTCATCTGGAGCAGTTGCTGATGGAGTTTGAGAAAAATGCCTTAGCCAACGGAGCTCATGTCTATTGGGCGAAAGATGCCGATGAGTACTGTTCCATTGTCTATAATATATTGAACGGACATCAGGTGAAGCATTTTATCAAAAGCAAATCAATGCTGGCTGAGGAATGTGGACTGAATGAATTTCTTGAAAATAAAGGTATAGAGGTCGTAGAAAGCGATTTGGGAGAACGTATTCTCCAGCTTATGCACCAGCGTCCCAGTCATATTGTAATGCCCGCCATCCATATAAAGAAAGAAAAGATAGGAGAGTTATTTGTCCGTGAGATGGGGACAGAACCTGGGAATAATGATCAGACTTATCTTACCCATGCTGCACGTAAAAACCTGCGCCGTAAGTTTATCGAAGCCGAAGCAGCTATGACAGGTGCAAATTTTGCCGTTGCTTCAACCGGAGAATGCATCGTTTGTACAAACGAAGGTAATGCCGATATGGGAACATCACAGCCAAAACTTCAGATAACAGCGTTCGGTATGGAGAAAATTGTACCGGACCGTGATGCACTGGGAGTATTTACCCGTCTGCTTGCCCGTTCTGGTACCGGACAGCCTATTACGACCTATACATCTCATTATCGGAAACCTCGCAAGGGAGGAGAGTTGCATATCATCATTGTAGATAATGGCCGAAGCCGTATCTTGGCCGATAAGGAACATATCAAAGCCTTGAACTGTCTTCGCTGTGGAGCATGTATGAACACATGCCCTGTATATCGTCGTTCGGGAGGTTACTCATATACTTACTTTATCCCCGGTCCTATAGGTATCAATCTGGGTATGCTGAAATCACCTCTTCATTACTATGATAACGTATCGGCATGTTCTTTGTGCTATTCATGTCAGAACGTGTGTCCTGCAAAGGTAGATCTGGCAGATCAGATTTATCACTGGAGACAGCAACTACATACACTGGGGGTAGCCAGCTCTTCCAAGAAACTGATGTCAGGTGGTATGAAATTCCTTATGTTGCGTCCCGCATTATTCAATTTCGCTTTAAAAAATGCTCCGATTGTAAACTCATTGCCTCGAGGCATGATATACAACGACTTGAATGATTGGGGTAAAGAACGTGAAATACCAGAATTTGCCAAAGAGAGTTTCAATGAAATGTGGAAAAAGAATAAAGTGAAATAAGTATGAGTAGCAGAGAAGACATATTGCAAAGCATACGCCGCAATACCAGAGTGCGTTATGAAAAGCCAGACTTATCAGGTTTGGAACATGAGGCTCTTACGTACGAAGATAAACTTTCAAAGTTTTGTGAGATTCTAAAACAGGTAGGCGGACAGGCTGTAATACTGAAAGATAAGGAAAATGTCAATGACGTGATAAAGGCTGCATATCCTGATGCCAAACGCATTGCTTCAACAATAAAGGAAATAAAGACAGGAAATACAATACAGCCTATTACTTGCAGCACTTTTCATCCGGACGATGTAGAGAAATCGGGAGATCTGGATGGTACTGATGTGGCAATTGTAGAAGGACATATAGGAGTCTGTGAGAATGGAGCTGTATGGTTGACACAAGATGTGGAACAACGTGCCGTATATTTTATATCCGAAGCGCTTGTAATTATACTCGACAGGAACAATCTGGTAAATAACATGCACGAGGCTTATAAGCAAATCGATACAGGCGAATATGGCTATGGCGTATTCATTTCCGGCCCTTCCAAGACAGCCGACATCGAACAAGCACTTGTTATGGGAGCACACGGAGCCCGCAGCGTTACGGTAATTCTGATTTGAAAATTCTTTAAAACCTGAATAAAAGCTTGCCCTTACACATAGAGCAAGCTTTTTTTATTGGTATGTCCGGCACATATATTAGCCAGTCAAACCTTTAAAATCCAATTTCAGCGAAATATTGTTCATCCAACTGATGGATGAATTGTTTAAAGGCTGACAAATACTTTGTTTTCTTCGAAATAATTGTTTTCTTTGCATATATTGTAAAACACACTGAATTGAAAAACATAAACAACCTTAAATAAAAACAACATCTTATGAAACAGAAATTTAAAAAAGTACTTGTCCTTGGTTCAGGAGCACTGAAAATAGGTCAGGCTGGTGAGTTTGACTATTCAGGTTCACAAGCCCTCAAAGCCCTGCGCGAGGAAGGAATCAAGTCTGTTCTTATCAACCCAAACATCGCTACAATCCAGACATCCGAAGGTATAGCCGACAGAGTATATTTCCTGCCTGTAAATACACACTTCGTTACTGAAATTATAAAGAAAGAAAGACCGGACGGTATTCTTCTTGCATTTGGCGGACAGACTGCATTGAACTGCGGTACCGAACTTTATCAACAAGGTATTCTCAAGGAATATGGAGTAAGCGTCCTGGGTACATCAGTCGAAGCCATCATGTACACTGAGGACCGTGACCTCTTCGTAAAGAAATTGAACGAAATTCAGATGAAAACTCCTGTCAGCCAGGCAGTAGAGAACATGAAAGATGCCCTTGAAGCTGCTCGCAAAATAGGCTATCCTGTTATGATCCGCTCTGCATACGCACTTGGAGGACTCGGTAGCGGTATATGCCCTAACGAAGAAAAATTCATCGAACTGGCAGAAAGCGCATTCACATTCTCACCTCAGATTTTGGTGGAAGAATCACTGAAAGGATGGAAAGAAATCGAGTTTGAAGTTATCCGTGACGCTAACGACCACTGCTTCACTGTTGCCAGCATGGAGAATTTCGATCCTCTGGGTATTCATACAGGTGAATCTATCGTTGTCGCTCCTACTTGTTCGCTTACTGAAGAACAGGTTACAATGCTCCAGGACCTGTCGAAGAAATGTATCCGCCATCTTGGTATAGTAGGTGAATGTAATATCCAGTACGCTTTCAATGCAGAAACAAACGACTATCGTGTAATCGAAGTTAACGCACGTCTGAGCCGTTCTTCTGCTCTGGCTTCAAAAGCTACAGGTTATCCTCTTGCTTTCGTAGCAGCCAAGATCGGTTTGGGATATACTCTCGATGAAATCGGTGAAATGGGTACTCCTAACTCTGCATATAAGGCTCCTGAACTTGACTATCTTATCTGCAAGATACCTCGCTGGGACTTGACTAAGTTTGCAGGCGTTTCAAGACGTATCGGTTCAAGCATGAAGTCGGTAGGTGAAATTATGTCTATAGGTCGTACTTTCGAGGAAATCATCCAGAAAGGTCTCCGTATGATTGGTCAGGGTATGCACGGTTTCGTAGGCAACGACCATACTAAGTTCGAGAACCTGGACGACGAACTTGCCAACCCGACAGACTTGCGTATCTTCGCCATTGCACAGGCTTTGGAAGAAGGCTACAGCATAGAACATATATACGACCTTACCAAGATTGACCCATGGTTTATCGGCAAACTGAAAAATATTGTTGACTACAAAGCTAAACTCCAGACATATAACTCTCTGGAAGAACTGCCAGCCGAAGTTCTTCGTGAGGCTAAGGTTCTCGGTTTCTCAGACTTCCAGATTGCACGCTTCGTACTTAAGCCTACAAGCGGAAACATGGAGAAAGAAAATCTTGCAGTACGCGAATACCGTAAGAAGCTTGGTATCCTCCCGGCAGTGAAACGTATAAATACAGTAGCTTCAGAACATCCTGAACTGACTAACTACCTGTATATGACATACGCTGTGGAAGGCTACGATGTAAACTACTATAAGAATGAAAAATCTGTAGTAGTTCTCGGTTCCGGTGCATACCGAATCGGTTCTTCTGTAGAGTTTGACTGGTGTTCTGTAAACGCTATCCAGACTGCGCGTAAGTTAGGCTACAAGTCTATCATGATTAACTACAACCCTGAAACAGTATCTACAGACTACGATATGTGCGACCGTCTGTACTTTGACGAACTTTCATTCGAACGTGTACTCGACGTTATCGACCTTGAACAGCCTCGCGGAGTTATCGTTTCAGTGGGTGGACAGATTCCTAATAACCTGGCAATGAAGCTTTACCGTCAGTCAGTGCCTATCCTCGGAACATCACCAGTATCTATCGACCGTGCTGAAAACAGAAACAAATTCTCTGCAATGCTCGACCAGCTTGGTATCGACCAGCCGGCATGGCAGGAGCTTACAAGTCTTGACGATGTGAAATCATTCGTTAAGAAAGTAGGTTATCCGGTTCTTGTACGTCCTTCATACGTATTGAGTGGTGCAGCCATGAACGTATGCTACGATGAAGAAGAACTCACAAGATTCCTGCAGATGGCAAGTGAGGTATCTAAGGAATATCCGGTTGTGGTATCACAGTTCATGCAGGAAACTAAGGAAATAGAGTTCGACGCAGTGGCACAAAACGGTGAAGTTGTGGAATATGCTATCTCTGAACACGTGGAATATGCAGGTGTACACTCAGGTGACGCTACATTGGTATTCCCTGCACAGCAGATTTATTTCTCTACAGCACGTCTGATAAAGAAAATCAGCCGCCGCATCGCTAAAGAACTTAACATATCAGGTCCTTTCAATATCCAGTTCCTTGCGCGCAAGAATGAGGTTAAGGTTATCGAATGTAACCTTCGTGCTTCAAGAAGTTTCCCATTCGTTTCTAAAGTTCTGAAGAGAAACTTCATCGAAACCGCTACACGTATCATGCTTGATGCTCCTTATACACAGCCGGACAAATCTGCGTTCGATATTGACCGTATCGGTGTCAAGGCTTCTCAGTTCTCATTCGCACGTCTGCAGAATGCCGACCCTGTATTGGGAGTTGACATGTCATCTACTGGTGAGGTAGGCTGTTTGGGCGATGACTTCAACGAAGCATTGCTTAATGCTATGATAGCAACAGGTTATAAGATTCCGAAGAAAGGTATCCTTGTTTCTTCTGGAGCCACAAAATCAAAAGTGGATTTGCTAGACGCAAGCCATGCACTCAGCAAAAAAGGTTACAGTCTGTATGCTACAGCAGGTACCGCAGCATTCCTGAACTCACACGGAATACCTACTACCCCTGTATTCTGGCCGGACGAACGTCCTGATGCAGAAAACAATGTAATAAAAATGATTTCAGAACATAAATTCGACCTGATTGTAAACATTCCAAAGAACCACACCAAGCGCGAACTTACAAATGGTTACCGTATCCGTCGTGGCGCTATAGACCATAACATTCCGCTTATCACAAACGCGCGTCTTGCAAAGGCGTTTATCGAAGCATTCTGCTCAATGGATGAAAAAGACATCCAGATTAAGAGCTGGCAGGAATACGTATAATCAGTTAACATATTATTCTTCATTAATAGTCCGGTACCGTAAAAAAGTATCGGACTATTTTTTTATGCAATCAGATGAATAATATCACTATACTTATATTATGGATAAAGTTTACCGTTAAAAAAATTATAGCTTCAAAATGACATTATCAAAACAACAGATATGAAAATGCCTAACATTAATTGGGCAGTGTAATATTGAATAAAATTGTATATATAATAAAAAAAACTGTATTTTTGTTTCATTATTATAATTTATAATTAAAATCTAATTTCTTATGAGCATCAACAGTTTTAAAAAGTGCGTTCATACATTATTATTAGGGTGTATGTCGTTAAGCACACTAACGGTATGGGCCAGAGAAGTGAATAACAGCCTTAAATTAAGTTATAACCGCCCTGCAAAATATTTCGAGGAGGCTATGGTAATCGGCAATGGTACTATGGGAGCCATTGTATATGGAGGAACTACACGTGATGTCATTTCACTTAATGATTTGACTTTATGGACCGGCGAACCTGATAGAGAAATAACAACTCCGGACGCATATAAAGCAATCCCGACGATACGCGAAATGCTTGAAAATGAAGACTATCGCAGCGCAGACATAGAACAGCGCAAAGTACAGGGACACTACAGCGAAAACTATCAGCCATTAGGCCGTCTGACTATCTCATATCTGGACACCTCTGCCAAGATTTCTGAATACAACCGCTCATTGGACATCAGCAACGCCATTGCACAGACAAAATATATGAGAGACAACAAATCATTCTCTTGCGAATATTTTGCGTCAGCCCCCGACTCTGTAATTGTAATAAATCTGAAATCCGATAAACCGGAAGGTATAAGAGCTCTGATTACGTTCGACTCACAGCTGCCACATGCCACATCAGCTTCAGGAAATGAGATTTCATCAGAAGGATATGCGGCATATCATTCTTATCCTTCATATTTCGACGATGTTACAGAAAAACATTTATACGATCCCGAACGTGGTATTCATTTTCGCACCATAATAAAAGTAATAACAGATAAGGGTGATGTGAAAAGCTATCCTTCAGGTGAACTGAAAATTGAATCGGCACACAATGTACTGATTCTGATAGCAAATGCTACAAGTTTCAACGGTTTCGACAAAGACCCTGTAAAGGAAGGCAGAGATTATCGCAATATAGCCAAGAACCGCATTGATTTGGCCTCAGCCAAGACTTATGAGACACTAAAAGACAGTCATGTAAACGACTACAAATATTTCTTCGACCGCGTAGAACTGTCACTCGGAGAAACAGCTCCGGAGATTGCCGCATTACCTACTGACGAACAACTCAGAAGATATACAGACAATACTGAATATAACCCTGGATTGGAAGCATTGTACTTCCAGTTTGGCAGATATCTGCTCATCTCTTGTTCACGCACTCCCGGAGTTCCGGCAAATCTTCAAGGATTATGGAACGAGAAACTGCTTCCACCATGGAGCTGCAACTATACAAGCAACATTAATGTAGAAGAAAATTATTGGGCTGCTGAAACTGCCAACCTCAGTGAGATGCACCGACCGTTGATGGACTTCATTGCAAACCTAAGCAATACAGGCTATGAAACTGCCAAAGCATATTATGGAGTCGATAAAGGATGGTGTCTGGGACAGAACACTGATATATGGGCTATGACTTGTCCTGTAGGATTAAACGTAGGCGACCCTTCATGGGCTTGCTGGACTATGGGTGGAGCATGGCTTTCTACACATATCTGGGAACATTATGTATTCACAAAAGATATTGAGATGCTCAGAAAATATTATCCTGTACTGAAGGGAGCGGCAGAATTCTACATGAACTGGCTTATAGAAAAAGACGGCAAACTTATCACATCACCGGGAACATCTCCTGAGAATAAGTTCGTCACACCTGACGGATATATAGGTGCCACTTCATACGGTTGTACCGCCGATCTGGCAATAACACGCGAATGCCTTATTGACGCGATAAAAGCAGCAGAAATTCTGAATACAGACAAGGATTTCCGTAAGAAAGCCCAAAGTACAATTTCACGCCTCTCACCTTACAAGATTGGTAAAAAAGGCAATCTTCAGGAATGGTTCCACGACTGGGAAGACGAAGATCCACAACATCGCCATCAGTCACATCTGTTCGGGCTTTATCCGGGACATCATATATCTGTAGAAGAAACACCTGACCTGGCAAAGGCTTGTGCCAAAACACTTGAAATAAAAGGTGACAACACTACAGGATGGAGTACAGGATGGCGAGTAAATCTGTATGCACGCCTTAAAGACAACGAAAATGCATATCACATTTACAGACGCTTACTCAAATTAGTTACACCTGACGGATATAAAGGTAAAGACGCACGATGCGGAGGCGGCACTTATCCTAACTTGCTGGATGCACATTCTCCGTTCCAGATAGACGGTAACTTCGGAGGTTGCGCAGGAGTAATTGAGATGCTGATGCAATCGTCAGAAGAGGATATTACATTATTGCCAGCCCTTCCTGAGCAATGGAAAGACGGTAGTGTAAAGGGTATATGCGCACGCGGCAGCTTCGTTATAGATATGAGCTGGAAAGACGGTAAAGTGACATCTTTGAGCATAATGTCAAGAAAAGGAGGAAAAACCCGTGTGAACTTCAATAATAAATCTGTTAAGATAAGCCTTAAGGCTAACGAAACAAAACAGTTATTATAAGCCGCAATTTCCAGCAAACTATTATTTAGCAGCTGTTTATTTACCGTTTAGAACTTGTTTAAACAGTGAATAAACAGCTGCTAAACAGTTTCTAAAAATAATAAGACTGAAACAAACAAAAAAGTAGGGCACAAATACTTGCACCCTACCTGCTCAATATCGAAATGTATATTATTTCACTTCAACGTCACTGATAACTTTTGCCTCGTATTTGAACTTTGCAAATCCTTCTTTCAGTTTCTGTATATTTGTTTTATCTGAATCGTAAGTAATAGTAACTGTACGTGTCTTAAGATCTGTTTCCATCTTCTTTACACCTTTCTCGAAAGGTATATTCTTCTTCACTTTGTTTTCACAGTTAACGCATTCCATCTGGTCAACCTTGAATACAATCTTACGAAGTTCTTTAGCAGATACCTGAGCTGCACACATGAAAGCAGCCATGAATGTAAACAATAATACTCGTTTCATATTTTTTAGTTTTTAAGTTTTTAAAATCTTTAGTTGGTTTATGTTTGCTTATCAGTTTTTGAGTTCTTTTATTGGCTATCATCAACAAACTAACAAACTCAAAAAACTCACAAACTTACAAGATTAGTTTCTTGGTAAATTATATCTCACTCCTATATATCCTTTCGCACCGTGCATAGGTCCCCAAATCATTGAAGCATCAAAGTTATCACCCCAAGGATCATCTGCACCGATAATGGCATTCTTCTGCTTGAAGTTAGTAAGGTTCTCGCCACCTATATATACAGACCAGTTTCTGAAGAAACGTGTAACCTGGAAGCTCAACTGTTCGAAGCCTTTGTATCTTTCATTCCATGATAATGTACCGTCGGCAAGAGTTTCCGGTGTCGGCATACGTCCACCGCCATTCAACTGCAGCGTACCGTCAAACTGCCATTTACCGAGAGGAGTCTTATAAGAAGCTGTAATCAGCCCTTTATACTTTCCGGTAAGTGCCTTTTCGTAAAGTGTTCCGTTAATAGTCTGCTTAACATCTGTCATACGCCATGCCGCAGTAAGGTTAAATCCTTCGAAGAACGGATATGTAGCCTCAATCTGAAATACCTGTGAATATGAACGTCCGTCAAGATTGGTAAAAGCTATTGTATGAGCATCTGATTCCATATCCACTACCAGCTGATTCTGGAAATCCGTATAGTAATATTCTGCATTCAAATTAAGTGTCTTACCGAACAATGGAATATACGATGCTATACTCAAACCATAGTTCCATGCCTGTTCCTGATCCAAATCGTCAGCAATAACTACTTTTCTGCTGCTGGCAAGCATATAACAGTTTTCTGCCAATATATGGTTTGTGCGATACCCCTTTCCTGCAGAAGCACGGAAATTGATATATTCATTAGGAGCATAGCGTACATTAGCACGCGGAGTAACAAAGAATCCGTACAAACTGCTGTAATCACCTCTAAGACCGGCCATAACAGTCAGTTTATCACTTGGCATATATGTATATTGTGCATAGACACCGCTTACAGTTTCTTTATCAAGTTCCGGAGTCAGACCTAGATTTACATCATTCACAAGACGGTATTCCTGATCATAACGGTCATAGTTCAAGCTAAGACCAGTTGACAAAGAATGCTGGGAAGTGAATTCTGTTTCAAACAAAAGTGATGCGTATGCATTCTGCTGATCTACGTTATAGAGTTTACGTCCATATACAGCATCCATATTATGAATGGTACCGGAAGTGATAAGCGCGATATTTGTGTTATGTTCCTTATTGAAGATATAAGCCTGTTTGATGAAAGCCTCATATCTGTCTGTATTCATATCTATACGATATGGATCGGCATATGTATGTCCGCCATGCGATACCTGTCCGCTTGCACGTTCTTCGTTGATAAATTTGATACCTGCCTGGAATACATAATGTTCGCCCATATATGCCCATCTGTTGAAAAGATTGTATTGTTCCACCTGTGGGATATCGGCAAATCCGTCACCATCGCTGTCATGCGCCTTTGTCTCATTCTCATAATGAGCAAAAAGCATTGTACTCCACTTGTCCGACAGTTTAACTGAAGCATCAGCATTTGCCTCATAACGGTTTGTAGTACTTGCAAACAAATTTGCAGAGAACCAGTCTGCCTCAGCAGCCTGAGGTTTCTTGAACTCGATATTAATCTGACCTGTAAGAGCCTCGTAACCGTTCTTTACAGAAGATGTACCTTTGCTCACCTGGATACTGCTCATCCACGGTCCCGGAACATATCCCAGTCCGTAAGGCGCAGAAGCACCTCTGAAGTTAGGAATATTTTCAGTAAGCATCTGTACATATGTACCTGACAGTCCAAGAAGTTTTATCTGCTTTGCACCTGTTGCCGCATCAGAATAATTCACATCAACAGAAGGGTTAGTGACAAAGCTTTCTCCAAGGTTACAGCATGCTGCACGACACAATTCATCAGAATTGATAAGCTCTGCATTTGTCACACTGCTACGCAGTTTCTGGAAACCCATTTTTCTTCCGGTCACGTTTACTTCAGCCAGCTGTACACCTTCGTTCAATACTATATCAATATATTCCTGATAAGATGCAATGCTTATGGTATCTGTGTTATAACCGATAAAACTTACAACAAGTTTGTCTGCATTGGCCGGACGTTCAAGAGTAAACTCACCATTCATATCAGTACTGGCTCCACGCGAAGAATTGAGCCATACAAGGTTTGCTCCGGGTATAGGTTCGCTGTTGCTATCTTTCACTGTACCCGTAAGAGTATTTGCCGCCATCATAGGCAAAGCGGTCAAAGACAATAAAATAATCAAGTATTTCATTAAAAAAAATATTTAGTTAAACACATTTTCACGGTGCAAATGTAGCTATTCCTCAATGCAACACGATTGCAAAGAGATACAGCACATCTGGCATAACAAAAACCAAATGTGTAAAACTAAATAATCAAGACTGAATGGAATGCCAACAATGTACGTCCGTCAACCTTTACAGGAGGAGCGTTTGAAGGCTGGGAAGTTAATACGCCGGAATATATCGGCTGAAAATTATATGTGAAATGCTCTGGAAGTTCCATAGGCATCGGCATAAATGAGACAGCATCGTCTTCCTGCGACACCTTAAAGAAATCTATGTTATAATGAACATTGATACAAGAACACTCACCATGTATAGTGGAATGCATTTTATCAATTTCCTCGTTATCATGGTGACAGCATCCCTGTTCTTCTGAATGAGTATGAGTCTCAGTAGAACATATCTTGGTCTGGCAATAAGCAGAACAGATATGCACGACACCAGCTCCAGCTCCGAGATTAAAAACCACCAAAGCGAGCAACATCACCAATATATTTCTCAAACTCTTCATCGAACGCAAAGATACGAAACTTTTTTTATATGACAAAAACAGACAGCTATTTAGGATTATATTCCTGCAATTCCAGTTCTCCGTTTAGGGCTCCCAACGCATTCATTGCCAATGCTACCATCTCGTCTTCACCAGGTACTATGACTATCGGAGCAAGCCCTTCAATCCACGATAGAATCTCCTTAACCACATAATCATTATTAGCCATTCCACCAGTCATTATAATAGCATCAGTTTTCTGTTTAAGGACCACGTGCATACTACCTATACTCTTTGCTATATTATAAGCCATGGCATGCAAAACATTATATGCATGTCTGTTTCCGGACTTTATCTCAGCAACTATACTTCTTGCGTCAGTTGTACCAAGGTGAGCATACAATCCACCATGTCCGTTTATCATCTTACGTATCTCGTCATACGAATATTTTCCGCTGAAACATAAATCCACAAGCTGCCTTGTCGGTATTGAGCCGGATCTTTCAGGGCTGAAAGGGCCATCACCATCGAGTGCATTGTTTACGTCAACGACTCTGCCTTTTGAATGTGCTCCAATAGATATTCCACCACCCAAATGAACCACAATCAGATTTAAATCATCATATTTCCGTCCTATGCTTGCGGCGTATTTTCTTGATACTGCACGACTGTTCAAGGCATGGAAAATAGAGATTCGTGATATTTCAGGCATTCCTGTGACACGTGCCAGATCGCACATCTCGTCTGTAACTACCGGGTCGGCAATATATGCAGGACAATCACATCCCTTAGCTATTTCATCGGCTATAATAGCTCCAAGGTTGGACGCATGCTCCATTCTTGAGTTCAAAAGGTCATATTTTATCTTTTCATTGACAAGATATACGCCACCTTGCGTGGGTTTAAGCAATCCGCCACGGCCTATCACGGCATCAAACTGCAGACTGAAACCAGCCGCATGCAATGTCTTTATAATAAGTTCCTTTCTGAAGTCATGCTGCTCGTTCACATGTGAGAAACGTGAGAGTTCTTCTGCGGAATGATATACATTTTCGCTCCACAACTGATTTTCATTATTATACACAGCTACCTTTGTCGAGGTAGAACCAGGATTAATAACAAGTATTCTCATTTTTATAAGTTTATTAGTTTATAAGTTTGTAAGTTTCTTTACGTCAGCTTCAAGTAACTTAAAAACCAAAATTATTTTCCCGCCAGGCATGCCAGAACCAAACTATAATACTTCGAGTTACCGGAATCGCTACGAGACGGAACTACTACGGGCGCAATAGTACCGGTAAGCATTCCGGCCATATTGGCATCTCCAAACAGTGAAAGAGTTTTATAAAAGGTATTTCCAGATTCAATGTTAGGGAATATCATAATATCGGCATTGCCGATAACCGGTGATGACATTCCTTTAATTTCTCCACTATGAGCGTCACAAGCTGTCTTGGCATCCATCGGACCGTCTATATAAGCTTTTCCCATCTTTCCCTCAGAAGCTTCTTTCTTAAGCTCTGTATAGAATATCGTATGAGGGAATTTGGCATTTACCTTTTCGGAACAATGTATAAGAGCGACACGAGGCTCCTCCATTCCAAGTCTGTTACATATCTTGATATCGTTCATTATCATAGCCCTGAACTGGTCAAGTGTAGGTTTTGGAATTACTGCCGCATCCGAGAAGAACAAAAGTTTATGATAAAGAGGAATTTGGGCGACTGCGACATGACTAAGAACTCCACCTGCAGGAAGCAACCCTCTCTCTTTATGAAGAACAGCCCTCAAAAGATTATCTGTATTTATCAGTCCTTTCATAAGCACATCAGCCTCACCTGAACGGACAAGATCAACCGCCAGAGCAGCAGCATCGTCTGGTGTAGGAGCTGTATATATACGTACAAAATCAGGAGATGCGGCATACAGACTTTTTGCTATTTCAACATGCTCCTCGTCTGTAACCAGCAGATATTCGGCTATTTCTTCTCTAAGGCTTCTTATAATAACATATTCGGTATGCGGGTCGTTAGGACAAACCACAGCTACTCTGCGCCGGGAATTACTTAAACGCAGCCTGCTTACCATTTGGGAAAGTGTTCTTACAGGTTCCATAGTGTGTTATTTTAAACAAATATCAGAAATAAATCCGATTTTTCCGTATATTTGTCAGAGTTATAATAAAGATTAACGTATGAAAACGTATAATACATTCGATATACAGGCTGATTATGACTATTTGCATAGCAAATTGCCATCTGACAGACAACGTCCGATAATCGGCATAACAGCTAATATAACCGATGGGAATGTCTCACTCTTATCAGGATATTTCAAGTCAATATACGAAGCGGGAGGCATTCCTCTGGTCATTCCACCTTCTGACAATCTGACAACACTTCCGGACCTGCTTGACTCTTTAGATGGAATTCTCCTTAGCGGAGGCGCTGATATCAACCCTCTCTATTTAGGCGAAGATCCGATAAAGGAACTCCACAATATCAATCCATACCGTGACCGCCAGGAACTGATGATAGTAAAAATGGCCGCCGACAGACAGATACCTGTTCTCGGAATTTGCAGAGGTATTCAGACAATGACTGCCGCATTAGGCGGAACACTGTATCAGGACATTTACTCACAGGCAGAAGGAAAACTTATAAAGCACAGTCAGGACCTTGACAGAGCATACGCATCGCACATAGTAAATATTGATGAGGACAGTCTGCTTGCCGGGGTAATGGGAACAACCAGTCTGCCGGTAAATTCATTCCATCATCAGGCAGTAAAAGAACCTGCACCGGGATTTAAAGTATGCGCCCGCTCAAACGACGGAATAATTGAGGCAGTAGAAAGTACTGAGTACAAATCAATGATTGGTGTTCAATGGCATCCGGAATGTTTCATTCTGAATGGCGACACCTGTATGATGCCTATATTCGAATGGCTGATAAACGAGTCATCATCATTCAAGGAAGCAAAAAGACTACATCAAAGGATATTGACACTCGATACCCACTGCGACACTCCAATGTTCTTCGGGCAAGGAATAAATTTTGCGACAAGAGACAGCAAGATAAAGGTTGACCTCCATAAAATGACAGAAGGAAGACAGGATGCAACAATCATGGTTGCATATATTCCACAGAAGGAACGTACAGATGAAGCTCTCCTCGCTGCTACAGCAAAAACTGACAGACTGCTTAATGAAATGGAGAAGATGGTGGCTGAAAACTGTACGGCAGTAGATATTGCCTATACCCCGTCGGACCTCTACCGTCTGAAAATGGAAGGTAAAAAAGCCATAATGCTTGGTATAGAAAACGGTTATGCCATAGGCAAGGACATCACCAACGTGGAACGTTTCAGGAGAAGAGGTGTGGTATATATGACTCTGTGCCACAACGGTAACAACGATATTTGCGGCTCTGCAAGATATAATGACGAAAATCTCGGCGTAAGCAAGTTCGGCGAAGAAGTTATACGCGAAATGAACCGCACGGGAATGATGATAGACCTGTCACACAGCGGCGAAAGAAGTTTCTACGACACTTTGGAGATAAGCCAGGTGCCTGTTGTATGCTCACACTCGTCATGCCGCTCGCTATGTGACCATCCACGAAATCTGACCGACGAACAGATAAAGGCTATAACCCGTAAAGGTGGAGTGATACAGGTTTGTCTTTACAGCGGTTTCCTCCGCTCTGACCGCGAAGCTAATATACTTGATGCAATAGAACATCTTAATCACATTGTAAATCTGGCAGGTACAGACCACGTGGGAATAGGAACCGATTTCGATGGTGACGGCGGCATCATAGGTTGCAATGATTCTTCAGAACTGATTAACTTTACCCGAAGACTGATGAAAGAAAGATACAACGAAGAAGACATCAGAAGAATATGGGGAGGCAACTTCCTTAGAGTTATGGAAGAAGTACAAAAACACTCTGAATTATTATAGACTTAAAGCCTTTTGAAAACTGTTTGCAAAGAGTTTTCAAAAGGCTTTAAAATTATTTTCAATTATACGTTATTTCCAGTCCTCGGCACCCTGCAGTTTTAGTTTCTCCGTATAAGCTTCAGCCTTCTTTGCCACTTCAGCTTCATCCTCAGGAGAAGCAAAAGCATGTCTGTACCCTTTCACCTTATTCCAGTCACCACGTGTGAAATCCGGGAATTCTACAGGAGCACAATTATTATCCATTGATAACTCACCAAGTTCTGCAAGACAACACCATTCTGCAAGGTCGTAAACATCCATATCCAGTGGCAAACCGTTCTGCAGACAGTAAACCAAACGGGCATCCATAATGAAGTCCATACCTCCATGACCACCTACTTCCTTAGCCATCTCACCATACTTTTTCAATATAGGATGTCTGTATTTATCTACCAAAGCATTCATTTCCTTTTCAGGCAAGAAACTATGGGCATTCAAATTATCAACTTCCGGTTGAACACCTGAAGCCTCAAGCTGATCACCACCAACAGCATATCCTTCGATAGGATATTTGTTTGCAAAACCTTTTGTGCCGGTAAGCTGATAAAGTCTGTTGTATGGCTGAGGAGTCATTACATTATGTTGGATTTCTATCACCTTGCCGTTCTCAGTACGTATCAGAGTAGTAGTGTGGTCTCCATTTCTGAAATTCTCACATACAGAATCAGCAGCAGCTTTCACCCATGCCTTACCGTTTACTGATTTAGTATCCATTGCCACAAGAGTCTTCATTCTGTCACCACGATGTATATCCAAAGCCTGAGCTACAGGGCCAAGTCCGTGAGTGGCGTAAACGTCACCACGATGACGCATATTATAATCAAGACGCCATCCCAGCTTGTCTGACTCACCATTCTTCCAGTAATGTTTCCAGAAAGGACTTAAATCGTGAATATAGGCACCCTGGGCACGTATAACCTCACCAAAAACTCCCTGTTGTGCCATGTTCAATGTATTCATTTCAAACCAGTCATAGCAGCAGTTCTCAAGAATCATACAGTGTTTCTGATATTTTTCGCTCAAGTTCACCAAACTCCAACACTCATTAAGATTCATTGCAGAAGGAACCTCAATAGCAACGTGCTTACCATTTTCAAGAGCACATTTAGCAACAGGGAAATGATGTAACCAGTCTGTAGCTATATAAACCAAATCAATATCTTCCCTTTTACACAACTCCTCATATCCTTTTTCACCTGAATAGATCTCTGCCTTAGGCAAAGAAGCATTCTTCAGATATTTTTGACAAGCTTCAGCGCGCGAAGCTTCATAATCGCATAAGGCTACAATGTGTGTACCCGGTATATAAGTGAAACGCTCAACAGCACCAGGGCCACGCATACCCAATCCAACAAAACCAACTCTGACAACTTCCATTTTAGGAGCTGTAAGTCCCAATACACTCTTTTGTCCGACCTCTCTCTCAGGAGTTTTTACAACAATAGTACCACCATCCCATTTCCATTCGGTTCCATGTTCATTGACATTCACCTTATCAGTATCAGCAGTACAGGCATAAAAAGCCACACATAAAATAAAGAATAAAATTTTTTTCATCGTATTATAATTTAACCCTCACATTAATAAAACAAATTTCCGCAAGGTTACGGAGGGGGTCACCTACAGAAACGAATTCGGGTGTAAAGGTAGTAATATTTTATCAAATGTTCTAATGTTTTAAATCAACAAGAATGTAAATATTATAGAAATATAGTTGACAAAAACATACTATTTTATTATATAGTACTAAAAAATATCAGATAAAGATTACAACATATTTAAAAAAAACATATATTTGGGGAAAAGCATGACTTTATTTTTATTGGACTATGTGCGATAACTGTATTTCTTAACCTAAATAATTAAAGATATGGATGTACAAAGTATAGGAAAATGCGCAGGTGAAGTATGGCAATTACTTAATGGCGAACACCGTAAATGGTCTTACAGTGAGATAAAAAAAACTTCTGGATTGTCAGACAGAGAATTAAATGCAGCCATAGGATGGCTGGCAAGAGAAGGGAAACTCAACATTGAGGAAACTCAGGTTGGTAAAAGAAACATACTTTACGTAGAACTGAATTTTTTTATTGGATAATATGGATAAACACATTATTGGAGAAAATGCCGGTATTATATGGAAATTACTTAACAATGGCGAACGTTGGGAATACGATAAGCTTAAAGCAGTTTCCGGTATGTCCGACAGAGACCTTAATTTGGCCATAGGATGGCTGGCAAGAGAAGACAAGATATTCTTTGAAAGGAATAAGGACGAAAACAAGGAATATCTATATTTATCATTGGACTTGTACTTTTAAGACAGTATTGTCTAATATTTTTTTTGAGGTTCGAAGCAAAGAAATTGTGTACATTCATACGGATGCTTCACGGATTTCTTTGCTTCGCTGCCGAGAAAGAAAGAAGATTGCCACAATTTAAGCAGAAACGGATTAATCACCCCTATAAAAAAGTTCCTATGTTTAAAATCGGAAGTGACGGATAACATAAGATAGCACTAAAAAAGCTATACCATTATAGTTAACTTTGTATATAAGAGAAAAACAATATTAA
>NZ_JACJLQ010000044.1 GCF_016902295.1 Bacteroides caecigallinarum | reverse complement strand
ACGCTTCGAGAGTAGATATAAGAAGACTCTTGCCAAAACGGCGGGGACGGCTGAGGAAATAATATTTACCTGTAGCCACCAACTGATATATCAATGCTGTTTTGTCAACGTAGATATAACCCCTCTTTCGTAAATCCTCAAAATTCTGTATGCCTATAGGATAAAGTTTGCTCATGACCGACTGATTTTTTTAATCTTACGTACAAATATAATGTTTATATTTGTGAAATCCTAAATTCAGTTTTGCTAACATGCGGTAAACACACAAAATAATCAACAATCATATACAAAAAAACGGGGAAAAGAAATTGTTACACGAACGTATAACGCGCGAAACACGAACGTGCAACGCCCGTGATACGAACGTGCGACAAGCGTAACACGGACGTGTGACGCTAAGTTATACAAGTAAGTTGTCTATATAAAATAAGAAAACCGACAAATGGTAAATCCATCGCCGGTCTAATTATAAATATTACAGATAGTTATATCTACACAAAGAACTTCAACACGAATATCGCTGCCAGTATATACATACCGATGGTAAGTTTCTTGTACTTGCCTGTAAACAGATTGATAAGGACATAGCTTATCATACCCAGCACGATACCGTCCGAAATACTGTATGCCAGAGGCATGAAGATGATACAGATAAACGCAGGAATAGCTTCCGAATAGTCTGTAAAATCAACCTTCAGGACTGAAGACATCATCATCAGACCTACAAGAATCAACACTGGTGCGGTAGCTGCTCCCGGAACCGAAAGGAAGAAAGGAGCAAGGAACAATGAAAGCAGGAAGCATACTGCAGTTACGAATGCTGTAAGACCGCTTCTACCGCCCTCGCCTACTCCTGAAGCACTCTCAACGAATGTAGTGATGGTACTTGTTCCCAGCATTGCACCGGCTGTAGTACCTATGGCATCTACCATGAAAGCCTGTTTCAGGTGAGGAATCTTGCCGTTCTTGTCCATCATTCCGGCTTTGGTAGTAACACCTACCAAAGTTCCGATAGTGTCGAACATATCCACAAACAGGAATGTGAATACCACTACAATCATTTCCTTTGTGAAGATATTGTGCCATTCAAACTGCCAGAAGATAGGTTCTATGGAAGGAGGAGTGCTGACGATACCGTCGAACTTTGTGATACCCATAGGGATACCGATAAGTGTAGTGATAAGGATACCGAACAATAATGCACCTCTCACTCCCTTAACAAGAAGAACAGAAGTAACCACCAGACCTATCATTCCAAGCAATGCCGGTCCGGAAGTGATATTTCCCATGCTGATAAGTGTAGCATCGTTGTTTACGATGATTCCGGCGTTCTGGAGTCCGATGAAAGAGATGAACAGACCTATACCGGCGCCGATGGCGTTCTTCAGTGTGACTGGTATAGCATCGACAATCTTCTCTCGCAGGTTTGTCACAGTCAGCAATATGAAGATAAGACCTTCAATCAATACCGCAGTCAGGGCAAACTGCCATGAATATCCCATAGTAAGACATACTGTATAGGCAAAGAATGCGTTAAGTCCCATTCCAGGAGCAAGTCCGAAAGGCAACTTTGCATAGAAAGCCATAAGCAGTGTGGCAAAGGCAGAAGCAACGACTGTTGTTGTAAACAAAGCTCCCTTGTCCATACCTGTGGCACTGAGGATGTTAGGGTTTACGGCAAGGATATATGCCATAGTAAGGAAAGTAGTGATACCCGCCAACACTTCAGTACGCACGCGGGTGACATTCCTGTCGAATCCGAAAAGTTTTTCCAACATGACTATTTATTTTTTTAGAATGACCATTTCATTGCCAACGTAGGAAGCCAGTGCCATCCTTTCATAAGGGCAAAGTTTGATGTAATTTCCCACTCTGTACCGACGCTCAGATTAAAATCATCGCTTACCTTGTCAAACTTGTTCAGGTTCACCCAGAACTGAGGCTCTGTCATGAATACATAGTCATGTCTGTTGCCTTCACCGTCATTATGTCTTTCTCTCCAGAAATCAGCAAATCCTGTAAATGAGTATTTTCCTTTACAGAAATGCAGATACCAAGTAATGGTAAGCTGGAAGTTGTTTGGCGATGAGTTTTTCTGTATATACTTATACATGGGAGTAAATGTAAATCCCTTTGTAAAGTCCGCATTGTTCCATGTATAAGTCGCTCCGAGAAGATATGCGTTGTTTATATAATTCAAACCACCGTCGTATTCTACATGAATTGAATATGGAGGATTCCAGAATTTCAGTTCACGCGATATTTCCCAATATGCGCTGGCAACACCTTCTTTAGTATAGTCCATATCGACAAAGAAGAAAGTACTACCCCATCTGTCAGGCTTGAACATTTCAACAGTTGTGGTAACTTTTGGACGAGTGTCCAACGACTTGTAAATGGAACTACCGAAATCATAGTGCAACTGGATGTTCTGCGCACCGGCAATAGCTGTTATCATACAAACGATGATTGATAAAAACAGTTTTTTCATTGTCTTTTTTAGTTTTTAATGATAGTTATAAATTCGAGCGCAAAAATAAGCAAAAGTTAGCATATCACGAAAGAAGTGATTATCTTTGCTCATCATTATACTATTATATATTATGAAGATACGCGCTTTATCCATATTATCTCTACTGTTAATATACACAAATTGCATTTCAGCATACGTTTCTGAAAATTCATTAAAGGCTTGGCAGGACAATAAACTGTCTATGATGATTCGTTTCCGTATGCCTGACAACAATAAAGAAAAAGCTCAAAAAGAGTATTTTAGCCTTGAAAAATTCAATGCCGATTCAATTGTATCATTTGCCATCAGTACAGGAATACGGACAATTATCGCGCCTGCCAAAATTGACAATATGTATTTATTCGATACCTCAACAGACGATAATAGATTCAGCAATAGAGATATCATTGAGGAATTGAGTAAAGCATGCGGCAAGAAAGAAGTAAGATTCGGAATTTATCTCCCGATTACTGACGATAACAAGAATTATTCTGTTTCAAAAAAAACGGATAAAGACACTCACAAACAAATTACAGAATTACTTACCAAATATGGAAAAATATCAGAAATAAGTTTTGATATGAATCCTAAGTCCCCTGAAGAAAGTAAGGGAATATACGAACTTGTACACAAGCTTCAACCGGACTGCATGGTAAGCAATGATGCCGGAAACGGACATTACGATTTCTGTAACTTACTCAAATATCATTCCCCCAAAGGACTATTGGAATGTAACTGGCGATACGATTCGTCTCTATCACAGTCTCCATCCGGTGACGCAAAGGCTATTGCCAAAAAGACAGTACAGAAGATAGCCGATGCAGCATCATTTGGTGGAGGATATATGATTAACGTTCATATAGAAAATGGAGACAGAATAAATCCAAACGACAAAGAAATGATGAGATATTTGGGAATCTGGTTGAAGGAAAACGGTCATGCCATATACGAGACCACTCATTCACCTTTCAACGAGGACTTCGAATGGGGTACAGTTACGAAAAAAGACAACATTCTCTATTTTATTTTATCCGGGAAATATCCCAAAGACGGAAGGATAAAACTTTACATGCCGGAATATGAGCTTATAAAAGCCGATGGCAAGCTTGCTACGTGTATCCAAAAGAACGGACTGATAGATATTGCCATTCCCGCATCCGCTTATAAAGGGGATAAGATAAATGTGCTGACACTCAAATTCAAACAGATTATTGAAGACAAGCAGCCTGAACAGATAAGGTCAATTACACTTAAACGTGATAACGCACAACCTTTATACAGTATTTCCGGGTTTGACTTTAGCAGCACATATAATAGCATTGTGAAATATTCATGGGATTTTGAGCAGCTAATGCTTAAACAGCTTGAGTTGATATACACCGGGCAGGAAAAAGGCAAAACTTTGGAAATAGAACTGGACGGCAAGACATACAATGTTAAACTGGACAAAGGAAAGCCATCACAACTTACAGCCTCAAGCCCGGTAACATGGGGCAAACAGTATATTTGCGGACCGGATAAAAAACTCTTCCACGACGGATTAACAATAGCAACGGACATTGATAACCCTCCTGTCGAGAATTCCAAATGGAAAGAAACTGCCATCGGGAAACAAACCTTTGCAGCAAAAGACAATGAGACATATTATGTTTTACAGAATATAGAATCGCCCAAAGAACAGAACATCATTGTAGATGCCGGAGCCGGAAACGGTATTGAGATATATCTGAACGGGAAATCAATAATGAAACACCTGAATCCGTACGGATGCGATTTCAGAATGGAAAAAGTACTGTTACACCTAAACAAGGGAAACAACCAGATAGTAATGAGGATATACAACAGGTTTGAAAAAAACATTAGCTATATCCTTAGTCCGTCGAAAGACCAGACTATATACAAACAGGATCTGACGTTGCCGGACACCGACAAAAGGAAAATACATAAACTTACTGTACGGCAGGCTGGATTACCTTCACAGAATGACGACACAGAACTTTCAAACCTGAGAATAAGACCAAGAAGAATAGCTTTATAAACGCAAGACTTTACATATAACCTATGAAGACAGAACTTATACTTATAAGAATTACAGGCGTTGACCGTCCTGGACTCACCGCCTCGGTAACCGAGATACTGTCAAAATTCGACGTTACGATTCTTGATATTGGCCAGGCAGACATACACCAGACATTGTCACTTGGCATCCTTTTCAAAAGCAAGGAGACAGAATCGGGAAATATAATGAAGGAACTCCTTTTCAAGGCTTCGGAACTGGGAGTCAATATCAGATTTTATCCGATATCTGTCGAAGAATACGAGAACTGGGTTTCCATGCAGGGAAAAAACAGATATATCATTACAATACTTGGCAGACGGCTCACCGCCAAGCAGATTTCTGCCGCTACAAAGATTATAGCGGAACAAGGACTGAACATCGACTCCATAAAACGTCTCACAGGACGTGTTCCCCTTGACGAAGAAAAGGCGAGCGTGAGGTCATGTATAGAATTCTCTGTCAGAGGAACACCTAAAAACAGGGTTGATATGCAGCGGAGCCTGATGAAGCTGAGCAGCGAAATGGGAATGGACTTCTCGCTTCAGCTCGACAATATGTACCGCCGCATGCGAAGACTGATATGCTTCGATATGGACTCTACTCTGATACAGACGGAATGTATTGACGAACTGGCGGAACGCGCCGGTGTGGGCGAACAGGTCAAGGCCATAACGGAACGCGCCATGCGAGGAGAAATAGACTTCAAGGAAAGTTTCACCGAGAGAGTTGCGCTGCTTAAAGGTCTTGACGAAAGCGTCATGAAAGACATTGCAGAAAACTTGCCTATCACGGAAGGTGTGGAAAGACTTATGTTCGTACTGAAACATTACGGCTACAAGATTGCCATACTGTCAGGAGGATTCACTTACTTTGGAGAATACCTGAAGCAAAGATTCGGAATAGACTATGTTTATGCCAACGAACTTGAGATAAAGGACGGAAAACTTACAGGAAAGTATATTGGAGAGGTTGTTGACGGAAAAAGAAAAGCCGAGCTGCTCAGACTGCTTGCACAGGTAGAGAAAGTTGACATTGCACAGACAATAGCTGTGGGCGACGGCGCGAATGACCTGCCTATGCTGTCAACAGCAGGACTTGGTATAGCTTTCCACGCTAAACCGAAAGTGGTGGAAAACGCTGAACAGTCCATCAATACAATCGGGCTGGACGGAGTATTATACTTCCTCGGTTTCAAGGACTCCTATCTTGAAGAAAAGGGAAAGCTGTAAATAATGTCATAATCTGCCAAGACAAAAGCGTAAAAAAAATCCCGAAACAGTATCCAATGTCTGTTTCGGGATTTCTATTTTTATAAGAATAACGTCAGTTATTAATCATGATATATCCGTTCAGATAAGTAGCGACTACCAGCCATAATATATAAGGTATAAACATATACATGGCAGGTTTGTCCTTCTTATATACTGTCACCGCAAAATATACCACAAAGAAATCAAGAAGCAATATATCAACAAATCCCCACAACGGCATACGCATAGTGAAGAACAATATGCTCCAAAGGAAGTTCAGGACCAACTGTGCCGTCCATATTACGACACCTTTTTTATAACCTATGTTCAGCACCCTTCCCAATGAAAGCCCCATTAGCAGATAAATAATCGACCATGCTATAGGGAAAGCCAGATTGGGCGGAGTAATGCCTGACTTGTTCAAGTGAGGATACCACTCTACCATTGATTCTGCCTGAAATTTGCTTGCGGCAAACCCTATGCCGAAACATAACAGGACAGGCCATATATAATTGATTATACGCTTCATGACATTTAGTTTTTTTATCTTATGAACAACAGCTCACGATATTTAGGAAGTGTCCACATACGGTCGTCAACTATAAGTTCAAGCTTGTCGATATGATAACGTATCTGTTCCAGCATAGGAGCGATATTGTCATGATATGCGATGGCTCTCTCACGGATAGACTCTATTCTGTTGGCAACCTTTCTTGCCTCAACCATGGCATCCACATTTTCCTTGATGTAAGCGGTATGTCCGGCTATTTCCTTGATTATCGCGATGTTTTCCGCAGACAGGCTATTAGCCTCATCGTCAGAGAATATAGACTTCATCTTATATACATTGTCCACAAGTTTTGTCTGATATTCAGTAGCCACAGGAACGATGTGGTTCATAACAAGGTCGCCAAGCACACGGGCTTCAATCTGTATCTTCTTGACGTACATTTCCCATTTCACCTCGTTACGGGCCTCAAGCTCCTTACGGTTCATCACACCTGTCGATTCGAACATCCTGATAGTTTCAGGCTTCATGTAATTGTCGAATATCAGCGGACAGCTTGTCTCGCAATCCAGGCCACGACGTTTGGCCTCTTTCTTCCATTCGTCGCTGTAACCGTTACCGTCAAAGCGGATAGGCTTGCATATCTTGATATACTTACGGATAATCTGAAGTATGGCCGACATCTTAGGCTCACCTTTTTCGATAAGTTCGTCAACCTCACGTTTGAAGATAATCAACTGTTCAGCTACAGCCGAGTTCAAAGCAATCATCGCGCTTGCACAGTTCGATTCTGAACCTGGCGCACGGAATTCAAATCTGTTGCCTGTAAACGCGAATGGCGAAGTACGGTTACGGTCAGTATTGTCGATAAGCAATTCAGGAATCTGTGGAATGTCAAGTTTCAATCCCAACTTGTCGCTCAATGACATGAATTCGTCAGCCTTGCTCTCTTCAATATGGTCAAGGACCTTGCTCAACTGCGAGCCGAGGAATGAAGATATGATTGCCGGTGGCGCTTCGTGTGCTCCAAGACGGTGAGAGTTGGTAGCACTCATGATAGAAGCCTTGAGCAGACCGTTGTGGTGATAAACAGCCATCAATGTATTTACCACGAAAGTGATGAAACGGAGGTTTTCTTCCGAAGTCTTTCCAGGAGCCATTAGCAATACGCCGGTATCAGTTCCCAACGACCAGTTATTATGCTTTCCTGAACCGTTAACCCCCTTGAAAGGTTTTTCGTGAAGCAATACCCTGAATCCGTGGTTACGCGCTATCTTGCGCATAAGCGACATAACAAGCATGTTATGATCGACAGCCAAGTTACATTCCTCGAATATAGGAGCAAGCTCAAACTGGTTAGGAGCGACTTCGTTATGACGAGTCTTTACAGGAATACCGAGTTCAAGCGCCTGGATTTCCAGGTCCTTCATAAATGCAGCCACACGTGTAGGAATGGCGCCGAAATAGTGGTCCTCAAGCTGCTGGTTCTTCGAAGCCTCATGTCCCATCAGTGTACGGCCCGTAAGAAGCAGATCAGGACGCGCAGCATACAGTCCTTCGTCAACCAGGAAATACTCCTGTTCCCATCCCAAGTATGAATATATCTTCTTGACAGAAGGGTCAAAATAGTGTATTACGTCAAGCGCTGATTTTGTTACAGCATGAATAGAGCGCAACAGAGGAGCCTTGTAATCAAGCGATTCTCCTGTATATGCAATAAATATAGTAGGAATACACAAAGTATCGTCAACCACAAAAACAGGTGATGAAGGATCCCACGCGCTATATCCGCGTGCCTCGAAAGTATTACGGATACCACCGTTAGGGAACGACGAGCCGTCGGATTCCTGCTGTACAAGAAGCTTTCCTGAGAATTCTTCAATCATTCCGCCTTTACCGTCGTGCTCCACGAATGCGTCATGCTTTTCGGCAGTACCCTCTGTAAGCGGCTGGAACCAGTGAGTATAATGCGTCGCTCCAAGCTCAACGGCCCATTTTTTCATACCTGCAGCCACTTCATTGGCAATACTGCGGTCCAGAGTTGCGCCATTGTCTATTACGTCGATAAGTTTTGAATAAACCTTGCTTGGAAGATACTTGAACATCTTCTCGCGGTTAAACACGTATTTGGCAAAATATTCACCAGGACGCTGTGAAGGTGATGGCACATTTACAGGTTTCTTGTGAAAAGCCTCTTCTACTACTTTAAATCTCAATTGTGACATAATACCTAAGTTTGTATATTTTCTATTTATTGTTGTTTTTATATTCTATTTTATATGTTGTTGCATATCCTCTGTATTCCCTCCTTGCATCTGTCTCTGTCGCCAAATGCCGTCAGACGTATATATCCTTCACCACTCGGCCCGAAACCTATACCCGGGGTACTTACCACTTGAGCCTCATACAGAAGCTTGTCGAAAAATCCCCACGACGTCATACCTTTAGGAGCCTTGACCCACAGGTAAGGAGCATTAACTCCACCGTAAGCTTTCAGCCCGATGCTTGTAAGGCCTTTTTTCATGATTGAGGCATTTTCCATATAATAATCAATCATAGCCTTAACTTCTTCTTTACCTTTCGGAGTATATACAGCCTCGGCACCTCTCTGGGCTATATACGACGCGCCGTTGAATTTCGTTGTCTGTCTTTTCAGCCATAGTCTGTTAAGCGAAACCCTCTCACCCATTAGTGTTGAGGCAGTCACTTCCTTGGGGACGACAGTATATCCGCATCTTATGCCGGTAAATCCTGCCGTTTTGGAATAACTTCTGAATTCAATCGCAACTTTCTTGGCACCTTTTATTTCGTAAATGGAGTGTGGAATATCAGGCTGTCTGATATACGCCTCGTATGCGGCGTCAAACAGAATCAGAGTGTCGTTCTCCAATGCATAATTTACCCACTTTTTCAGTTCAGCCTTAGTAAGGACCGTACCTGTAGGGTTATTGGGGAAACATAGATATACTATATCAACACGTTGTTCAGGAATAGGCGGAATAAAATTGTTTTCAGGACTGCATGGCATATATATTACGTTACTCCATCTGTACCCCTCGCCTAACGTTCCTGCACGGCCACACGAGACATTCGAATCAATATACGCGGGATAAATGGGATCTGTAACACCAATGCTGTTGTCATGCCTCAGAATATCACCGAAATTGCCCGAATCGGTCTTGGCACCATCATTGATAAAAATTTCGCTATGCTCAAGGCTTATCCCCCTTGCGGCATAGTCATGCTTCAATATGGCATCTATAAGAAAGCTGTACCCCTGCTCGGGTCCATATCCATGAAACGTTTCTGCCTTTGCCTGGTCTTCCAATGCCTTGTGCATGGCATCCAGGCATGATTGCGGTATAGGACGTGTCACATCACCTATACCAAGATTTATAACATCAGCTTTAGGATGAGTGACCTTAAAAGTATTTACCTTTTTCGTCAAGTCAGTAAACAAATAATTATCGGGCAGTTTTAACAAATGTTCGTTGACTAATGCCATATATCGTCTCTTTTAATCTTTTCGGGGACAAAATTACGAAAAAAATGTCATTAATAAAATATAGAAGTGCGCTTTTGTATTTTGTGTCACAACTATCCGTAACATTTTTTACATTTTGGTATCAATCCATATTTTTTATAATTGATTTATATCAATAATTATTTTTTTTAGTACCTTTGCAGCGTTTTAAAGGTTAATTGTTTTACTAAAACAAAAATAAAAAGATGAGTTCTATTTTTCAGATTTCGAATAGACAGCAGTTGCTCAGAGAGACGAAAGATTATCTACTGATTGCACTTGGGATGATTATGTACGCTGTAGGATGGACAGTATTTTTACTACCGAACAATTTACCATCCGGAGCGGTTCCTGGAATAGCCTCTGTAGTATATTGGGCAACCGGCTTCCCGGTACAATACACTTATCTGCTTATTAATTTTGCTCTTTTACTTCTGGCACTGAAAATCCTTGGGCTTAAATTCTGCCTGAAAACAATTTTCGCTGTTTGCGTGCTTACATTCGCCACACCTGTATTCCAACATTTTATAAAAGGCTCACTTATAAACGACCAGCCGTTCATGGCTTGTGTGCTTGGGGCTTCATTCTGTGGTGGAGGTATCGGCGTAGCATTCTCCGCCAACGGAAGTACAGGAGGAACAGATATCATTGCCGCAATAATCAACAAATACCGTGACATAACATTAGGTAAAGTAATTCTGATGTGCGATATAGTAATCATAACATCCAGTTATTTCGTTCTTCACGATTGGGAAAAAGTTGTTTACGGTTATGTGGTACTTTTCATATCAAGTTTTGTACTTGACCAAGTCGTCAACAGTGCGCGTCAATCTGTTCAGTTCTTCATCATATCACAAAAATATGAAGAAATCGGAAAAAGAATAAACAAAGACCTGCACCGAGGTGTTACATTTATAGATGGAGTAGGATGTTACACAAACAATAATGTAAAGATGATGTTTGTACTTGCCAAAAAACGGGAATCAAACATGATATTCCGCCTTATTAAAGACATCGACCCGAACGCATTTGTTTCGCAGAGCGCTGTAATAGGTGTATTTGGTGAAGGATTTGATAAAATCAAGGTTAAATAATCATTAATAATCCAATGAATATGAATACAAACATAGATATTGCAAAAAGGATAGCCTCCTCATTGGATTCTCCATTGAGTAAAGATGCGTTAAAGGCTTTAGCAGAGATAGTTTCACCCGAAAAATATAAGAAAGGCGAAAGAATTCTTGATGAAGGTCAGATATGCGAATCAGTATATTTCATAGACAAGGGAATGACACGTCAATTCTATTTCAAATATGACAAAGATTTGACAGAACATATCGGATATGAAGATGCGATTATTGTATGCCTTGAAAGCTATTTCAAGGAAGAGCCAACAAAGCTTATGATAGAGGCACTCGAACCTACAATAGCATGGAAAATCAACAAACATGACATTGAGCATCTGGCATCTGTAAACAGCGAAATAGGTACCATGTACAGAAGGATGTTCGAAAAGTCATTAATAACTTCACAAGAGAAAGCCGACACGTTGAGATTTGAGCCGGCTCACGAAAGATACAACAAACTTATGCAAATGCATCCGGAAATTCTTAAAAGAGCTCCGCTTATTTATATAGCTTCGCTTTTACAGATGACCCCGGAAACATTAAGCCGTGTACGTTCGGCAAGTCTGAATTCATAAACGAACCATTTTAAGAATAAAAAAACAGGAAGTATGATTTCAAAGCCTCATACTTCCTGTTTTTTTATTCAAATAAGATTCTCATATAGAACGTCCCTTGAAAACTCTACTGCTGGAAGAAGGGACAATAACTCCTGTTAAAGTTAATCTATTGGAATTGAAATTTGGGGTAATAGTCACCGAAGCCTTATTGCTACCGGAATAAAGGCTTATATTAACCAAAGCTGAAATTCCTGTACCCATAACATTCATCGATACATTAATGTTGCCTTTTTTGTCTTTCTTGACTTCATAATTCGATATATTACCGTCAAGCGTTATACCACCAATTCCATTCGGACCTGAAACCGGAACATTGAATGCCACCTGAACAACAGATTTGTCGCCCGTAACAGAAACAAAATTTGTATTGGAATTAACGAAAGCTGTCTGACCATATTTGAATTCCACTTTATCAGCCTCAAGCGTGAAGTCTTTATTAGATATAGCCTTCTCAGCTTCTACATACATCAGACTGTCAAGTTTTTCCTGAATAGCCTTTCTTTCAGCACCGGTCAATTTTTCAAACTCTTGTGCATGTACGTTGCCTGCCATTAATGTAAGCAACATAAATAATGAAATAATGATTCTCATATTCTATTTTCCTTTCTATTTATCGAAAGCAAAATTAAAATAAGAATATGATACCAAAATTAGAATTTTCCTATACGTTAATAGGGAAATGGGAATATTATTTAGGAACTCTCCCCTAAAAGTTCCATAAATTCACCCGAAAGGAACAATCAATTTAACGCCCTGTCCTTATATTCTTCAGCCAAGGTTATATAATTTCTTATCAGATAATTGTTCTTGAATATATCCGGCGCCTCATTAACAATATCTTCCATCAAAGGAGTCATAAACGGATAAGGCAATGAATTGCCAATCATAATAAACACTCCAGGTCCGAGAACATTCTCATAATTATCCTGTATGAATGTCTTAACAAGACTATCCATCCTTTTGCATACAGACGCCCTTTGTCTGTCTATCTCTGCCTGTACGGTATTCAAATCGACACCATCCATTATCATACGGCTTTCTTCCCTTTCCACATCGTATGCCATATCATCTATGACAGTCTTATCCTCAATAAACTTATTAAAATTGTTATTAAGCGGTGTACCTTTGATAGAAATGCCGACATTATCTATCTCAATATTTATATTTCCTTCCTCAAGCACGAAAGGCATGATACATTCGTCATCCATATAAAGAGACGCCAACACTACAGAATCAACACTGCCTTGCATACGGAAATATCCATGAATAACTTCTGCCGAGTCTATATTGACAAGCTGGTCGCCTGAAACAACTTTGATAAATAACATCTTACCATCAAGTCTGGAGACAGATGTAACTCCTTCCACCTTATATTTCTTTCCGCAAGACATTAATGTAGTTACCATTAACAAGACTAAACAAAACCTATACATATAAATCAAAAGAAATTATTTTGTCGCAAAGGTAACCCCTTTATAGGTTCACAAGAAAATTTTTATCACAAATTATACTAAATAAGCGACGATTACACATTTAAAAAAGATGAAAACATGAAGAAAGTTACCAAATCTATTTACATTATGGATATTTTTATTTCATAAAACGAACTTAATTTGTCCGTAAATGTTATCTTTGTATCCTATTTATGTTCATTGATACAGGAATATAGCGAAATTCCTATTCAATTGGTCACTTTTGAACTTTTTTAAACAATAACAATTCAAAAACTATAGTAAAATGAAGAAAATCAAAGTTTTGGCACTGGCACTTCTGTGCTCGGTATTCACGCCATCAAAGGCGGACGAAGGAATGTGGCTCCTGCAGCTGATGAAAGAACAGAATTTAGCTGACAAGATGAAAGCACAAGGTTTAAAAATGAACATCTCAGACATCTACAATCCTGAACAGATTACACTGAAAGATGCAGTAGGTATTTTCGGAAGAGGATGTACAGGCGAAATCATCTCTCCTAACGGACTTATACTCACAAACCACCACTGTGGTTATGATGCAATCCAGCAGCACAGTTCAGTGGAACACGACTATCTGACAGACGGTTTCTGGGCTAAGAGTATGGAAGAAGAGCTCCCTACTCCGGGATTGACATTCAAGTTTGTTGAACGTATAGTTGACGTCACCGACAGAGTAAATAATGACATCAAAAAAGGCAAAATTGAAGAAGCCGAATCATTCGGAAGCGAATATCTGAAGAAGATTGCTGCCGACGACCTGAAAAAGAGCGACTTGAAGAAAGCTCCTGGCATCACAACTATGGCATTACCTTTCTACGAAGGTAACAGATTCTACGTATTTTACATCAAGACATACACAGACGTACGTATGGTAGCTGCTCCACCTTCATCAATAGGTAAGTTCGGAGGTGAAACAGACAACTGGATGTGGCCCCGCCACACAGGAGACTTCTCTATGTTCCGTATCTATACAGACAAGAAAGGAAATCCTGCCGATTACAGCAAGGACAATATTCCATTGAAGGCAAAGAAACACCTTACAATCTCTTTGAAAGGTCTTCAGGAAGGCGACTATGCCATGATAATGGGATTCCCAGGAAGCACAAGCCGCTATCTTACTGAAAGCGAAGTGAAACTGAGAATGACAGGAACAAACGTTCCAAGAATTGAAGTGCGCGAAGCAAGACAGAACGTCCTAAGAGCAGAAATGGCCGCAAGCGACAAGGTTCGCATCCAGTACGCAAGCAAATTTGCAAGTTCAAGTAACTACTGGAAGAACTCTATCGGTATGAACAAGGCTATCATTGATAATAAGGTTCTTGAAACCAAAGCTGAACAGGAAGCCCGTTTCGCAAAATTCGCAATGGCAAAAAAGAACGCCGACTATCAGGGTGTAGTTGAAAAAATCAACGAGTATGTAAAGGCTGTTGAACCAATCCGCACCCAGTCAACTTACTTCAGCGAAGTGTTCAGAACAGGTATCGAATTCGAATCTTCTTATAAACTTTTCGACAATCTGAAGAAAGCTCTTGAAAAGAACAAGAAGAAAGACATCCAAAAAGCTGTTGAAGCACTTAAAGATGAGTTTGCGGATGTACACAACAAAGACTATGACCACGAGGTGGACCGCAAAGTTGCAAAAGTCCTGATTCCTCTTTACGCTTCTAAAGTTCCTGCCGATGCACTTCCTGAGTTCTACGAAACTATCAAGACTAAATTCAACGGCGACTACAACGCATATATTGACGCTTGCTACAACAACTCTATCTTCGCAAACGAAGAAAACTTCAACAAGTTCATCAGTAACCCGACTGTAGAAGCTATCGAAAGCGACCTCATGGTACAGTACTCTGAAGCCAAGGCTGAAATGAGCAAGAAACTCTCGGAAAAACTCAAAGCTGCCAGCGAAGGTATCAACCTGCTACACAAGACATACGTGAGAGGACTTTGCGAAATGTATGCACCGGAACCAAAAGCACCGGATGCAAACTTCACTATCCGTCTGACTTACGGAAATGTTAAACCATACGATCCTAAAGACGGTGTACACTACAAATACTACACTACTCTGAAAGGTGTAATGGAAAAAGAAGACCCACAGAACCCTGAATTCGTAGTTCCAGAAAAGCTTAAAGAACTTTACTCTACAAAGAACTTCGGACGTTATGCTATGGCAAACGGTGAAATGCCAACATGCTTCCTTACTACAAACGACATCACTGGCGGTAACTCTGGTTCACCTGTAATGAACGGTAACGGAGAGCTTATCGGTTGTGCATTCGACGGTAACTGGGAATCACTGAGTGGCGACATCAACTTCGACAACAACCTTCAGCGTTGTATCGCAGTGGATATCCGTTACGTTCTCTTCATTGTAGAAAAACTCGGAGGATGCAAGAACCTTATTGACGAAATGACAATCGTAGAATAATGAAAAAAACAATATTACTATCACTACTCACCACATTCACCCTCGCCGGACATGCCGACGAGGGAATGTGGATGCTGACCGACCTGAAAAAACAGAATGCGGCAGTAATGTACGATATGGGGCTTGACATCAGCATAGACGATGTTTATTCGCCCGACAACATATCGCTGAAAGATGCAGTGGTACACTTCGGTGGCGGATGTACAGGTGAAGTTATCTCAGCCGAAGGTCTTGTACTGACCAACCATCATTGCGGTTACGGATACATACAGCAGCACAGTTCTGTAGAGCATGACTACCTGACAGACGGTTTCTGGGCAATGACACGCGAACAGGAATTGCCTTGCGAAGGACTTACAATTACTTTCATCGACAAGATACTTGATGTCACAGCTTACGTAAAGGAGCAGCTCAAAAAAGACAAAGACCCTGAAGGACTGAACTATCTTTCACCGTCATACCTTTCGAAAGTAGCAGCCAGATTTGCAAAGAAAGAGAAAATCAAGACAGACGAATTCACAGTTCTGGAGCTCAAACCTTTCTATGGAGCCAACAAATACTATCTTTTCGTAAAGACAGTATATAAGGACATCCGTATGGTGGGCGCACCTCCTTCATCAATAGGTAAGTTCGGTGCCGACACCGACAACTGGATGTGGCCTCGCCATTGCGGCGACTTCTCCATGTTCCGCATCTATGCCGACAAGAACGGAAAGCCTGCCAACTACAGCGTGACAAACGTTCCTCTGAAAGTGAAGAAACACATCGCAATCAACCTGAATGGAGTTAAGGAAGGCGACTTTACTTTCGTCATGGGATTCCCGGGAAGAAACTGGAGATACATGATAAGCGACGAGGTGGAAGAACGCATGCAGACCACAAACTTCATGCGCGACACTATCCGCGGCGTACGTCTTAGAGTGCTTGGCGAAGAAATGGCGAAAGATGCAAAGACACGCATACAGTACGCGGCCAAATACGCATCGTCTGCCAACTACTGGAAGAACGCAATAGGAATGAACGAAGGACTTGTCAAGCTGAAAGTTCTCGACAAGAAGAAAGAACAGCAGGAACACCTTCTGGAATACGGGCGTGAGACAGGCAATAACAATTACAAGGAAGCTTTCGATGCCATCCGCTCAATAGTGGCAAAACGCAGAAATGCCGTTTATCATCAGCAAGCCATCTACGAAGCGCTTATGCTCGGAACAGAGTTCTACAAGGTTCCTGATACAGACGCACTCCGTAATGCACTGGAAGATAACGACAAGAAGGCAATAAAGGAAGAGACTGAAAACCTGAAAGAGGCTTACAAGAAGTTCTACAACAAGGACTATAATCCTGAAGTTGACCGTAAAGTTTCAAAACATCTTATCGCTCTTTATGCAAAACTAATTCCGGCAGAACAGCGCATAAGCATTTTCAAGCAGATAAACGAGAACTTCGGAGGAAATACAGATGCTTTTGTTGACGCATGTTTCGACAAGTCTATCTTCAGAAGTCAGGCTGCACTCGACGCTTTCCTTCAGAATCCTGACATCAAGACTCTTCGTGAAGACCTGATGGTACAATATTCCAAGTCTGTAAAGGACGGATACAACGCTACATCAAATGCAATGAAAGCCGAAACAGACGCATATAATCTTGCACACAAGACATGGGTAGCAGGAATGCTTGAACTGAAAGCCAAGAACGGTACACCGGTTTATCCTGATGCCAACTCTACACTGAGACTTACTTACGGCAAGATCGGTTCTTACGAGCCGGCAGACGGTGTGGAGTATCTGTACTACACAACACTGAAAGGTGTTATGGAGAAAGAAGACCCTAACAATCCGGAATTCGTTGTTCCTGCAAAACTAAAGGAACTGTACGAGAACAAGGATTTCGGTCCATACGCAATGCCTGACGGACGTATGCCTATATGCTTTGCCACAGGAACAGACAACACAGGAGGTAACTCCGGTTCTCCTGTATTCAACAGCAAAGGTGAACTGATAGGAACCGGTTTCGACCGTAACTACGAAGGACTTACAGGCGACATTGCCTACAACCCACAGTTGCAGCGTGCCGCATGTGTTGACATCAGATACACACTGTTTATCATCGACAAGTTTGCAGGCGCAGGTCATCTGATTGATGAAATGACAATCATCAAATAAGCCTGTTTCCAAACAACAGTAAATAAAAATAATCGCGCTTTGACTCCCCTGTCCTACAGGAAATGTCAAAGCGCGATTTATTATATATCAGTATTTATTACTGGAAGAACAAATCATCCAAACGGCTGGTGTTCTCTTCTTCCAATTCGGCTACCTTATCTTTACAAGGATCAAATCCGTCAGGAATATCAAATGTATCCTTCTGAGAATATCCCAAAGCCTTATCGGCATAAACCTTATTCATATATATACCCCAGATAGGAAGGGCCATTGAAGCACCCTGTCCGTCAGCCATACGGTCGAAGTGAATGTCACGTTCCTCACCTCCTACCCAGCATCCGGAAACAAGATGCGGTGTGAATCCCATAAACCATCCGTCGGAGTTATTGTTCGTGGTACCTGTCTTACCACCCATATCGGCTGTAATGTTATACAATCGTCTGATACGTCCACCGGTACCTTCGTTTATTACCGCACGAAGCATTACTAGCATCTTGTAGGCACTGCTTTCGCTTATCACCTCATTCACCTGAGGAGAGAATGTAGCCAGCACATTACCGTCGTTATCCTCTATACGTGTAACGAACAACGGTGCCGTACGTATTCCCTTATTCACAAAAGCCGTGTATGCGCTTACCATTTCGCCAACCGAAATTTCGCAAGGTCCAAGACACAATGAGATTGTAGGCTGTATCTCCTTGTTCAAGACACCGAACGAATGAATCAGTCTGACCAACTCATACGGATTGAGCTTACTCATCAGATAAGCCGATATCCAGTTGTTCGAATTTGCAAGACCCCATTTCAGAGTAACTATCTCGCCATAATGTTTCTTCGAACTGTTTCTTGGTGTCCAAGCTATACCATTCTCGTCGAAGTATGTAGCCTGCACGTTTCTTGTCTCGTCGCATGGAGAGAAACCATTTTCCATTGCCAATGAGTACAGGTATGGTTTGATAGTAGAACCAACCTGACGGCGTCCAACCATAGCCATGTCATACTTGAAATTGTCATAGTTAGGTCCTCCCACGTATGCCTTCACATATCCAGTAATAGGGTCCATTGACATAAATCCGGCACGAAGGAAGTGCTTGTAGTATTTGATAGAGTCAAGAGGAGTCATGATAGTATCCTTCTCACCCTGATATGTAAACACTGTCATTTCACGCGGAGTATTGAAAGCCTTCATGATTTCAGCATCCGAATATCCCGCAGCCTTCATCACACGGCGACGCTCACTCTGTCTGATTGATCGGTTCAGGATAGCCTCAACCTCCTCATTAGTAAGCTGATTAGTATATGGTGCAGTCTTTCTACCTTTCTTTTCCTTGAAGAAACGGGGTTGCAGATACTCAGCCACATGCTCCTGAACAGCCTCTTCGGCATATTGCTGCATACGTGAATTTATAGTGGTGTAAATCTTTAACCCGTCAGTATAAAGATTATAGTTTGAGCCATCCTTTTTCTTGTTCTTGGCACACCATCCGTACAGAGGATTTGTTTCCCATGCCAAAGAATCTTCGTAGAACTTCTGCATCTGCCATCCGCGATAATTCTTCTTCACAGGTTTCTTGGCATTCAGCACACCGCGGAGATACTCTCTGAAATATGTAGCCAGCCCGTCATTATGGTCAACCGGTCTGTATTTCAACACCAATGGCAATGCCTGAAGCGAGTCACGTTCAGCCTCAGTCAGATAACCGGCCTTACGCATCTGGTCGAGTACCACATTTCGGCGACCGCGTGTACGTTCGTTGAAACGGCGCGGATTATACAGCGAAGGGTTCTTACACATACCGATAAGTGTGGCAGCCTCCTCAATGCTCAAGTCCTTAGGTTCTTTTGAAAAATAAGTACCTGCGGCAGTCTTTATACCAACGGCATTGTTCAGGAAGTCGAATTTATTGAGATACATCGTAAGGATTTCCTCTTTGGTGTAATAACGCTCCAGCTTGACTGCTATCACCCATTCTATAGGTTTCTGCAGCAGACGCTCCATCACGTTGTCCGCTGTAGGCGAATAAAACTGCTTTGCCAACTGCTGTGTGATGGTACTGCCACCACCGGCATTCTTCTGCATCAGCACACCACGCTTGATTACGGCACGCATGAAAGCCCGGGCATCGATACCTGAATGTTCACTGAAACGCACATCCTCTGTAGCCACAAGCGCATTTACCAAATTGGGTGACAAATCGTTGTAGCCTACATACAGACGGTTTTCCTTACTCAGCGACCAAGTTCCCAATATCTTACCGTCGTCCGAAATGACCTGTGTGGCGAACTTCAGGTTAGGATTTTCCAGTTCCTCAATAGGCGGAACATATCCTATTTTTCCATCTGAAATTGCAGAAAATATTATATACGTTGCCAATATTCCTACTATAAGCAACGCCCAAAGTACGATGATAAATGTTTTTCTCATTGATGAAACTTATTTGTTACTTATCAGTCCCATGATTTCTAACCAACGGGACAAATCGCTACAAAAGTACAAAAAAACAACGGGATTAATGTATTATGAAAGATATTTTATAATTTACTATTACTCATTGCATCATCATTAATCAGCCACGCCCCCGACTTATTCGAACCGGTTCTCTTTATAAGATTTTTCCTTTTCATTTCCGCTATAAGTCTTTCACACTGTCTCAACGACAGTCCCAATGCATCTGCCATATCCCTGACAGTAACATTCGGTGAATTAGCGATAATAGCCAAGATGTTCCTCTCGTTTATACCGACATTTGTACCGCCGTTTATACCGACATTTATACCGACATTGCCTGTATCTTCAATCTTGTGAGCTTTCAAGGCATTCAATATTTCATTCAGCATAAAATCTATAAAAGGACAACTATCGGCCACTCTCGAACTTTCAGTAATAGCATCATAATAAGCCTGTTGGTTCGCATATACCATATTCTCTACCGGGAGATGTTCAAATATCGGATGCAATCTACCCAATATAAGAGATTGCCACAACATTTTTCCCGTTGATAATGTCACCCACCTGGCTCTCTGTCAAATTATTACCTTCAATAGCCAATGAACTGTGAATAGTCTTTATGCGATTAACTTTCCGCAAACGAAGACTGTCAGACTGCTCCATTCGTATAGCATAACGTTAAATGGCTGATGATATTTCAGCAATCAGATTAATAGCCCTGGAAGAAACAGTAAATGGTGGTATATACATATATCTATATTATTTAAACTGGGATTAATAATGTACTACTTTAAAAGATACATATTACAATTCAATAGTTAGTTATAAAATTATTATTTGTAAATATTTTTACGCTGCCCTATAGGCAGCTATATCAATGAGTTCTTTGACAAGTTTAGCATTTATCTTCTTGTTTGGTCTTGTACCAGACAGCTTGAAAAATCGGTCAAGCAGATATGAATTGAAAATCAGAGACTTGAGAGATTCGACAGAAAACGGTACCTCGTATTGTTTCATCATTATCTTTGCTGCATTGATAGCGGTGAATGAAGCATTGAATGCGAAGTCAAGTTTTCTTTCGTCCCTTGCCTGTGAGTGGTACAATCCGGTGTATTGTTTCGCATCACGGTAACAGAATTCGATTTGGAATCTTGTCCTGTAAAATTCAATGACCTCTTTGCCGGACATATTGATGTCAGTGGAAAAGTAAAGTTTGTGCTTTCCTTTTGAGCTTCTCCATATGACAAGCCTGATGTTCCTCTTCATAGCCTTTGAGTATGCGACAAGCGTATAGAGTTCCTCATCTTCCGAGTCGGTCTCTATTCTTTCCATTTTAGAATAGTCGAGATTCTCAAAGTCTATTTTCTCCCCATATACTTTAGGTCTTCCTCTTTTGCCTGTAGGTTTACCATTGTATATATACATGAGATTGGCATCGTCCCTTAATCTGCTGACAAGATGGAATCCCATATCTATAAGTCCCTGAGCGAAAGTCGCTTTTGCAAAATAAGCATCAGCAACTACATACTTTGATATGGTCAGTAGCCTGTCCTTCATCCCCTCAAGTACATGCAGATACCAGTCTATGAGAGTATAATTCTTTTTTTGCAGGTTTTCTGCATTTGGTGTCTGCTCTGCCTTGAGCATGAGACAGTCTTTCATGTCAATGTCTATGATTCCTATCCCGAGTATTTCGAGACCTCTTTTAGCTGCCCCTGCAACACCGGACCAGAAGTAACCGATATTTGGAGTATGCTTTCCCGATTTGGATATATAGCTCGGATCTATGGCAATAGCCTTTCTGTCGTTCTTACCGAAAAGCCTTTCCATCAGGTTCATGTTATACTGCACCCAGTCAAACTTCCTCGAAAAAGTCTGTCTGTAACACTGCTCGCAACGGTTGCCGTAGCGTGCCAGTTGTGTGAAGTTTATTTTTCTTGGTATGACCATAAATAAAAGTAGTGTCTCCATTACGACATATTTCGTACTTTTGTTTAACTTTGCGGTATATCCATTAAAGGCATCCCTGTAGATATTCATATATTGGTTGAGTGCTCCTGATATTTCCATGTTTAACTTATGCGTTGAGAACATAAAGTTACTGAAAATCAAGCACTTGACCAATTCTTTTATGCTAACTCTTGTTAATTTAACTCGCTGACTTTTAAGTGTTTAATTAATTATTTACCGAAGTATTGCGGAAGAGAAAGGAAAAAAAATAACAGGGCTGACCAAGAAAATGTACACTAATTTAATGGATAAACTAAAAGCCAGTATCCAAGAAAACATTGACAGTTACTTGAAATTCATGTCTTCCGACACCTCTATAGACACCGACTGGTAAGTGAAGGCATTCATAAGAATTTATTTCATTCAGTCACCCATAAACCGTAACGTTTATGGGTGATTTTATCTGAAGAGTTTATTCTACAAAGTCGCTGTAAATAAAAACATAATTTATAAAAGTCGGATACTCATACGAAGTCAAATGTTGACCAATCTTGTTATCAGTAGAGAAAACTATATCATAACCGTTTAACCCGCTAAAATCTATTCTTCCGGAAAGGTCGCCCGACAACTCCATATCACAGTAATAACGCTCGTGATTGGTCGAATAGAAAAGGTGTAAATCATATTTTCCATAAAAGCAAGTATCCGCTTTCGTAAAGATGTATTCATTGTTTGCCTTGAACGTTACGGACAATTCTGTATCTTCATCGTACCCGTCAGTTCCAATCCATTTTCCAATGAGCAATTCTTCATTGGGGTCAAGAGTGGAACTTCTTTTATAAGACATAGAACCACCGTTGACAACGGTACCGCTCCATTCTGTCGGGGTCAGGATATTGACGGTCCATGCCCAATCGTTGCAGGTGGTAGAAAGCAACTTGCTATCCGAGTCATAATTCCATACACCGTCTACATATCCTTGAGGTCCCCAAAGTTGTTTTGTAACCATTTTGCACGTGCCGTCACTATAAAATATAAAGTCGGGTCGCATGGTCGGACCTTCCCAGTTCCATCGTCCATACCAAATCCGCATGTCCTTATACTTGTCTACGATAGCCTGGCTCTCGCTGTCAAGTTCCGAAGATGGCTGGTTTTCTTCTTCCGGGTTTTGCGGGTCATCGCTATTGCTGCAAGCCGGCAATACCATACAAAGTGCCCCCAGACACACCATCTTGAGAAAATCTAACTTTTTCATACGCAATTAATATTTATTTTATGCCGCCAGTCCCTTAACGGAAAATTAAACAAAAGTGCGAAAGCGCGGAACTGCATGCCTCCCCCGATTTTTAAATCAAAAAGAGGCATATCGCTTTATATCATTTCTAAATGTTTTAACACGAGTAAATCTATTTGCGGCAAATATAATAAATATTATAAACATTAACCAATTTTCGGTTGGTAATTATTTATTAACCCGTTGGCGGAATTAAATTGATAAAAGATTTATGAATAAAAAGTTGTGCATGTTGTTGATATTTAGTAAATTAAAGGTGCCCAAACTTTTAATAGACAAATATCGTATGCACAACCTATATGCAATATTCGCAAAATTTCTGAACATATGCAAGCAAGTGTCAGGTAATTTGGTAAATGAATCAGG
>NZ_JACJLQ010000043.1 GCF_016902295.1 Bacteroides caecigallinarum | reverse complement strand
CAACATTTTGTGCTTCGAGCACGGCAATAGACGATCAATCAAGTACGTAGGGCTTGATTTTTTATTGCACCGGCATAAAAAACGAAGATTTTTATGTAAGTTTGTCATAAGGTTTTTAATTAATACATAATACTTATGAACAAACATCTTTTATTGTGTGCATTCGCACTGTCATTTTCTCCATTATTCGCCCAACAGGCAACAGTGAAAGGTCCGGACTCGAACCTTAAGGTTGATATTTCCGTAAAAGAAGGAAAACCGATTTATACAGTTACTTATAAAAACAACATTATTCTTGAGGATTCTCCTTTGGGATTTGTCACAAGCATAGGCGATTTCAGCAGGAACGTCTCATATGTGGGACAGAAATCATCGTCAATAAAGAAAACCTATGTACAGGACAGGATTAAGCAGTCTTCAGTAAATTATAATGCTAACGAACTGAGGGTAACATTCACAAATGCCGACAAGAATTCTTACGACGTAGTGTTCAGAGTGAGCAATAATGACATTGCTTTCCGTTATGAATTGCCGCAGTATGGCGAAACTGCATCTATAGTGATGAAGGCTGAGGCTACAGGATTTGATTTCCCTGAGAATACCACTGCATTTATTTGCCCTCAGAGCGATCCTATGGTGGGATGGAAAAGGACCAAGCCTAGTTATGAAGAGGAATATAAGGCTGATGCTCCTATCTCTACTACATCGCAGTATGGCGAGGGATATACATTCCCATGTCTTTTCCATGTGGGAGACAACTGGGCTTTGGTGTCGGAGACAGGTGTGAGAAGCAAATACTGTGCGTCGCATCTGAGTGACGCTACCGAAGAAGGCCTTTATACTATTGCGTTCCCTAACGAGGGTGAACTGAACGGTCTGGGTGCATCTACTCCGGGACTTGCGCTTCCGGGAGAAACTCCGTGGCGCACTATAACTGTGGGAGATAATCTGAAACCTATAGTGGAGACTACTGTGCCTTTTGATGTAGTGGAACCATTGTACGAACCGTCGCAGGAATATAAATTCGGACGTTCCACATGGAGCTGGATACTGTGGCAGGACCCGAGCATCAATTATGATGACCAGATAAAATTCATTGACCTGGCTGCTGAAATGGGATATGAGTTTACGCTTATAGACGGCGGATGGGAAACCAATATAGGACGTGAACGTATGGAGGAACTTTTCAAATATGCACAAAGTAAAGGGGTGGATGTATTTGTATGGTATAACTCTAACGGATACTGGAACGATGCGCCTCAGTGTGCAAAACAGTGTATGAGCAATTCTGTGGACCGCAAGCGTGAGATGAAGTGGTTGCAGAAATGTGGTGTGAAAGGTTTGAAGGTGGATTTCTTCGGTAGCGACAAACAGCAGATGATGGGGCTATATGAGGATATACTGAGCGATGCTAATGACCATGGACTGATGATTATATTCCACGGATGTACCATTCCGCGCGGATGGGAACGTATGTATCCTAACTATGTGGGAAGTGAGGCCGTGCTTGCATCAGAGAACTTGATATTTAACCAGCATTTCGATGATAATGAGGCGTTTAATGCCACGCTCCATCCGTTTATACGTAACACTATAGGATGTATGGAATTTGGTGGAACAATCCTGAACAAGAGACTGAACAAGACTAATGACGGAGGTACGACAAGACGTACGACTGATGTGTTCCAGATTGCCACTGCTGTGCTTTTCCAGAATCCTATTCAGAACTTTGCGATAGCTCCGAATAATCTGTATGATGCTCCTGCATCTATGATAGAGTTCATGAAGGAAGTTCCTACTACATGGGACGAGACACGATTCATTGACGGCTATCCGGGTAAGTATTGCGTTCTGGCACGTCGCCATAACGGACGTTGGTATATTGCGGGAGTTAACGCGCTGAAAGAACCGTTGAAACTTGAACTGAACCTTTCTATGCTTATGGATGGAGATGAATGTACATATTATTATGACAACAAGAAGCGTGAACCGCAGAAAGAAACTCTAAAGGTAAAGAAAGCGTCGTCTGTTCCGGTGGTGCTACAGCCTGAAGGCGGAGTGGTTATTGTGAAGTAAAACAGTGTATTATATTGATATTTCATAATAAAATTACCGGTAGTATGTGTCCGTCATGAATTTATTTATAACTTTGCGGTCTAACGTAACTATTATGCATTATGGAAAATAAACTCTTAATCTACAATACACTGAGCCGTTCGAAGGAACTTTTCAAGCCGGCTCACGCACCGCATGTGGGTATGTATGTGTGCGGACCTACCGTGTATGGTGATGCTCATCTGGGACACGCGCGTCCGGCAATTACTTTCGATATTCTTTTCCGTTATCTCACTCATCTGGGATATAAGGTACGATATGTACGCAATATCACTGATGTGGGCCATCTGGAACATGATGCCGACGACGGTGAGGACAAGATTGCAAAGAAGGCCCGTCTGGAACAGCTTGAACCTATGGAGGTGGTGCAGTATTATCTGAACCGCTATCATAAGGCTATGGAAGCACTCAATGTCCTTCCTCCAAGCATCGAACCTCATGCTTCGGGACATATCATCGAACAGATTCAGCTGGTAGAAGAAATCCTGAAGAACGGATATGCTTACGAAAGCCAGGGTTCTGTATATTTCGATGTGGCAAAATACAACAAAGACCATCATTACGGAAAACTCTCAGGAAGAAATCTTGACGATGTAATCAATACTACACGTGAGCTTGACGGCCAACAGGAGAAACATAACCCTGCAGATTTTGCTCTTTGGAAGTGTGCACAGCCTGAACATATCATGCGCTGGCCTTCACCATGGAGTGACGGTTTCCCGGGATGGCACTGCGAATGTACTGCTATGGGTAAGAAATATCTGGGTGAGACATTCGATATCCACGGTGGAGGTATGGACCTTGTGTTCCCGCATCATGAATGCGAGATTGCACAGAGTGTGGCTTCGCAGGGACATGACATGGTACGCTACTGGATGCACAACAATATGATTACCATAAACGGTCAGAAGATGGGTAAATCGTTGGGCAATTTCATTACTCTTGATGAGTTCTTTACAGGTAGCAACAAGTTGCTTGCACAGGCATATTCGCCTATGACAATCCGTTTCTTCATCCTTCAGGCGCACTACCGCAGTACTGTTGATTTCAGCAATGAGGCTCTTCAGGCTGCTGAGAAGGGGCTTGAAAGACTGATGGAGGGCGTGAAGAATCTTGAACGTATCACCCCGGCGAAGACTACAAGCGGTATTGAACCGGCAGGACTTCGCGAGAGATGTTACGATGCAATGAACGATGACCTTAATACTCCTATCGTAATCTCACACCTCTTCGATGCCACACGTATGATAAATACTGTAATCGACAAGAAGGCTACTATCAGCGAGGCTGACCTTGAGGAACTGAAACAGGTATTCAATATGTTTGTGTTCGAAATTCTTGGTCTTAAAGCTGATGCAGAGAACAATGCTGCACGCGAGGAGGCTTACGGAAAAGTGGTAGATATGTTGCTGGAACAGCGTATGGTGGCCAAGGCTAACAAGGATTGGGCTACAAGCGATAAGATACGCGACAATCTTGCTGCCTTGGGATTTGAGGTTAAAGATACCAAGGATGGATTTACCTGGAAACTGAATAAGTAATTTAAAATAGTATATTTATTAGAACGTCTGCTGAATATAGTTTAAATACAATTTAAATGGTGTTTAAACATTATTGGGCAGACGTTTGTTTTATATTTTATAATTCAGGATTGAAGTGTATTTGTTTTATTCGCAAATATAAAATCTTAAGAAAAAGCTTGTTTTTTAATATTAAACTATTATTTTTGCCATTGTAAATTTTAAAAATAGAACAATTATGAAGAAAATTTTTTCAACTTTAGTCATTATGGTGTGTCTGTTGCTGGCTGTTCCCGCACAGGCTCAAGTAAAATTCGGTCTGAAGGGTGGTTTGGATGTTTCTAAGTTAGATAATAAAGTAGGAGATAATACAACCGGTTTCTTTGTAGGCCCTATGGTTGATGTTACTCTGCCTATTATCGGTTTAGGAATAGATGTGGCAGCTCTTTATTCACAATCAGGATTGGATGTTAATAATAAGAATTCGGAGAAATTGAAATCTGTAGAAATTCCGGTAAACCTTAAATGGACATTAGGACTTGGAAGCACACTTGGAGTATATGTTGCAGCCGGTCCACAATTCGGTTTCAGCATAAATGACGGATGGAAGCAGTTAATGGAAGAATCAAACAAAAGTTTTGTCAGTGTTAATGTAGGAGCCGGTTTAAAATTGCTTCGTCATCTTCAGGTTGGAGTTAACTATAATATCGGAGCTAGTAAACTTGGAGACATGATTGTTGAATCTGCTGACGGTGACTTGCGTTCCAACATTAGAAAAAATTCATGGCAGGTTTCTCTGGCATATATGTTCTGATATAAATAATAAGATATAAACTTGGTCCCGCAGACTTTAATATCAAAAAGTTTGCGGGACTTTTTTTTGTTTTCAATGTGTAACTAAAATAATGATTATAGTTAAGACCTTGAATTTTTTCATGTTGTTTTGTTATTGACTTAAATCAATATAAGCATGTGTTTGAACATTATGATGAACAAATGCATGTTCATAATTGTCTTGTAATCTGTAAAGATTTTGATAATTAATAATTTGATAGGTATAGTTTATGAAACAAGACTTGAAAAAAGTTGAGGTAAAAGAATTGTATGTTGCACCTGTTTGCGAATGTATTGAGATGCTGTCTGAAGGAATTCTTTGTGCTAGTGGAAACACTATCTCAACATCTACGGGAGTTTTTGGGTCTGAAGGAGATAGACTTATTGGTGAATGGTAATCTTTGATGATATTATGAATAAAGTAAGCATATTTTTTCTTTTAACAGCATTACTCTTTAGCTTTTCTTCTTGCGGAAAGACTGATGTTTCGGATAATGGAGTAGTGGATAATCCGACGGGAGGCGATATTGGAGCAGGAAAGGGACAGTTCAGACCAATGTATGCACCACCAGTACGCAATGATGAAGGTGGCAATGTGCTGACAGGTGTGGTATTCAAACATCTCACATCACTTGTCATCTTTAAGGTGACAAACAGTACGGATGAGGCATTCAACCTTAACTCAATAGAAATGTCAACAGCGGATGGAAATGCTGTGTTTTATTCGTCTGCATCTTTCAATCCTCAGAGTCATACGGAAGCTGTAGTCAATGGTAGTCCTTCTTTCTCCAGTCTGCTTTTCCTCTTGTGATTTTACTCCATTTTTCGAAATTGATAGATTTTCCTTTGAAATCTTCTTTCCATATCAGTTCATAATCATTCTTTTCTTCTCTGCCATAAGCGGTTGTGAAAGAAAGAAGATAAAGAAATACAATGAATAAATTTTTTATTCTGTTCATATAAGCTTTTCTTTTTTATTAGGAAAACAATTCTGTAAAGTTGGTGTAACACGTTCGTGTTACGCTAGTTACACGTATGTGTTGCACGCGTTGCACGTTCGTGTTTCGACCGTTACACGTTCGTGCAACGGTTATTATGTCTGTTCGCTTAAAAATATTGTTCGAAACAAATTAATGTTCAGTATGTCTGTATGTAACATTCTTTATTTTTCCCTTGAATCCCATGTATTCGTCACCAATGGTTTCGAGTGGGAATATCAGGGTCTCTACATACCAGAATTTGTCTTTTCTGTTATGCTTGAAGTTATATACTTCGCGTGTACGTCCTTCCAGTCTTTCAATCTTTTTCCCATTAACAAAGAGTGTAGTACCTTTCACATCGCCTTCAATGCGTATTTTAGTCCATTCACTGGCAGGCAGACGATAATCGTGGAATACGAACTCATAACCATCGCGTCTGAAAGCAAATCTCTCCATGGAGAGGAGGGAAAACGAAGCGATAAGCCACAGGGGTTATCCAAGAAACAGACGGAGGCTCGCTATTGTAAGGAACACTCAGGGGATGAGCGTATTGCCAGGCGTAGCGCTGAGTATTTTGCAAGTAAGATTGAGACGGCCATCAGCATGCTCAAGCGCTCAATCATAGAGGGTGTACGTTTCGATTATCTTCTTGTTGACAGCTGGTTTACCTGCTCTGAACTTTTGAAGTTCGTGGTCTCAAGGCACTTTGGATGCCACCTTATCGGAATGATAAAGATGGGCAAGACAAAGTATGAGACAGATCTTGGAAACAAGACAGCGCCTGAACTTATCAAGGCTCTCCAGAAATCCAAGAACGTAAAGTATAGCCGCTCAATCGGTTACTACACAGCAACTGTCTCTGCTAAAATCTCCAGCATTAAGGTCTGCCTGTTCTTCTACAGAAGAGGCAAGAACGGCAATTGGAATGCTCTGCTTACCTCGGATTTGAAACTTGATGCGAAAGAAGCCTTCAGACTTTACTCAAGAAGATGGGTTATCGAAGTGGCTCACAAAGAGATGAAGCAAAATCTTAAACTCGGAAAGAACCAGTGCAGAGACTTCGCCGGACAGATTGCAGGCATATCATTGTGCGTACTGCAATACAATATTCTCAGTTATGTCAAACGCTATGAGTCATACGAAACTATCGGAGGTATAAAAAGCATCAAGTTGATGGTAATTAAAGGTAATATTCCTTTGAAACTTGTGTAATTTTGTAGAATTTTGTTTTCTAATGTTTTTTTTATTCAGTTTGTTTTATATTAATGCCATTATTATTGGATTAGTTTTATATATTTGCATAGTAGAATTAAATAACGGCAAATAATAACCTTAAATTTTTAATTTGATTATATATCTTTTTATCTGATATTTGCTGATGCCTCCTTTGGAAATCCCAAAACTATATATAATATGAACTGTAAAAAAATTATTAGGACAATGGCATTGTGTCCTATCTTGTCTCTTTGTTCTTGTACAACAAGTGAAGAATATTACACAAAACATCTGGAATTTCCGGAAGGTATAACAATTGAGCAGAAAGTTGATATGGCATCTCGTTTGGTTCCTACGCCACAGCAGTTGGAGTGGCAAAAAATGGAACTGACAGCTTTTCTTCATTTTGGAATAAATACTTTCACCGGACGTGAATGGGGTGATGGAAACGAGGACCCCGCTTTATTTAACCCAACAGAACTCGATGCAGAGCAATGGGTACGTACTCTTAAAGATGCCGGATTCAAAATGGTTATAATTACAGCAAAACATCATGATGGCTTTTGCTTATGGCCAACGAAGACTACTAAGCACTCTGTAGAATCCTCGCCTTGGAAAGATGGTAAGGGAGATGTAGTGAAGGAACTTCGTAATGCCTGTGATAAATATGGTATGAAGTTCGGTGTCTATCTTTCTCCATGGGATAGGAATGCTGCATGTTATGGTGATTCTCCTGCTTATAATAAATTCTTCATAGAACAACTCACCGAATTATTGACTAATTATGGTGAAGTGCATGAAGTATGGTTTGATGGAGCAAACGGTGAAGGTCCTAACGGTAAAAAACAGGTATATGACTGGGACGCTTTTTATTCAACAATACGTACTCTACAACCAAAGGCTGTTACTGCTATAATGGGTGATGATGTACGTTGGGTTGGTAATGAAAAAGGTATAGGACGTGAAACCGAATGGAGTGCGACTGTATTAACGCCTGGAGTATATGCCCGTGCAACTGAAAATAATAATGCATTGGATATAAATAATATGTCAAAAGATTTGGGTGGAAGAGACATTCTATCAAAGGCAAAAGAACTGTTCTGGTATCCGTCTGAAGTGGATGTATCAATTCGTCCGGGATGGTTCTATCATGAAGACCAGGATAGTAAGGTGAAATCTCTCAAACATCTTACTGACATTTATTTCCAGTCTGTAGGTTATAATTCTGTTTTACTCCTGAATATTCCTCCTGACAAGAGAGGACTTATAAGCGATGCTGACGTGAGCAGGCTTAAAGAATTCAAGGCTTATCTTGATGAGTCGTTTGCTGACAATAAGATAACAGAAGGCAATAAGCTTTGGAAAGCGGAACAGGGAGAACAGAAGGAATATGCCCTTAAAGATAATTCTGAAATTAATGTGATAATGCTTCAGGAGGACATTTCGAGAGGTCAGAGAGTGGAAGGTGTTGATGTTGATGTATTTGCTGATGGGCAGTGGAAGAATGTGGCACAGGGTACTACAGTAGGATATAAGAGAATGTTCAGATTCCCTGCTGTAAAAACGGATAAAATTCGTGTTACTCTTACAGGCTCACGAAATATAGCTAATATATGTAATGTTGCCGCATATTATGCGGAGCCTTTGACAGATGAAGCTGCAACTCAGGAATGGAACAATTTGCCACGCGATACTTGGAAAGTCGTTTCAAAGTCTCCGTTAATAATCGATCTTGGAAAGAAAGTCTCACTTTCAGCATTTACATACGCTCCTTTAAAAGCTGAAGCAAAACCTGACATGGCATTTAAGTATTCATTTGCAGTGAGTGTTGATGGAAAGAATTGGAAAACTGTTAAAAAGGATAGTGAATTCAGTAACATAGTGAATAATCCTATACCTCAGACTGTATCACTTAGTGGCGCTGAAGGAGTCAGGTTTATACGTCTTGATGCGGTATCTGTAAATGGAACTCCGGCTGTCGTGGATATTAACGAGATAGGAGTAAACATTCAAAAATAAAGGATATTAAAACAATACCATGCAGAAACTTATTATTACAACACTATCATGCGGTCTGCTTGCAACATCTGTAGCAGCCGCACGACAGAAACAACCCAATATTATAATGTTTCTCGTAGATGATATGGGGTGGCAGGATACATCAGTACCATTTCATAATAACGAGCAAACGACACTGAACAGGCGTTTCCATACTCCAAATATGGAGAGGATGGCTGAGATGGGTGTTAAATTTACCCAAGCATACGCTTGTGCTATTTCTTCGCCTACCAGATGTAGTCTTATGTCTGGAATGAACGCGTCACGCCACAGAGTGACGAACTGGACATTGGAACTGAATCAGAAAACAGATAGTAAAAGCGATGTTATAGAACTGCCGGAATGGAATTTCAATGGTATCCAGCCGGCTGCTGAGGATGGTAAAATCAATAATTCTACAGCTATAACGCCATTACCGCAGATTCTTAAAGACAACGGTTACAGAACTATACATTGCGGGAAGGCTCATTTCGGTGCAAGAACTACTCCGGGCGCGGATCCTTCTACTATGGGATTTGATGTGAATATTGCCGGAGGACCTAATGGGGCTCCCGGAAGTTATCTTGGAACGAAGAATTTTGGTGAGGGAACTCGTTTTGCTGTTCAGGGCCTTGAGAAGTATTACGGACAGGATATATTTCTTACTGAAGCTCTGACTATTGAAGCAATAAGAGAAATGAAAGAGTCTGTCAAGATGAACAAACCGTTTTATCTGTATATGTCGCATTATGCTGTGCATAGCCCTTACAATGAGGATAAACGATTTACAGAAAAGTACAGGGGGAAATATGATGAACAGCTGAAAGCGGGTCTGAATGAGAATGAAGCCAGATATGCCGCACTTGTGGAAGGTATGGACAAGAGTCTTGGTGACATTATGGATTATCTTGAACAAAATCCGGAGGTGGCTGCAAATACCATTCTGCTGTTTATGTCTGATAATGGCGGTCAGGGACTTGACAATGTCCGTCAGGGAGTAGCCAATAGAGACCAGAATTATCCTGCGCGTGCCGGAAAAGGTTCCGCATTTATGGGGGGAGTTAGAGAGCCGATGATGGTGTATTGGCCGGGAGTTACAAAACCAGGTACGGAATGTGACCAGAAAATTATTATCGAAGATTTTTTCCCGACTATTCTTGAAATGGCTGGTATAAGGAAATATAATACGGTACAGAAAGTTGATGGAAAAAGTTTTGTTGCGTCTATTAAAAAAGGAAAGACTATTGACGACAACAAGATTATTGTGTGGCATTTCCCTAACTTGTGGGGTGAGACTCAGAATAAGGATGAAGGATATGGAGCTTATTCGGCAATACTGAAAGGGGATTATCACCTTATATATACATGGGAAACCGGAGTGTTGCGCCTGTTTAATATTAAGGAAGATATAGGCGAACAGAATGACATTGCCAATGTAATGCCTGAAAAAGTACGTGAACTTGCTTCCCAATTGTCCGATTATCTTAGAGAGAGAGAGGCGCAGCGTCCGTCTGTTAAATCTACCGGAAAGGTTATACCATTCCCGGATGAAATATTATAATCTCATTTTTAAACTTTTAATTATTCATTATGAAATATTCTTCTATCCCGGTTTATATTGCCGGAACTGCAGCTATAGCAGCATTGGCTTCATGTTCCCAAGAAAAAAAAGAAAAGGAACAGCAGTATAATATAGTATATATAATGACTGACGACCATACGGCACAGATGATGAGCTGTTATGACAACCGTTATGTAGAAACACCTAATCTTGATCGTATAGCCAACGACGGTGTAAAGTTTACTAACAGTTTTGTTGCCAATTCGCTTAGTGGTCCGAGCCGTGCCTGTATGTTCACTGGTAAGCATAGCCATGCGAACGGTTTCTATGACAATACTACCTGCGTTTTTGACGGCTCGCAACAGACAATGCCTAAACTTTTACAAAAGGCCGGCTATCAGACTGCGATAATCGGAAAATGGCATCTCGAAAGTCTTCCGACAGGTTTCGATTATTGGGAAATCCTTCCGGGACAGGGCGATTATTATAATCCGCGTTTTATAGAGATGAATAATGACACTATTGTTGAGAAAGGTTATCTGACAAATATCATAACTGAAAAAAGTATCAACTGGCTTGAGAATCAGCGGGACAAGAACAAGCCGTTCTGTTTGTTTGTGCATCACAAGGCGTGTCATAGAAACTGGTTGCCTGAGCTGAAGTATTTATCACTGTACGAGGACAAGACTTTTGAAATGCCGGATAATTTCTACGATGATTATGAGGGTAGAGAGGCTGCCAAAACACAGGAGATGAGCGTTCTCAAGGATATGGATATAATGTATGATACAAAAATGTATCGTGCCGACAAGGATAGCCGTCTGAAATCCACATACGAGGACTATGTCGGTCGTCTTGATCCTGAAGACCGTAAGGTTTACGATGAATTCTATCAACCTATAATAGACGAGTTCTATAAGAAAAACCCTCAGGGAAAAGAACTTGCCGAATGGAAATACCAGCGTTATATGCGCGACTATGCTAAAGTCCTGAAATCTTTCGACGACAACGTAGGACAGTTGCTTGATTATCTTGAGCAGAACGGACTGCTGAAGAATACTCTCGTTGTATATACTTCCGACCAGGGCTTTTACATGGGCGAGCATGGATGGTTCGACAAACGTTTCATGTACGAGGAATCTATGCATACTCCTCTCGTAATGCGTCTTCCAGACGATTTCAAGACTAAGGCAAAGGGTGATATTCCTGAGATGGTTCAGAATATAGACTATGCGCCTACATTCCTTGATCTTGCCGGTGCCGAGATTCCGGAAGATATACATGGAGTATCCTTGCTCCCTTTGCTGAAAGGTGAAAAGCCTGCCGACTGGCGTAAGTCACTGTATTATCATTTCTACGAATATCCTGCCGAACACATGGTAAAACGTCATTACGGTGTGCGTACAGAGAGATACAAACTCATACATTTTTATAATGATATTGATGCTTGGGAACTTTATGATTTGCAGGAGGATCCTAAAGAAATGAATAATCTCTTTGGAAAAGAAGGATACGAGCAGATTACTGAAGACTTAATGCAGGAGCTTCACAGACTTCAGGCTCAATATAAAGATCCTATTGAGGAGAAACTTAAAAAATAACTTCTTTAATACCCATTATAAAATCAATTAACATGAAACATCGTTTATTATTTATCGTTACAATCCTGGCGATGGCTTTTATGTTTACGGGGCTTAATGCACAGAAACGTTTTGACAGTAAGAAACTATATTCTGTAAGTTCCGTAAAATATAATGGAAAGGCCATTACTTATGCTGGAACCGCTCCCAAGATGAAACTTTCTGCTGCAAACGAGGCCGATAAAGCACAGCTTTGGGCTATTGCCGACCTTTCCGGAAGTTTCAGATTTGTAAATCCGTATGATAATCTGGCTATTCAGGCTGGTGATAATGGATTTGTTCAGGCTGTTGAGACAAATGGTTCGGACGAGATGCAGCTTTGGCTTGTACAGCCGGAAGGAAAATATGTGCGTCTTGTTCCTTCTAATAAATCGCAATGGATGGCTTTGTGTAAAGAAGATGGAAGTATTGTACTTGTAGATGCTGATAAGGCAAAGAATGATCAAGCATCACTTTTCGTTATTACAGAGACCAAAGTGGCTGCACCGACAACGGCTCAGACTGCTGTTCGTGAGAAAGTGTATTGGGAGGACGAAACCATGTTCGCCGAGAATAAGGAAGCAGGTCACGCTACATTTACTCCTTATGAGAGCGAAAAGGAGATGATTGCCGACAGAGAATTCTATGCGCATCCATGGGTATATACAAAGAGCCAGTCTGTAGAGCTTCTCAACGGCGACTGGTATTTTAATTTTGTATCACAGCCATCAGAACGGCCTGTAGATTTCTATAAGGAAGATTATGATGTGCGTAGTTGGGCAACTATACCTGTTCCTTCGAACTGGGAAATGCACGGATATGACCGTCCGATATATTGTAATGTGGAGTATCCTCATTCCAACACTCCTCCTTATATCGACGCCCGCGAGAAATTTAATGACGGCGGCGAAAACTATGGCATTAACCCTGTAGGTTCGTATGTTAGATATTTTGACCTGCCTGATAACTGGAATGGAAAACGTACATTTATCCAGTTCGGTGGTATATATAGTGCAGCATTGGTATATCTTAACGGAGAATATGTAGGATATACACAGGGAGCCAATAATGTTGCCGAATTTGATATTACAAAGTTTGTACGCGAGAAGGATAACAAGCTTGCCGTGCAGGTATTCCGCTGGAGCGACGGCTCTTATCTTGAGTGTCAGGATATGTTCCGTATGAGTGGTATATTCAGAGATGTTTTCTTATATTCCACACCGTTGGTGAGCGTACGCGATCATTATATAACTTCAAAACTCACTCCTGAGTCCGGATATCGTGACGGAAGTATGGATGTAGAACTTACCATTGACAATCGAGACGGTCTCACCGGCGAGAAGAATATCGAAGTAAGACTTGCCGATCCATTCGGAAAAACGGTTGCCAGTGAAGTACTTACAGTAAATTTTAATGGCAAGAAACGTTCTGAAAAACTGAAAACAAGTTTTACTCTCCGCAATCTGATGTTATGGACGGCCGAGACACCTGACCTTTATACTGTGTCTGTAATACAACGCAACGGTGATAAGGATGAAATGGCATTTTCTACCAAATATGGCTTCCGTGATATAGAAATACGCGGTTCTTTGGTTTATATCAACGGACAGAGAGTTTTCTTCAAGGGTGTTAACAGACATGATACTCATCCTCTGTACGGACGTGCCGTTACTACAGAGTCTATGCTTGAGGATGTGTTGCTTATGAAGAGGAACAATATCAATACGATACGTACTTCTCACTATCCAAATGCAGCCAGGATGTATGCAATGTTCGATTATTTTGGCCTATATACTATGGATGAGGCTGACCTTGAGGATCATGCAAATCAGTCTATCAGTGGAATGCCTTCGTGGATTCCGGCTTTTGTTGACCGTATTGACCGTATGGTGCTGCGCGACCGCAATCATCCAAGTGTGATATTCTGGAGTCTTGGTAACGAGTGTGGCAGTGGTAATAACTTCCAAGCATGCTATGATGCGGCAAAACGTCTTGACCCACGTCCTGTTCATCATGAAAGTACTCGTGACGGTAAAGAATACGGTGGAAACCGTTTCAGTGATATTTATTCTAAGATGTATCCGGGAATGGACTGGATGGACAAGTATGTCAATTCGTTTGATAAACCTATGTTCATCTGCGAGTACGCACACGCAATGGGAAATGCTATAGGCAATCTTAAAGAATATTGGGAAAGCATAGAAAGCAGTAATTCTACCATCGGAGGTGCTATATGGGATTGGGTTGACCAGGCTATATATGAACCTGTTGATATCATGAATGGCAATTATGAAGGAAGACTTCATACGGGATATGATTTCCCGGGACCTCACCAGGGTAATTTCTGTAGTAACGGTATTATTCCTGCAACACGTCATGAGTCTCCTAAACTGAAGGAAGTAAAGGCTGTTTATCAGTATGTCAAGTTCGGACTTACAGAGAAGAATATAAAGAAGAATACCGTATCTGTTAATATTAACAATACATACGATTTTATCTCATTGAATGGATATGAGCTATTATGGGAAACTGTTGAAAATGGAAATATTGTTGGACGCGACAGTATGCTTTTGCCGTCAATAGCTCCGGATATGTCCCAGGACATGACACTTAAACTTTCTGGCACAAATTTGAGTAAGGCTGTTAAGAATGGAAGTGAGGTAATGCTTAATATGTATGTGCGCAATACAAAACCTACCGAATGGTCCGTAAAAGACCATGTAGTGGCTCAGGCTCAGTTTGAAATCTCATCTCGTGGTAAATTGCCGGAACTTGTGGTTAACAGTAGAGTCGCTGCTCTGAATGTGGAAGAGAATGAGAAAGAGATAACTGTCGGTAATGCTTTCATATATGCGGCGTTTGATGTAGCTACCGGTCGTATGACAAAACTTCGTATTAATGGCCTCGATGTGATATACGGCAAACAGGGTTTCTTGTATGACAATCATCGTTTCATCGAGAACGACCGTGTTCCGACAGACACTTCTAATGGCTTGGAACCTACTGGCGTTTGCAAGGTAATAGAATCTAAAGGAAAAGTTGTTGTCTCAACATTGCGTGCCGGTTCATTATGCGACTCAGAGATAATATACACATTCTTCCCTAACGGAGTGCTTGACATGGATGTGAAGCTTATCCCAAAGACTAAAGAGCTGTATCGTGCCGGTTTGGTATGTGCGGTAAATGCCGGTCTTGAAAATGTGGATTATTATGCTTACGGTCCTTGGGAAAACTATATTGACCGTAAGGAAGGATGTATGATTGGACGTTACTCTACTACTGTTGATGATATGGAAGAACGATACGTTAAGCCGCAGAGTATGGGAAATCGTGAATCATTGCGTGAACTGAAGCTTACAGGAAAAGACGGTTGCGGAATACGTATCGAAACAGAAGGCGCTGTAGCTTTCTCTGCATTGAGATATACAGATGCCGACCTGATGAACGCGCGTCATGCCTGGGAATTGCAGAAACGTCCATATATAGTTCTGCATCTTGATGCTCAGATGCGAGGACTTGGAAACGGTAGTTGCGGTCCTGTTACTTTAGAGAATTACAAGATTGCTCCATTACCTTTCGAATATAAACTGAGAATATCATATACTGATTGATTATAAATATCTGTAGTGTACTAAATAAGTTGACACAAATTATTTAGTACACTACAAAATTCGCGGTAATTTTAAACGTTGGATAAATATTACCTATATCAGATTCCTACAAATGAGATTGCACTCAATCCTAATTTGGCACCTAACAATCCTGGATGGGAATAAGCGTTTGATATAATTCTATAAAGTTGTCTGTCATATTATGGCAGACAACTTTTAGATGTTAATAGCCGGATAATAACACTATCTAAATATGAGATTTATTAATAACATAATGATTTGTGCCGGAGTATTGACTACTGGAGTATGTCATATTCAGGCCGCTAAAAAAACAGAGAAGCCTAATATTATTTTTATCTTGTGTGACGACATGGGATATGGAGATTTGGGATGTTATGGTCAGAAATATATCAACACTCCAAATATTGACCGTATGGCGCAGGAAGGAATGCTTTTTACACAAGCATACGCCGGTAGCCCTGTGAGTGCGCCGTCGCGTGCCACGATAATGACAGGACAACATTCGGGACATACACATGTGCGCGGTAATAAGGAGTATTGGAAGAATGTTCCTATGATGAAGTATGGCGATAACGATGAATATACAGTCGTAGGTCAGGAACCATACGATCCTGGTCATATAATCCTTCCGGAGATAATGAAAAAGAACGGATATACTACGGGTATGTTCGGTAAGTGGGCAGGTGGATACGAAGGTTCATGTTCTACCCCAGACAAACGTGGTATAGACGAATATTATGGTTTCATCTGTCAGTTCCAGGCACATCTTTATTATCCTAATTTCCTTAACCGTTACAGCAAGTCGCTTGGTGATACGGCAACAGTTCGTGTCACTATGGATGAAAACATCAATTATCCAATGTTTGGCGATGAATATAAGAAACGTCCACAGTATTCGGCGGAAATTATCCATCGTGAGGCTTTAAAATGGATTGATTCGCAGGATGGAAGTATGCCTTTCTACGGTTTCTTTACATACACTTTGCCTCATGCAGAGTTGGCCCAGCCAAATGATTCCATTTTGAAGTCTTATAAGAAAAAATTTTTCCATGACAAGACTTGGGGAGGTGATGAAGGTAGCAGATATAATCCTGCAGTGCATACCCATGCAGAGTTTGCAGGAATGATAACCCGTCTTGACGCGTACGTTGGCGAAATATTGGCAAAACTGAAAGAGAAGGGCTTGGATGAAAACACAATTGTGATATTCAGTAGCGACAACGGCCCTCACGAGGAGGGTGGTGCGGACCCTGAGTTTTTCGGCCGTGACGGAAAATTGCGTGGCTTGAAACGTCAGTGCTATGAAGGTGGAATCAGAATTCCTTTTATTGTGCGTTGGCCTGGTAAGGTTGAGGCAGGAACAGTGAACGATCATCAGCTTGCTTTTTATGATATTATGCCTACCTTCTGCGAATTGGTCGGCGATAAGAAATTCCCTAAAAAGTATTTGAATAAGAAACTTGAAGGCGACTGTTTCGACGGTATATCGTTTGCTCCTACATTGATGGGTAATGATGAAATGCAGGAAAAACACGATTATCTGTATTGGGAGTTCCATGAGACTGACCAGATAGCCGTACGTATGGGCGACTGGAAACTGGTAGTAAAGAAAGGAATACCTCACCTTTATGATTTATCAAGTGATATTCATGAAGATAAGGATATATCGGCAGATCATCCTGATATTGTACAGAAGATGGTTGATATAATCAAGAAAGAACATAGAGACAATGAATATTTTAAAATAACATTACCGCTATGAAGAAATGATATTTTATAACATTTGCTTCTTTGTTGCTGCCACATTATCTCTGTTCGCAGGAGAACAGGCTTAATGTAGTATTTATCATGGCAGACGACTTGGGGCTAAATGATACAGGATATACAGGAAGTGATTTCTACGAAACCCCAAATATAGACAAACTGTCGAAGGATGGAATGGTGTTTACCACGGCTTATTCATCAGCCGCCAACTCCGCACCGAGCAGGGCATGTTTTATGAGTGGCCTGTACACACCCAGACATGGCATATTTACAGTAAGTCCTCCTGACAGGGGAGACAGAACGAAACGTAAACTGATTTCTGTCCCGAATACTGAGGACTTGCGAAGGGATATACCAACGATGGGTGAACTGTTTCAAAGGAACGGTTACAGATGCGGCCATGTAGGCAAATGGCATTTGGGAGATGATGCTGACGGAACCGGACCATTGTCGAGAGGATTCGATGTGAATATAGCGGGGGGTAGGGCAGGAACGCCTTATTCTTACTATTATCGTTACGTCTGGTGGTCAATGAATGTCTTGACACTCCTGTGGTAATAAATTTCAGCGTATATTATAGCGAGGGCTGATATTGATATTGTCGGGCTGTTCTTTGACAGACTGTATCGCAAAACTTATATAGTAATGTGATACAGTCTGTAAAGGAACAGTTCTTTGTTTATTAATCCCAGGGATATTTTACTCCCCAATTTTTTCTCAGTTCATCCATCTGGCGCATTATTCTTATAGTCTCTTTGTGAGGCATATAAGGTGATTCTTTCCATCCGTTTTCAATACCTTCTATAGAAGCCCTTACCTGATACTCAAAACCTGTTATCTGTTCAGGAGCTTTATATTCAGCTTTCAGCTTATAATCTTCTCCGAAAATCTTTATGCATTCAGGATTGTTGATGTTCTCTATTACCATGAATCCTTTATCTCCTGAAATAACTCCCATTCTGTCAGTTTGGGCATAAACAGACGATTGTAGTGATGCCATTTTCCCATCGTTATAGAATATGGTGATATTTTCTTGTCCGTCAACTCCGGTATCAGTAAGCTGGCATGCCGATTGTGTTTCCTTTATATCATTACCGAAAGCCATTGCCGCAAAGTTCAGAGTGTAAACGCCTATGTCGAGAAGTGCCCCTCCTGCGAGCTCAGGTCTGGCAATTCTTTCCTTGTCGGCAATAACATAGCCAAGATTGGCAGAAAGCGTGTAAGGCTTGCCAATAACTCCTTCGTTCAGCAGTTCTACCATTTTTACAGAAAGAGGCATGTAGCGTGTCCATATAGCTTCTGTTATGAAGACATTTTTTTCTTCAGCCAGATTAATAAGTTCTTCTGCCTGACGGACATTTGCCGTAAACGATTTTTCGCATAATACAGGCTTGCCGTTCATTATACACAAACGTGCGTGTTCATAATGATGTGAATGGGGCGTTGCAATGTAAATCAAATCGACCTGATTGTCGTAAACAAGTTCCTCATAGCTTCCGTATGCTTTGCTGAAATTCCATTTTGAAGCGAATTTCTGAGCTTTATCTATACTTCTTGAAGCTACCGCGTAGCATTCAGTTTCATCCATTCCGTTGATTGTCGCAGCCATTTTCTCGGCTATATGTCCGCAACCGATAATACCTATCTTATATTTTTTCATTCCTTATTAAAATTAGTTATTGCAAAGCTATAAAAGTTTGCCAATATTTGAAGTCAACAGCGTATCCTTTTTTGTACCTTTGCAATATGAAAAAGTATATCGACGTCATAGTGCCGCTTCCTATTGCGAATATCTTTACATATTCTTTGCCTGAGTCACTCGTAAATCAGGTAGAGGTGGGTTGCCGTGTGGTTGTGCCTTTTGGAGTGAAGAAGTATTATACTGCTATTGTGGTTAAGATACACTATTCGGCTCCAGAGGAGTATGAGACAAAAGATATATCCGAAGTCCTTGACAAGACACCTGTTATGCTGGACAGGCAGTTGGAATTCTGGAAATGGGTAGCTGAATATTATATTTGCACTTTGGGCGATGTATATAAAGCCGCGTTGCCGTCTGGAATGAAACTTGAGAGTGAGACCGTAGTAGAGTATAATCCTGATTTTGTGGCAGAAGAACCGCTTACTCCTAAAGAACAGCGCATTCTTGATATACTGAGTGTAGATACCGAACAATGTATCACACAAATAGAGCGTGCCGGCAATATAAAGAATATACTACCGGCAATAAAATCGCTGATGGAAAAGGATGCCATTCGTGTGAAGGAGGAATTAAAACGTAATTACAGACCAAAAACAGAAATTCGCGTGCGACTGCATGATAGCATGTGCGATGAGTCTGTGTTGCAAAACCAGTTCAATTTACTTGCTCGAGCTCCAAAGCAACTTGCACTGTTGATGAAGTATATAGAACTGTCAGGATGGATGCAGGAAGGTAAGTCCCTGGCTGAAGTGTCAAAGAAGCAATTGCTTGAGACATCGGGAGTATCGTCATCAATTCTGAACAGTCTTATAGAAAAAAACATTTTTGAGACGTATAATTATGAAATAGGACGTCTGACTACAGAAAATGCAGAGACTGTTTCTTTGAATTCCCTTAATGAGGTACAACAAAGAGCCTTCAATTCTATTTTGTCGTCATTCCATCAGAAAAATATATGTCTCCTTCATGGGGTTACCTCAAGTGGAAAGACAGAAGTGTATATTCATCTGATTGATGAAGTTATCAAAGCCGGTAAACAAGTACTTTATCTGTTGCCTGAGATTGCCCTTACTACACAGATTACTGAGCGCTTGAGAAAAATATTTGGATCACGCCTTGGGGTATATCATTCGAAATTTCCAGATGCGGAGCGTGTTGAAATATGGCAGAAACAGCTTACCGAGAATGATTATGATGTGATATTAGGAGTCCGCTCGTCGGTCTTTCTCCCTTTCAGAAGGCTTGGTCTGGTAATTGTAGATGAAGAGCACGAAACATCATATAAGCAGCAGGACCCCGCTCCGAGATATCATGCCAGAAGCGCTGCAATAATGCTTGCGTCGCTTTATGGAGCTAAGACCCTTCTTGGAACAGCTACACCAAGTATGGAATCATATTATAATGCCACGCACGGTAAATATGCACTTGTGGAGATGAAGGAAAGATTTCAGCAGATACAGATGCCGGAGATAGAAGTGGTTGACATTAAGGAATTGGTACGAAAAAGACGTATGTCCGGACATTTTTCTCCTTTCCTTTTACAGAAAATGAGAGAGGCTCTCGAGAATAAGGAACAGGTTATCCTGTTTCAGAACCGTAGAGGATTTGCGCCTATGATAGAATGTCGTACATGCGGATGGGTTCCAAAATGCAAGAACTGTGATGTGAGCCTTACTTATCACAAAGGGCTAAATCAGCTGACTTGTCATTATTGCGGATACACTTATAGCGTGCCTAAATCTTGTCCTGCTTGTGGTGGAGTTGAACTTGTGAACCGTGGGTTTGGCACAGAGAAGGTGGAGGACGATATTAAACAGATATTTCCGGATTCGGTGGTCGCACGTATGGATATGGATACTACTCGTACACGGACATCCTACGAAAGAATTATAAATGACTTCCAGGAAGGAAAAACAGATATACTTATTGGTACACAGATGGTTTCAAAAGGTCTGGATTTCGACAGGGTGAGTGTTGTTGGAATATTAAATGCGGATTCGATGCTGAACTATCCTGACTTCCGTTCGTATGAAAGAGCATTCCAGCTTATGGCACAGGTATCTGGTAGAGCGGGGCGTAAGAATAAGCGCGGGCTTGTAGTATTACAAACCAAATCGCCGGATATACCGCTTATACATCATGTAGTGACTAACAACTATAATGCACTTTATGACGAACAGTGTGCCGAACGAAGCATGTTCCGTTATCCGCCTTTTTACAGGTTGATATATGTATATCTCAAGCACCGCAAGGAAGATGTGTTGGAATGTGCTTCCGACTGTATGGCAGCATATTTGCGAAACGGACTTGGTGACCGCATACTTGGTCCTGACCGTCCTCCGGTAGGGCGAATACAGGCATTGTTCATAAAGAAAATAGTGATAAAGGTTGAACAACAGGCATCAATGTCGAAGATTCGTATTTACCTGCAGCAGGTGCAGCAAGCGATAATGGAGGATGAACGGTTTAAATCATTGATTGTGTATTATGATGTGGATCCGTATTAGAGATGTTAGTTCTCAAGTTCTTTAGTTTTTAAGTTGGTTGATTATAACAAAAATAAATTTATAAATTCGCAAACTCACAAACTCATAAACTTACAAACTCACAATGAAGAATATAGAATTAGATGTACACACCCATACCATAGCCAGTGGCCATGCGTTCAGTACTTTACAGGAAATGGCCCAGGCGGCAGCTTCAAAAGGCCTGAAGCTATTGGGAATAACAGAACATTCGTCAGGTATTCCGGGAACCTGTGACCCGATTTATTTCCGTAATCTTCATGTCGTGCCAAGACAAATGTACGGTATAGAGTTGCTGTTAGGGGCAGAAATAAACATAACCGACTTTAACGGCAATATTGATATGGACGAATTCTATCTCCGTATGTTGGATATACGTATAGCAGGAATACATTCGTTGTGTTACATTCACGGAACAAAGGAACAAAACACCAAAGGAATGGTGAATGTCATTTCAAATCCTTATATTAACATAATAAGCCATCCGGGTGACGGTACTGCAAGTCTTGAATTTGAGCCTATTGTACTGGCATCAAAAGAGCATCATACATTATTGGAGATAAATAACAGCTCGCTTAAACCTTGCCGCAACAAGCCGGAAGCTAAAGGAAATAATATGGAGATACTTCGATTGTGTAAGAAATATGAAGTCCCTGTGATTCTTGGTAGCGACGCACATATTTCTTTCGATATAGCCGAATATGGTTATGCCATGCAATTGATTGCAGAAACTGATTTTCCTGAAGGGTTAATAATGAACACTGATGTAGAACGATTTAAACAGTATATTGGGAAATGAAGATACTTTTTGTGTGCTTGGGAAATAAATAGAAAAATATTAATAATTTATATATCACTGAAATATAGAAAGTTCTGATTTGTTTATTATCTTTGTAGTGTAAACCAAATATAGGTTTTACACAATAAAATGTAAACTACAAGGTAAACTAAAAAGTAAAGGTATGAAACGGAATATGCCTACTATTTCAGTGGTATTATACACTTCAAAAACGCTTGCCAATGGTGAACATCCTATTATGCTGCGTGTATGCTATAATGGTAAACGCAAATATAAAAGTATGGGTATATCTTGCAAGCCTCAAGAGTGGAGCGATGATAAACAGCGAGTAAAGGGTAAACGTGCCAATAGCCTCAACTCTATTATCACAAAGGAATTAGCCGATGCACAGAATTATGTTTTATCTTTGGAAGGTAAAGAGGACTATTCAGCCTCAACGATTATTTCCGATTTACAGAAAAAAGCACCGACAAAACTAACCTTATTTGCATTGTTTGAAAAAAGAATTGAATTTTTCAAAATAGAAAAAGGTAAGTATAATACTGCTACCGGTTACAGGACTTTACTCAACCGCATAAAAAAATATACTAATAATAAGGATATAGAGCTATTTGAAGTTACAAATAATTGGTTACGTTCTTTTGAAGAGTATTTACGTTGCCATTATAAGGATAATTCTATAAGGAAGTTTTTTGATTGCTTTCAGGCTATTTTTAATTACGCCACAACCAAAGAATATATTAAAGAGACACCATTCACGACCTTTCAGTTCAGTAAAAAATTGAATTGCCAAACAAGGAAAAGGGCACTAACGTTACAAGAAATGACATCTCTTATGGTATATTATTTTGAAAGATATGGAAGATTGGGTATTGAAAATAATGATGTATATGGTGAATTGTCAGAAAAGCAATATTGGGTTAATCAGAAGTTTAAGCCACGTGGAACCACTAAATTAACGACCATTAATGCAGAACAATTTTCGCTCGCATTATTCCTTTGTAGTTACCACTTTCAAGGTATGGCTCTTGTTGACCTTGCTAACTTAAAAAAGAAAGATTTGCGAATAGTTGAAATTACAGACAGTAAGAAGTTTATTAAAGATGCGGCTGAATTTGGATATGATTATGCGATTGATAAATTGAGGAAAAAATATTGTTATGAGATTATAACAACAAGGCAAAAGACTAATCACCCCACAAAGATTATCGTTGATGTAAATCTATTAATGCCATACCTGTATCCGTTTGGCTCATATATTGATGGAGAAAGGGGCTTGAGTGAGAATGAATTAGAGGATTATATATTTCCAATTTTTGATAGAGATAATGATACAGAAGATAAGAAGTTCAGCCGTATGGCATATATGAATTATCTTGTTAATGTCAACCTGAAACGTATTGCAAGGCGATTAAGACTTTCCGATGGTATAACATTCTATTGTGCTCGGCACAGCTATGCTTCCGCTTTGTATCATGCCAATGTTCCTATGGGGTTAATTGCACAAAATATGGGACGTAATCCTGCCCAAATTGAAACATATCTGAAGGAGTTTGATAATGAGAATATTTATAATGCAAATTTAAAGTTGTATTTGTCGGAGCAATCCGAATATAGGGATATTATTGAGAAATCCCGTGACGAAGAAAGAAAGAGATTAAAAGAAGAAGGAAAATTGGGCATGTTAGAGCTGCTTGAAGATATATGGGAAGGCTACGATGAAGAACCATTTATTTAATAATTTATGGAGTTGAGGCAGTGGACTCTTGAACCGAAAAAAGCCAATATTACTATCTTAAATAATGGATAAGCCTCATCAATGATCCATTGTATTATATATAACTTTCAGTATATTATTTGATTTGTTGGGAGACATAATTACCTGAAATTAAGCTCTGTAACTTGCCTCTTATTATGCTTAAAAATAATAAGCACAGTAAGAGGCATACTGTTAGCCATGTACGAAAAAATTTTTTTTCATATTTCCATAAAAAAAACTTATTAAAGTTGATATTTTTTCTATTTCTACTATATTTATTAATATATACTTAAAAAATGAGACAATATAGAGAATTATCAGACATGACTAAGCAAAAAATCAGTCAGGCAATGAAAGGTAAATCAAAGTCACTTACCCACAAAGAGAATATAAGTAATGGACTAAAAGACTATTGGAAAAAAATTCCTAATAAACCAACAAATGAGAAGGTGGAGAATTAACCTCTTCCTCACTACTTGTCAAGATGACAAAATTTGCAAAATTGCAAATAAAAATAATGTATTATATTTTAATTTTAATGATAAAATTTGACAAAATGAAATTGATAACTTCAATAGATTATATTTCCGATATAAATGTTTCGGTTTTTCTTACATCAGTTAAAAATGATGAAGTATTATCTTATAAATATCAGCAGGATAAACCTTATTCATTATTGATATTGGTAGATTATAGTCATAACGAACTTGTATTAGAATTCACAGGAAAGATATTATTGGATAAATACTCGCAGTTAATAAATAGTGAAACTATTAAAGACTGCCTAAGTAATATAAACAAGCTAAATATATGTAGATTGAATGTTGAGGCTATATTACACGATGCAGAGGTGGTTAAATGCGATGTAACCAAAGATATAGCAACAGATATTTATGTGATTAATTCAACCATACGGCAAAACCTTAACAATTATCGTAAGTGGACTGTAAAACCGTACAATAGTGGAATAACGTTGGAAAACACGGTTTCTACCCCAAAATACAAAAAGCGGTTAGCCATATATGACAAATATAAGGAATTGGAGAAAGTTAATAATGTTAATTTTATAAATGGTCTTAGCACCAAGAATGAAATCCTTTCATATTTCAAAGGGAAGGTTAGATTTGAACTAAATATAAACACCAAGCAGCAAATAAGACAGTTTTTAAACATTCCAAATAACAATATACAAAATGTACTGAATGCTACAGCCAATCCAATTCTTGCAGTCATAGATGAGGCTGTTAAATATGAGCCTCAGCAACAAAAAGCACAAACGTTACGAAATTATGAACATGAATTGTTATTAAAAGATTGTGATTATGATTTGGTGAAGGTTGAGGCTAAGGTAAGTGCTGAAAACGGTTGATATCCGTTCACCCAAAACGGTGATATCCGTTCACTTTTCATACTCTTACCTATGGCGATGCAAATTTATTGATTTTCGTCTGTAACGTTGCAGTATTGATGTCTTTTTTGACGTAAACTGCTACCTTGTAGCTCGAAGCGCACACTTGTGTGTACCAGCCTGTCTAATATTGCATCAGCTGCAGTCGTGTTGCCTTTCATCACATCGTACCAGTTGGCAACCGGTAGTTGTGATATGATGATCGTAGCTTTTTGTCCATGGCGGTCTTCTATAATCTCCATAAAGTCAAGCAACTGTTGTCCGTCAAGAACTTTCATGCCGAAGTCGTCCAGTATAAGCAAGTCAGTCTGTGCCAGCTTGGCGAAGAAACGATGCAGGGTACTGGATATGCGGGCAAGGCTTATTTCCTCGAAGAGCCTGTACAGGTTATAATAAGCAACCTTATATCCGTTCATGCAGGCCTGATGACCAAACGCTGTACCCAACCAGCTTTTACCGGTACCGGCAGCACCCGTAATAAGTATGGATACCCCGTTTTTCACATAGTCACAAGTGGCAAGATTAAGCACTTTCTGCTTGTCCACGCCACGCTTGCAGTCATAGATAACTTCACTTATGGAAGCCTGATAACGGAAGTGTGCTTTTTTTATCAGACGGGCATTCCGGCTTTGATTCCGGTTATCCATTTCAGCCTGTATAAGCAGTTGCAGACCGTCTTTCAAGGAGAGCGACTCTGCCTGTCGCGTCTCCTGCATGGTAGCCCAGTAATGGGCCATTCCGGGCATCTTAAGGTTTCTTAGAGCATTGATAATTTCATCCATCGTTATTTGTTTTGAGTGTTAGAAGTCTGTCATTTGAACTGTGCTTTTCCACGGATATTACAGTGCTGCGGAGGAGCAAAGGAAGATGAAGGTTGCCCCACACCGGCACACTTGCTC
>NZ_JACJLQ010000042.1 GCF_016902295.1 Bacteroides caecigallinarum | reverse complement strand
CACTCAATTCAAGCACTTTTATATGTTTCATGATTCAATTTCTAAAATATCATGAGACAATATTAATAATTTATGCTGAATATAAAAATATTTTAGATCACTTACTTATGATATATCTTTTTCTCTTACTCCCATAAGAAAATATCTCCAATACCACAATGGGCATTGGAGATACTGATAAATGATTCTCGATTTATTTATATGATTTCTTGTATATATCCAGAACTTCTTCGTCTGTGAGCGGACGGACATCGAAACTGTAGAATCCTCCTGCCATGTCTCTTGCGTTTGTCACCATTTCAGGAAGGTCTTCTTCTTTCATACCCCAGTCGCTGAGTTTCAGGTTGTCCATTCCACATTCTTTCTTCATGAGAACCAGTGCCTCGATAAAGTCGCTCGGTCTGTTACTCTTCTTTTGTGTCATTATTTCAGCCATTTTCATATAGCGCTTCATGCAGTCGTTTCTGAATGTCTCGAAGTAAGCTTCGCTCAATGCGATAAGTCCTGCTCCGTGTGGCAATTCAGGATATTTTGCGCTCATGGCATGTTCCAATGAATGTTGTGATACACATCTTGATGTGGCTTCCACCAGTCCGGCAAGTGTGCTTCCCCAAGCCACTTTTGCTCTTGCTTTCAGGTTGCGGCCGTCTTTTACCGCTACAGGCAGGTATTTATAAAGCAGTCTGACTGCTTCGAGCGCGAATAAGTCGCTGATAGGTGTGGCACAGTTGGCAATGAATCCTTCTGAAGCATGGAAAAATGCATCGAATCCCTGGTATGCTGTCAAGTGAGGAGGCACGGACAACATCAGCTCAGGATCAACGATAGATAGTGTAGGGAATGTATATTGACATCCGAAACCAATTTTTTCTGTTGTTTCTGTATTTGTTATGACTGTCCACGGATCGACTTCAGTACCTGTACCTGCCGTTGTAGGTATGGCTATTACAGGCAATGCTCCTTTTACCGGGCGGCCTTTGCCGGTACCGCCATGAATGTAGTCCCAATAATCGCCGTCGTTACATGCCATTACGGCTATAGACTTTGCTGTGTCAATTGAGCTTCCTCCACCGAGTCCTACAATCATGTCGCATTTCATTTCGCGGCATATTGCTGCTCCTTCCATTACATGGTCTTTTATAGGATTTGGAAGTATCTTGTCATATACTATTGAATCTACGTCGTTTTCCTTAAGCAGTTCAATTACTTTATCCAGATAGCCGTATTTGCGCATTGATGTACCTGCGGAGATTACAATCATGGCTTTTTTCCCCGGAAGTTGTTCTGTGGCAAGATTCTTTAATTCGCCACATCCGAACATCAGTTTTGTAGGAATGTTCAGACCGAAAACAGGATTAGTATTCATAATGTCTATTGTTTTAAAGTTCGTATTTTCAAAATTAAGCAATTCCGTTGATAATAGGTCATGCTTAGAGTTAAAAAATGCTATACTTTTATTAGCAATGATAAATAAATAAAAGTACTTTTACCTGATTTTTACAATAAGTCCCTTAAATGAATACCTTTGCATTCCGATAAAAATTAGAACAAGAAATGAAAACCATAAAGAAGAGTTTTCCCGTTTTAGGGATGAGTTGTGCCGGATGTTCAGCGCGTGTTGATAAGACATTGAACAAGCAGCCGGGAATAGTAAGCGCATCGGTAAATCTTGCGGCTGCAATGGCTACAGTTGAATACAATCCTGATGAATGTACTCCTCAGCAACTGAAGGAGGCTGTTCAGAAAATAGGTTTCGACCTTATTATCGAAGAAAAGAAAGAGGTACAGAAAGAGGCTGAAGAAGTGCGTAAGAACCATTACAAGTCGTTGAAAATTCGCACTATACTTGCTATAATATTAGCTATCCCGGTATCTGTGATAGCTATGGTCTTTCATGATATGCCATACGCGTCGTATATTATGGCTGTACTTTCGGCTGTAGTGGTTTTCGGACTTGGCAATGGATTTTTTGTAAATGCCTGGAAATTGCTTATTAAGGGTGGGGCCAATATGGATACGCTTGTTGCGTTGAGTACAGGTATTTCTTTCCTGTTCAGTCTGTTCAATATGTTTTTTCCTGAATACCTTCTTCGTCACGGCATAACTCCGCATGTGTATTTCGAGGCGGCTTCTATGATAGTTGCATTCATCCTCCTCGGACGTACATTGGAGGACAGGGCTAAGGGAAACACTGCCGAGGCAATAAAGAAACTTATGGGACTGCAGCCAAAGAAGGTTACCGTGATGCGGAACGCTACAGAGATGGAAACAGACATAGATATGCTCATGGTGGGCGATACTGTCGTTGTGAAGCCCGGTGAACGTATTGCCGTGGATGGTGCTGTGGTTGTCGGCTCTTCATACGTGGACGAGAGTATGTTAAGCGGAGAACCTGTTGCGGTATTGAAAGAGAAAGGTTCAAAGGTCTTTGCCGGAACAATAAATCAAAAAGGAAGTTTCAGGTTCGTGGCAGAAAAAGTGGGTGCTGAAACAGTCCTTGCACAAATTATTAAGATGGTCCAGGATGCCCAGGGAAGCAAGGCACCTGTTCAGAAACTTGTAGATAAGGTGGCTGGCATATTCGTGCCAATCATAATATCAGTAGCACTGCTTTCATTTGTACTTTGGGTGACACTCGATGCCGAAAGCGGACTTACCCATGGTTTCCTTGCTGCCGTTACAGTGCTGGTTGTTGCGTGTCCGTGTGCTTTGGGACTTGCCACGCCTACAGCCATCATGGTAGGTATAGGTAAGGGAGCCGAGATGGGAATACTTATCAAGGATGCTGACAGTCTGGAGATAGCCCGCAAGGTTGATACTGTGGTTCTCGACAAGACCGGAACCATTACCGAAGGCAAGCCTGTGGTTACAGACTGGCTGTGGAGTAATGGTATAGATGATGCAGCAAGCATATTGTGTGGCTTGGAAAAACATTCAGAGCATCCGTTGGCTATGGCTGTAGTACAAAGTATTGAAGCTGCTCCGGCTGAGATAACTGGTTTTGAAAGTATAACAGGTCATGGAGTAAAAGGTATTTATGATGGCAAAATATATATTGCAGGAAACAGACGTTTGATTTCATCTTGCGGCATTTCAATCTCTTCAGATATGGAAGAAAAAGCATCAACACTTGCCGCGCAGGGCAAGACTGTGATATGGTTTGCCGATAATGAGAAAGTATTGTGCCTGTGTGCCATAACTGACAAGATGAAAGAATCGTCTGCTGCGGCAATATCCAGACTGAAGAGTATGGGTATAAAAGTAGTAATGCTGACCGGTGATGCCGAGGCTCCTGCACGTTATATGGCAGGACTTTCCGGAGTTGATGATTATAAGTCGGAAGTCACTCCGCAGCAGAAAGCCGAATTTATCAAGACTCTCCGTTCGCAGGGCAGGGTAGTGGCAATGGCAGGCGATGGCATAAATGACAGTGCCGCCCTTGCTGAGGCAGATTTGAGTATTGCTATGGGTAAGGGTAGTGATATTGCCATGGATGTGGCAAAGGTTACTATCATTTCATCCAACCTTGAGAAGATAGCCGATACAATAAGTCTTTCTCGTCATACTGTGCGTACTATCCGTCAGAACTTGTTCTGGGCATTTATATATAATATAATAGGTGTTCCGGTAGCTGCAGGTGCTCTGTTTCCTATTAACGGATTTCTTCTTAACCCTATGATTGCGAGTGCTGCCATGGCGATGAGCAGTGTAAGTGTAGTAACCAACAGTTTAAGGCTAAGAAAGGCCAAACTATAATCTGTTTCCAACAATCTTTTCTTTCTGCCGACTATAGTGAGCAGTGGTGTCGACTATAGTGGGCAGAGGTGTCGACTGTAGTCAGCAGTGCTGCCGACTATAGTCAGCACCAGAAGACGCATGTACGTTTCTTTATGGATTTTCTTTAAATAAGTCCCTGATAGTATAAAAGGAAAATATGAACATCTAAAGCGAAAATATCGTAGTGATTATCTGTGCGTAACATCCTAACTTTGCGTCAGATAAACAAGATAAACGATATGAAAAGACTATTACTCAATTTTGCTTTAGCCTGTTCGCTTTTTCCTCTCGGAGCGCAGCAGGTGTTGACGCTGGAAGAATGTCTGCAGATAGGTATAGAGAATAACCTCACACTGGAGACCAAGCGCAACGAAATTATTAAGGGAAAGCACAGCATCTCGGAAAACCGTGCCAAACTGTTGCCGCAGATTAATGCGGTGGCATCTTTCAACGATAATTTCAATCCTCCCGTTTCGGTTACCGATGGTTCGGCATACGGTAATCCCTATAACGTGACAAAAACACTGCAATATAATGCTTCGGCGGGATTGCAACTCCAGATGCCTCTGTATAATCAGACCATTTATACGGCAATGTCGGTTGCCAAGATGATGGACGAAATAAACACCCTCTCTTACGACAAGGCACGTGAGGACCTGATAATGCAAATCACAAAGATGTATTATTTGGGTCAGAGTACAGCCGAACAGATTTCGATAGTGAAAGAGAACATCTCGCGTCTGGAAGAACTGAGAGACATCACTACTGCTTTTTTCGATAATGGTATGGCGATGGAAGTGGACGTGAAGCGTGTTAATATAAACCTCGAAAACCTACAGGTGCAGTACGACAATGCCGTGGCAATGCTTACACAGCAAATAAACATGCTGAAGTATGTGATAGACTATCCGTCGGAAACGGACATCACACTTACTCCTGTGGATACAGAGAGTATCATTACTGTAGAAATGAGCGGATTGTACGAAGGTCAGCCGGAACTTGAACTCCTGAATAAACAGACTGCATTGGCAGAGAAACAGAAGAAGATGATTTCGCAGGGATATATTCCTTCGCTCTCGCTTACAGGAAGTTTCATGTACTCGGCATTTACCGACAAGGCAAAGAACTGGTTTCACGACGGACCGTCAAGCAAATGGTACAACTCTTCCGGCATAGGTCTGACACTGAGAGTGCCGATATTCGACGGACTTGACAAACGCTCTAAAGTGAGAAAAGCGAAACTTGACATTGAAAATGCAAAACTTTCTTACGAAAATGCATTGAAAAGTTTCAGAACCCAGTATCTCAATGCCACGAACGATCTGATGAACAGCCGCCGTAATTTCACCAAACAGAAAGACAACTACCTGTTGGCAGAGGACGTTTACGAAGTGACTTCCGACCGCTATCGTGAAGGTGTGGCATCAATGACAGAAGTACTTCAGGACGAAATGCGTATGAGCGAGGCACAGAACAACTATGTAACCGCACACTACAACTACCGAGTAAACAATCTTACGATGCTGAAACTTACAGGAAAACTTGAAACACTGCTAAAATAACGGTATTTAAACGGTATTTAAACACCGGTTAAACGCTGTTTCAATTCTGATTAAGCAACTTCATAACTTCTCTAACTTCTTTAACTCCTTTAACTTCACAATAAAATAACTTCAAATAAAAAAACGATATGGAAACAAAAGAACTTGACATAAAGAAAAATACACTTGAGCAGCAAGCTGCAAAATTGAGGAAACAACGCCGTCGCCAGATGCTGGCAAGTACATTCGGAATTATAATCCTCTTGGCAGGGCTCTATCAGATTGGAATGATGTTCTTCAGTTACAAGATGAACGAAACAAGCAACGACGCACAGATAGAACAATACATCTCGCCGGTAAACCTCCGTGCTTCGGGATATATAAAAAAGGTTTATTTCACCGAACATCAGACCGTGAAGAAAGGCGATACACTTATGGTTCTCGACGACCGAGAATACCGTATCCGCGTGATGGAAGCTGAGGCTGCACTGAAAGATGCCATGGCAGGAGCTTCAGTTATAGGTCAGACACTCCAGACCACAAAGGCTTCAGCTTCGGTTTATGAGGCTTCAATCTCGGAAGTGGAAATCCGTCTGGCTAAACTGGACAAGGACCGCAAGCGTTACGAAAACCTTCTTCAGAGAAATGCTGCCACACCTATCCAACTGGAACAGATAGAAACAGAATATGAGGCAACGAAGAAAAAGCTCGTGGCATTGAAACGTCAGCAGGAAGCTGCAATGTCGGGAGTGAACGAAGTATCAACCCGTCGTCAGAACATGGATGCTGCCATACAGCGCGCACAGGCTGCACTCGACATGGCAAGACTGAATCTTTCATACACAGTGGTTACCGCACCATGCGACGGACAGTTGGGACGCCGCGCCATAGAGGAAGGACAGTTCATCTCTGCCGGACAGACAATAACCTACATATTGCCTGACACACAGAAATGGGTGATAGCCAATTACAAGGAAACCCAGGTGGAAAACCTTCATATAGGTCAGGAAGTGACACTCACTGTAGATGCTATAAGCGACAAGGAATTCAAGGGAAAGATTACAGCCATATCCGGTGCAACCGGTTCGAAATACTCGCTCGTTCCTACTGACAATTCAGCCGGAAACTTTGTGAAGATACGCCAGCGTGTCCCTGTAAGAATAGATTTCGAAGGGCTTAGCCAAGAAGACAACGAACGTCTTGCTGCCGGAATGATGGTTATTGTGAAAGCGAAGTTATAAGTTTTTTAGTTTTTTAGTTCTTTAGTTTTTAAGTTGGTTGATGTTCACAACCAAAGGTCAATGAAGTTAAACTTACAAACTCATAAACTTACAAACTCATAAACTTACAAACTCATAAACTTACAAACTCACAAACTTACAAACTCATGCAAAGAAATTATCCATTCTATAATTGGGTTCCCAAACCTGTAGGTATCATACTGCTGATACTGCTCTTCATCCCGATACTGACTGTGGGCGGAGTATATACAGCCAACAGCGGTGAGATGACAAGCGGACTGGGAATCCAGTCGGAGCATATCCAGTTCGTGGGGTTCGTCACCTCAATAGGTATGGCAGCCTTCGCTCCATTCTTCTATCAGCTGGTATGTATCCGTCGTGAAAAGATGATGTGTGTGGTGGGTTTCTCACTCATGTACATCCTCAGTTATGTGTGTGCTGTCACCGACAGTATCTTCCTTCTTGCATTGTGCAGCCTTATCATGGGCTTCCTCCGTATGGTACTCATGATGGTAAACCTCTTCACTTTGATAAAATATGCCTTCGGAATGGAGGCTACGAGGAATATCACTCCGGGAATGGAACCTGTGACCGGTGAAGGATGGGATGCCCTTGATGCCGAGAAAAGCAAAAGCATGCCTATTATCTACCTCTTCTTCATGATACTTGGACAGATAGGAACATCGCTCACTGCATGGCTGGCATACGAATATCAGTGGCAGGACGTTTATTACTACATGATGGGAATGACGCTTGCAGCCATACTTATAATCATGGTTACAATGCCGTATCACAGTTATAACAGCCGACGTTTCCCGATTAATTTCCGTAAGTTCGGCAGTGTGGCTGTGTTCAGCGCCATGATGACATGTATAGTCTATGTACTGGTTTACGGCAAGACTCTCGACTGGTATTCCGATCCTACTATAGTCCGTTCTACGGTACTTGCCGTGGTATTCGGTGCAGCCTTCTTCTATATGGAGTCGTCAGGACGCTCACCATATTTCATGATGGAGGTTTTCCGTCTACGCACCATCAATATGGGTATCGTACTTTTCCTTCTGCTGATGATATTCAACACCAGTTCCATGTTTGTAAATGTATTTACCGGAGTGGGTATGAAGATAGACAACTGGCAGAATGCCGCTTTAGGTAACTGGAGCATATTGGGATATTTTATTGGAGCGGTGATAGCCATAGTATTAGGCTCAAAGGGAGTAAAGCTGAAATACCTTTTCGGTATGGGATTTCTTCTTATAGGAATGTCGGCACTGTTCATGTATTTCGAAGTACAGACAGCAGGACTCTATGAGAGAATGAAATATCCTGTGATAATCCGTTCCACAGGGATGATGCTTTTATATTCCCTTGCAGCTGTACATGCCAATCAGCGTATGCCATACAAATATATGTCCACTTGGATTTGCATAATGCTTTCTGTACGTATGGTGTTGGGACCCGCAATAGGAACATCTCTATATACCAACGTGATGCAGCATCGTCAGCAGCATTATATCACCCGTTTTGCACACGATGCAGATAGGGTAGATCCGCAGAATGCCGCTTCGTACGACCAGACTGTACGTGGAATGATCTATCAGGGAAAGAGTGAGACAGAGGCTGAGAACATGGCCGCCATATCCGCTAAGGGAAAGGTACAGGTTCAGGCTACACTCTCGGCTGTAAAGGAAATGTCCGGCTGGACATTCTATGGATGTATGATTTCGATGCTTTTCGTTCTTGTTTATCCATATCGTAAGAGGAAATTATCGGCTTAGCGGAAATTCTTTCCGTTAAGTCCGGTAATTCTTTTTATCAAAGTTAGAACCATATTTGCGATATTAATATTAAGAAAAGTACCTGATGTAACATATGGAAAATAAGAATGTAACATGTGAGATTATATTGAAACGTCAGGAAAACTATTGGATACATATTTAAATATTTTATCATAGTTTTTTTTTATTTTTGTGTGTTGCGTAAATGATTTATCGGCTTAGTTGGAAATTATTCAGCTAAGTCGATAATTTTTATTAAATTAGCGGAGAGATTTTGAATGAATAATAACGAACTAAAGCTTTTATGATAGTCAGTTCTGAAAGATTGATAAGACTGCAAGAAAATATTACCGGTCAGTCCGATGTATGTTCGTCGGGCGGCCCGGTTTTTGATTTTCCGGAAAGCATGAAAAATGGTTTTATCAATTTCGGGATAGGATTAATAGTCTGCCATTCTGGATGGTTTGAGTTTAGACTCTCCGGTACACAATATTCAGCATATTCAGGCGAGACTGTTTTCATCCACGAAGGTTCATCTTTTTGTATTACCGCTCAGTCGGAAGATATTGAAGTAAGTATCATAATATATAAAGTAGATCCTATACGCGATGTTCTCGGGAATATGGTTTATTCCGTACATCTTTATTCGCAGATGTCGCCGGAAACACATTGTGTATGGAATACCGGTGAAGAGGATGATGTGGCAGGATATATATCGCTCATCGGAACAGAACAACCGCGACAGGATGATTTTTTCCCTGTTTATGAAAAACGTCTTCTGCTTCTTTCATTGACATACAGGCTTTGTTCTGTCTTTCAGAAAAAGTACCTTTCTGGTAGTTCGGCCGGTGCAAGACGTACCGAAATATTTCTACGGCTTATCCAGCTTATAGACCGTTATTACATGTCCGAGCGCGGTGTAGAGTTTTATGCCGATAAGCTATGTCTTTCGCCTAAATATCTTTCCGGTCTGTCAAAAACTGTTTGTGGTTATACTGTTCAGGAACTTGTTTTCAAGGCTATTGTCCGCAAATGTATGGCTATGCTTGACAGTACCAACAAAACAGTGCAGGAGATTTCAGAAGAATTTAACTTTCCTAATCCTTCCAGCTTTGGTACATTCTTTAAAAAGCAGGTTGGTATTTCACCGCAGAAGTATAGGGAGAGAGGAGATTGACAAGAAATAGGATTAATCATTAAAAAATAATACTATGGGAATTTCAAGAAAAAAATTATTGGTAGCTGTACTGTTACAGACTGCTTTATCGGGTAGTAATTTGTATGCTGATGTATATCGTCAGAATATAGATGAAGGTTGGAAATTCAGACAGGCAAGGCTTGATAACTGGTACGATGCCACTGTGCCGGGAGTTGTGCATACCGACTTGATTGACAATGGAATAATAGATGATCCTTTCTTTAGATTGAATGAAAGAGCCGTGCAGTGGGTAGATAAAGAAGACTGGATATACGAGACATCCATCAATGGAGAAGATAAAGTATTAGACTCTTCTAATCAGTATCTTGTATTCAAAGGACTTGATACGTATGCAGATGTATATCTTAATGACTCCTTGTTGCTTAAGGCAGACAATATGTTCCGTGAATGGAAGGTTGATATTAAAGGTGTATTGAAAAAAGGAGACAATAAACTTAAGGTATATTTCCATTCTCCAATAAAGATAGATATGCCAAAATGGGAAAAACTTCCTTATCAGCTGGAATCAGGTAATGACCAGTCGGAAAATGGAGGATTATTGGATAGAAAAGTCGGAATATTTGCCCGTAAAGCCGGCTATCATTATGGTTGGGATTGGGGACCGAGACTTGTAACATCCGGTATCTGGCGGCCTGTTTATCTTGAAGCATGGAATGATTTAAGAATAGAAAATGTCCAGCTTATACAAAATAGGGTTAATTCAGGTTCGGCCAAACTTTCGTCTGTTGTAGAAATGATTTCGGATGATAATGTCTCAGGGGCTGTTGTAACAGTAAAAGCTGATGGAAAACTCGTTTCAAAGAAAACGGTTAATCTTGTGAAAGGTCTGAACAAGGTATCGCTTGATTATACTATCAAGAATCCGAAACTTTGGTGGACTAATGGATTGGGTGATCCTTATCTGTATGATTTTACAACGACAGTAACTATGAATGACGGAACTCAGGATTCTGTTAATGACAGAATAGGCATAAGGTCGTTGAGGGTCGTGACTGAAAAAGATGAGGCAGGAACTACTCTATATTTTGAGCTTAACGGCAAGCCTGTTTTCATGAAAGGAGCTAATTATATACCGAGCGACAACTTCCTGCCTCGTGTGACAGATGAAAAATATGAGCGTACAATATTGGATGCAAAAAATGTCAATATGAATATGCTTCGTATATGGGGTGGGGGTATATATGAGAATGATATATTCTATGATTTGTGCGACGAGCATGGCATATTGGTATGGCAGGACTTTATGTTTGCATGTTCATTATATCCTGGCGATGACGAATTTATAGAGAGTGTAAGGCAAGAAGCTATATATAATGTGCGTCGTTTGAGAAATCATCCTTGTATCGCTTTATGGTGTGGAAATAATGAAAACCAGGACGCATGGTTCGGATGGGGATGGAAACGCAGATACGAAGCTATGGGTAATGGATATGCCGAGAAGTTATGGAATGATTTATATAATCTGTATTTTAAAGTTTTGCCGGAGATAGTCGAAGAATATGGTGGTGGAACAGGATATAGAGGTTCATCGCCGATGTCTTTCCCCGGAATGAAATCGGACGGAGTGAATGGTGATTCTCATTATTGGGGAGTATGGCATGCTAATGATCCTATATCGCAATATAATACAGAACGTAGCCGTTTCTTCTCAGAGTATGGATTTCAGTCATTCCCGGAATATGAATCTGTAAAGATTTATGCACCGGAGAAAAGAGACCATGATATATATTCTGAAGTAATGATGTCGCACCAGCGAGGTGGCTCTTTTGCCAATGGTCGTATTGAGGAATATATGCTCAAGAATTTTAAAAAGCCTAAGGATTTCGAGCATTTCCTGTATGTAGGTATGATTCTGCAGGGCGACGCGATTAAGACCGCTATGGAGGCACACCGCAGAGACATGCCTTACTGTATGGGATCTTTATTCTGGCAGCATAATGACTGTTGGCCTGTAGCTTCCTGGTCAAGCCGTGACTATTACGGACGCTGGAAGGCTCAACATTATTTTGCAAAGAATGCATACGATATGATACTGGTATCTCCTGTTGTGATGAATGATAAGCTTACTGTTCATTTGGTCTCTGATTATTTTAAAACTGTCAGCGGTAACTTCTCGCTTAAAGTAATGGATATGAGGGGGAATGTCGTTTATGAAAAATCAATGCCGTTGAAAACTCCGGTGAACGGTTCAGAGCTAATCTTTGAGTCTGAGATGAGCAATGTGTTGGGTGATAAGTCAAAGAATGATGTAATAATATACACTGAGTTTGAAACAGACGGAAAAACTTACACAAATATTGCTTATGCTGCTGAACAGAAGGACTTAAACTACGAAAAGGCAAATATAATCTGGAGCGCAAAGAAAGCTGATGGAGGATTTGATGTTACTTTGAAATCGGATGTATTTGCTCGTGGAGTATTTATGTCATTGTATGGTATTGACAACTTCTTTGAAGACAATTATTTTGATTTGCTTCCAGGTAAGGAAGTGAAAGTACATGTCAGTTCGGACTTGTCTTTGGCGGTATTTAATGAACAACTGAAGGTTATCAGTCTGGTAGATAGTTATATGTAGTATATTTAAAATCAGCGATTTTATGGTAAACGTGTTTTTGGAAAGATTAAAATGTCTGTTTGTAAATTTATTTTTGGGAATAACATTCGCGACAGCTATTTTATTTTGTGTTTCGTGTACTGAGAAGAATAAAATTGAAGGATTGACTGTTGAATACACTGAGAATTACATTTGTGTCGATACAAAAGAACCAAGATTCGGATGGAGAATGAAATCAGACAATAACTCGAGATGTATTTTCCAGACTGCATATCAGATAGAAGTAATAGACGAGGATGGGAACAATGTATGGAACAGTGGAAAGATAGAAAGCGACCAATCACAGAATATTATCTATAATGGAGAAACACTGCTTCCAAAAACACGCTATGATTGGACTGTCACAGTGTGAAATAATATAGGAGAGGAGCTGACGGGCAAATCATGGTTTGAAACAAGTCTTATGTCGTCGAACGATATTGATGGATGGAACGGAGCCAAGTGGATTGGGGGCAGCGATGATGATATGGTACTGTATTCTCACTATCTGCCTGTATTCAAAATGAATTTGTCCTTTAAAATGAAGGATGAAGCTGAACAAAAGAAAGTCGGATTCATTTATGGCGCCAATGACGAAAGGCTTATGGACAGCAATAAGAATATATATCACATAGCCAATCTTAAGGATGAGTCGTACGTCAAAGTTGAGGTTGATATGTCAAATGCATTGGCTGTATTGAATGTGTATCGTGTGGGTTATCATAATGATGACAGGGGAGACAAACCTCTTGTCGCGTTCAGTATTCCAAGTAATGTTATAAACAAAAGTAATGCAACCGCTAAACATACTGTAACATTATATTCTAATCTTGGTTTCACGGCATTCTATGTTGATGGTAACAAGGTTGGTGAGTTTAATCTTAACCCATTAGGAAGAGGAGGTGATTTTATTGCCTTCCCTGTTGTGGGAGATGTTGGCTTTACTCTTTTATCTGCGAATGATTTTTCGGAAGCAACTATGGATATATGCAATTTCAGAAGTCCGGAAAATAGGATAACAACTGTTGTGATGGAGCCTGAAAAGTTGAAAAGTTCTGGAAAAGATATATATATTGAAAATCCAAGCTGCAATTCTATGCCTATGCTTAGGACTGTTTTCACAGCCGAAAAAAAGGAAATAAAGAAAGCACGACTTTATGCTACGGCCAGAGGTATATATGAGATTTATATAAACGGGCAGCGTGCGGGTAATGATTATTTCAATCCTGGAGTAACTCAATACAACAGGACACATCTCTATCAGGTATATGATGTGACCGATATGTTAAACCAAGGAAAGAATGCCATAGGAGCGTTATTGGCAGAAGGATGGTGGAGCGGAGCTTCGACTTATACAGGTGAAAACTGGAATTTTTTTGGCGACCGTCAGTCTCTTTTGGCACAGCTTATAATAACTTATAATGACGGTACTGAGCAAGTCATAACCACATCGCCGGAAACATGGAAATATTATTCAGACGGACCTATAGTATATGGCAGTTTCTTCCAGGGAGAAATTTATGATTCATCGAAAGAAAAGTATGTAGATGGATGGACAACAGCCGTGTATGATGATTCAGAATGGAAAAATGCCATGGAAATACCTCTTGAGGGTTATGTATGTAAGGATGTTGTGAATGGTGATGAATATCAGGATTATAATCTTATTGCACAATACGGGCAGACTGTAAAAGCCATTAAAACTCTTACCGCACAGTCGGTAGAAGAAGTACGGCCAGGGATATTTGTTTATGATATGGGACAGAACATGGTTGGCGTTCCTGAAATCACACTATCCGGAATGGAGTCTGGTAAAGTTATAAATATGAGATTTGCCGAAGTGAAATATCCTGAACTTCCACGATATGCCGGAAATGAAGGTATGATAATGCTTGAGAATATCCGTGCTGCTATGGCGCAGGACAAATATATTACCAGTGGTGGAAGTGAAACATATTCTCCAAGGTTTACATATCATGGATACAGATATATTGAGATAACAGGTATTGAAAAGACATTACCAGTAGAAAATGTGAAAGGTATAGTTCTCAGTTCGATAGATAAACTTGCTTCGCATTACGAGACGTCAAATGAGAAGGTCAATAAGCTGTGGAACAATATAGTATGGTCAACAAACGCTAACTTTTTGTCTATACCTACTGACTGTCCGCAAAGGAATGAACGTCTTGGATGGGCAGGTGATATTTCCGTTTTTTCAAGGACTTCCACATATCTTGCGGATGTGTCACAGTTCCTTCGACGTTATCTGCAGGCTATGAGAGATGTACAGCGCAAAGACGGACGCTTTGCTGATGTAGCTCCTCTTGGAGTTGGATTCGGTGGCTTGCTTTGGGGTAGTGCAGGTATAACCGTCCCGTGGGAAATATATCAGCAATATGGAGACGAAGCTGTTCTTTCCGAACATTATGATGCTATGTGCATGTATATTGATTATATCTTAAAAAAGAATATTGATCCAAAATCGAATATAATTGTACAGGATAATGAATTTTGGAATCTTGGCGACTGGTTAGGACTTGAAGACCAGAAAAATGACAAGACGCTTATGTGGGAGGCATATTTTCTTTATGACCTCGAGATAATGAATAAGGTTGCCACCATACTGGGAAAGGATACCGATGCAGAGAAGTTCGGTAATTTACATAGTGAGCGTATGGCGTTCTTTAATGAAACATATATAGACAAGAATACTTCTAAAACAATATCTTCGGGAGCGGACGGACCTAAAAAAGGCAAGCTTGTCGATATACAGACATCATACGTATTGCCATTGGCTTTCGGAATAGTAAATCAGGATTTGAAAGATGATTTTGCATTAAACCTTGTAAATACAGTAAAGAGGGAGAATACTGGTGACGATGGAAAGACATATCCTCAATATTCACTTATGACGGGATTTATAGGTACGGCATGGATTAGCAAGGCTCTTTCTGACAACGGTTACGACGATGTGGCTTATAATCTGTTGCAACAAACATCATATCCCTCGTGGCTGTATTCTGTGGAGCAAGGGGCTACAACAATATGGGAACGTCTGAATTCATATACTCATGTCGATGGATTCGGTGAAAACAATCGTATGAACTCGTTCAATCATTATTCATTTGGAGCTGTCGGCGCATGGATGTATGCTTATTCTCTCGGTATTATGCGTGATGAGGCTAATCCGGGATTCAAACATTTTATTTTGTCGCCACGTATAGATCCTACAGGCAAGATGACATTCGCGGAAGGGTACTTCGACTCTTTATATGGAAGAATAGAAAGTGCTTGGACGGTTATAGATGGTAAGATAATTTACTCACTGACTGTTCCTGCGAATACAACAGCCTCTCTTTGTATTCCGGCAAAAGACATGGAAAGTATTTTGGAAAGCGGTAAATCTATTCAAAAAGCTGAAGGAATATTATCATCCGAATTCAACGATGGTAAAGTAATGATAGAACTGGGTTCAGGAAAATATGAATTTACGGTCATTAGGTGATTTATTCATTTGGTGAATAATGATTTGAGTTTTTTAAAAGGAATGCCTCCTAAAAGTTTTTCGAAGTTTTAGGAGGCATTCTTTTTTAATATTACTTTAAGATTATGCTTTGATAGTATATTTTGTAATTATTCAATAGAGCAAAGTTCTTTATAAAGCCTTTGAACAGGCAGTCCCATAACATTGAAGTAAGAACCGCGTATGCCTGACACTCCGATGAAGCCAATCCATTCCTGGATGCCGTATGCTCCGGCTTTGTCGTAAGGTTTGTAATTGTCAATATAGAAATATATTTCTTCGTCAGTCAGATTGTCGAAAGTAACGTCTGAAACTGAAGCGAAACTTCTTTGGAAATCGCGTGTAGTGATGCTTACTCCTGTCATTACCTGATGGGTATGCCCTGATAATATTTTCAGCATTCTTACTGCATCATCTCTGTCTTTAGGCTTGCCAAGTACTTCTCCGTCGGCATATACTATTGTGTCAGCTGTTATCACAAGGTCGTTTTCCGCCATCACAGGTCTGTATGACGCTGCTTTTATTCGTGAAATGAATATCGGAATTTCGTCGCCTTTAAGATGTGGCGGATAACTTTCGTCTATTCCTTTTATCAGTTTTACCTCGTAGTCTAAGCCAAGTCCTGTGAGCAGTTCACGGCGGCGTGGCGAATTTGATGCCAGAATAATATTGTATTTCTTTAGATTGTCTAACATATGTTTTTTAGTTTAAAGTTTTTAAGTTTGGAATTCGCTCTCATTATCGAACTAAATAACTCAGGAACTTACAAACTAACAAGAGTTTACCATCCGAATGCTTCTTCGTGTGACATCCATTTACCTTGAGCGCGAAGAACTTGTTCTATTACATCGCGTCCACAGCCTTGACCACCTCCACGGTGTGAAATGTATTTACACACGGCTTTTATGTCCGGTGAGGCATCTGCCGGACAGCAAGGGAGACCTACAAGGCGTAGTACTTCGTAGTCTGGTATGTCGTCGCCCATATATATAACTTCTTCAGGTTTGAGGTCGTATTTTTCTATTAATTTATAATATTCCCTTGTCTTAATAGCTGCCCCCATACATACGTCCTGCACTCCGAGCCCTTCAAATCTTAATCTTACGGCTTCGGTATTGCCACCGGTAATTATGGCTATGTGCAAACCGCATTTCACGGCAAACTGTATGGCATAGCCGTCTTTGATATTTATCATGCGCATGGGTTCTCCGTTTGGATGAAGTGGTACGGTATCACCGCTTAACACTCCGTCAACATCGAAGAAAATGGCTTTTATTTTTGTAAGGTCGTAATTAATCATATAATGTTACGTTTTTTATTTTCCTTTTGTCGCAAATTTGTGTATGTCTTCGCTTATTAGTCTGTACAGTTCTGATATACGTGGCTCTTCTTCAAGCATGTCCAGATGGCTGTTCATTATATTATGGTCATCTCTTTGGGCAGGACCAGTCTGAGCCGATACGGGCGAGAGGTGGTGTACCTTTTCAGCAGTTTCGTCAATAAGAGGTAGCATAGCGCTGAATGGTAGTCCTTGTGATGTAAGGAGATGCTCGCAAATGGCATACATGTGATTGGTGAAGTTACAGGCAAATACCGCCGAGATATGCAGGTATTTTCGTTGCTCGGATGAGGCTTCGAATACATGTTCGCTCAATAGGGATGCTGTCCGGATGAGTAAGTCCGTATCTTGTTTGCTGTTTGCTTCTATAAAGAAATGTACATTATTGAAATCCACTTTTCTCTGTTTGCTGAATGTCTGCATAGGGTAGAGGACACCATATCTGTCTGTCAATCCTTTCCAAATGTCTATTGATACACTGCCTGCCGTATGAACATATAAAGCTTTAGAATTGCATTTTACAATTTCAGGCAGTATTGAGTCAAGTACAGAGTCTTTGAGCGATACGATATAGATATCCGCATCATTGTCTATAGAAGTTATATCAGTAGTGTATGGACATCCAATACTTTCGGCAAGTTCCTTTGCGGATTCCTGTGTCCTGCTGTAAATCATTTTTATTGTACAGCCAGCCTCATGTAGTGCATTGCCGAGGTGTGTGGCAACGTTACCAGCACCTATTAATACTATTGATTGGTGGTTAGATGAAATTTCCACTGTTATTTACCTCCATATTTGTTGATATGAATTTTTTCCCATTGCAGGTGAGATTCATCGAATGGTTTTCTTTCCATTCCTTTGTGACCTATAGCTATGATAGATAATGCCTGAAGCTGTAACGGCAAGTCCAATACTTCGTGAACGTATTCATTCGAAGAAATTCCGTCTGCGGTGAACCTTTCACGCAGTTGTACCCAGCAACTTCCAAGCCCAAGGTCTTCTGCCTGCAGTTGTATCATGATTGAAGCAATTGAGGCATCTTCTATCCATACATCACTTGCCATAGGATCGGCAGTGACAACTATTGCCAATGCTGCATCTTTGATAAATGATGCGCTTGCTTCTTTGCAGTATGATAATTTTTCAAGAACTTCCTTGTCGTCCACTACAACGAATTGCCAGCAATTTGAGCGTTTTGATGTTGGGGACATAAGTGCCGCCTTGAGCAGTGTAACCACTTCTTCTTGTGTTAGTTCCTGGTCGGTGAATTTACGCATGCTGCGTCTTGATTTTATGAGGTCGCTGAAATTTTCCATAAATTGATGTTTATTGTTTGATTTGTACAAATATAGTGCAAATTGAGTGAAGAGCAAAGTGGAAAACATAGTTTTCAGACTTTTAATTCTGATATGTAGTCTATATAATGTATGCTTTTCGTTTTAAAGATGAAACTTTTTTTGTAAATTTGCAATATATGGCAATACGTTTGGTTACATACGAACATTCGGAAGCTTTGCCTAAACTTCCAGATTATAATGTATTTCACTCGGTCAGCCTGTTCAGAATCCTTGAACGAACATCCGGGTACAGTCCTTTTATGCTTGTTGCTTTTGACGGGGAAAAGCCTATAGCCAAGATGTTATGTATAATCAGAAGGTCATGGCCTATGCAGAAATGTGTTATATACGATTGTTGTGATTATTTTGATACAGACTTAAAGCATGATGTGATCTTTAATGAATTGCTTTCATATTTCACGAGTCGCAACAGACAAAACTTTTCTGTAATCGAATTCAGAAATCTGAGTGAACCGTTGTTTGGATATAAATATTTCCGAAAAAACGGGTATTTCCCTATTCGCAGATTACGTGTAATTAATTCTATTCATCATTCAACATTGGACAAATGGATGGGGGCCTCAAGGAAACGTCAAATCCAGTTGGGACTGAAAAATGGCGCAGTAATGGGTGTTGCCGACAACAAGCAGGAAGTAAGGGATTTTTTCAGAATGCTGAAGAATTATTATTCGTCGAAGATATTCAAATATCTTCCTGGTATGGATTTCTTTATGGAACTCCTTGAGTTGGGAAAAGACAGTGAAAGGGTTGGAAAAATATTTACAGTATCGTATGAAGGAAAGATAATTGGCGGTTCGTTCTGCTTGTTTTCAGGTGATACTGTGTTTCTGCTGTTTTCGGGAGGTATGCGGAAAAGTTATCCTTTGCTTTATCCCGGTGTCCTTGCTGTATGGAATGCCATGACGTATTCACGTGAGAAAGGTTACAGCCATTTCGAATTTATTGACGCAGGGCTCCCTTTCAAGAAATACGGTTATCGTGATTTTATCCTTAGGTTTGGAGGTAAACAGTTGAGTACACGCAGGTGGTATAGATTGAAGTGGGGATGGCTGAACAGGATAATGGAAAAAATATATGTGTAATGAATTTGAGTACATTACTTTTGCTAACTTAAGTTTTCAAAATAAACTTTCAGACGTTATAAAAAGGTAATTAGCATAAATAATTGCGGAAAATGTTTCGTAATTAAATCAAATTTATTTTCTTTGTCTATCATAATTTATTGAACTTTAATTTAATATCTAAAAAACAACATCATTATGAAATTATCTCATATTGAACATTTGGGCATTGCTGTGAAGAGTATCGAAGAAGCCCTCCCGTATTATGAAAATGTATTGGGATTAAAATGTTATAACATCGAAACTGTTGAAGACCAAAAGGTTAGAACTGCATTCCTTAAATGTGGTGAAACAAAGATAGAACTTCTTGAACCAACCGGTCCTGAAAGCACAATAGCAAAATTTATTGAAAACAGAGGAATGGGTGTACACCATGTGGCTTTTGCCGTTGAAGATGGTGTCGCTAATGCATTGGCAGATGCTGAAGGAAAGGGAATACGTCTTATTGACAAGGCTCCACGAAAAGGGGCTGAGAATCTTAATATAGCTTTCCTGCATCCGAAATCAACAATGGGGGTATTGACAGAACTTTGTGAAAAATAAAATTCGGACATAGAAGATGAAAGTAATAAGTTTCCTATAAAGATATGAATGAAGAGTCAGTTTACATATTAATTATGTAAGCAGACTCTTCAACTCTTTTTTATAGGGAATAAATAGATTGATGTCCGGATAAATACCATTATAAACTTTAAAAATACTTATAACTATGAGTACTCAATTGGAAAAAGTGAAAGAGCTTATCGAACTACGTGCCCAGGCTCGTCTGGGTGGTGGCGAAAAGGCTATCGAAAAACAGCATGCTAAAGGTAAATATACAGCTCGTGAACGTATCTCTATGTTGCTGGACGAAGGCAGCTTCGAAGAAATGGATATGTTCGTAAAACACCGTTGTACCAATTTCGGTATGGACAAGAAACATTATCTTGGCGACGGTGTGGTAACTGGCTATGGAACTATAGAGGGCAGATTGGTATATGTCTTTGCTCAGGATTTTACTGTTTCGGCAGGTTCACTTTCTGAAACAATGTCACAGAAAATATGCAAGGTGATGGATATGGCAATGAAGATGGGTGCTCCTTGTATCGGACTTAACGACTCGGGTGGCGCACGTATCCAGGAAGGTATTAATGCTTTGGCTGGTTATGCTGAAATTTTCCAGCGCAATATTCTTGCATCTGGTGTTATTCCACAGATTTCAGGTATTTTCGGACCTTGTGCCGGTGGAGCGGTTTATTCTCCTGCTCTGACTGACTTCACACTTATGATGGAAGGTACATCTTATATGTTCCTTACAGGTCCTAAGGTTGTTAAGACTGTAACAGGAGAGGATGTCTCACAAGAGGACCTTGGAGGCGCCAGTGTTCACTCAACACGTTCGGGAGTTACACATTTCACTGCATCTACTGAAGAAGAAGGTTTGGCTTTGATACGTAAACTTTTGAGTTATATTCCTCAGAATAATCTTGAAGAAGCTCCTTACGTCGATTGTACAGACCCTATTGACCGTCTTGAAGATTCTCTTAACGATATTATTCCTGACAGCGCAAACAAGGCATACGATATGTATGAAGTAATCGGTGCTATAGTAGATAACGGTGAATTCCTTGAAGTTCAGCGCGATTTCGCAAAAAATATTATTATCGGTTTTGCCCGTTTCAACGGACAGTCTGTAGGTATTGTTGCCAATCAGCCTAAGTTCCTTGCCGGTGTGCTTGACTGCAATGCTTCACGTAAGGGGGCGCGTTTCGTTCGTTTCTGCGATGCTTTCAATATTCCTATCGTTTCGCTTGTTGATGTTCCTGGATTCTTGCCGGGTACAGGTCAGGAATACAATGCCGTAATCCTTCATGGAGCTAAATTACTTTATGCATACGGTGAGGCTACAGTGCCTAAGATCACTATCACTTTGCGTAAGTCGTATGGTGGTTCGCACATCGTGATGAGCTGTAAGCAGTTGCGCGGTGATATGAATTATGCATGGCCTACTGCTGAGATTGCCGTTATGGGTGGCGCAGGTGCTGTAGAAGTATTGTATGCTAAGGAAGCTAAGGAAGCTGAAGACCCTAAGGCATTTATGGCTGAGAAAGAAGCTGAATATACAAAACTTTTTGCAAATCCTTATAATGCGGCTAAATATGGTTATATTGATGATGTGATTGAACCTCGCAATACCCGTTTCCGTATTATCCGCGCATTGCAGCAGTTGCAGACTAAGAAACTTACTAATCCGTCGAAGAAGCACGGTAATATTCCTTTGTAATAAATTAAAATCTGAAAATATGATGAGAAAACTGAATATCGGAATGTTCCTTTCTTTGATGCTGTTGGTGGCTTTTTCGTCCTGTAAGGAGCAAAAGCCTAACAATAAATTGGTCATCAATGAAGTGCTGGTGGACAATCAGAGTAACTTCCAGGATGATTATGGATTGCACAGCGGATGGATTGAAATATTCAATAAGTCGTATAGCAGTGCCGATTTGGCAGGATGCTTGCTCCGTGTAAGCTCACAGCCGGGTGATACTGCCACTTATTTTATTCCAAAAGGTGATGTGTTGACTCTTTTGAAACCTCGCCAACACACATTGTTTTGGGCGGACGGTGCACCGCGTCGTGGTACTTTCCACACAAATTTTGTGTTGAGCAAAACAAACGAGAACTGGATTGGACTTTATGATTCGGGCAAGAAACTTCTTGATCAGGTTGTTGTTCCGGCAGGTGTACTTAAAGAAAACTATTCGTATGCCCGTGTGAGTGATGGCTTGAACGAATGGGAAGTGAAGGACGACAGTGCCGAGAAGTATGTTACTCCTAGCACAAACAACAAGACTATAGAAAGTAATCCTAAAATGGATAAGTTCGAACAGCACGATCCTGTTGGTGTGGGTATGGCGATTTCGGCTATGGCTGTCGTATTTATGGGCCTGATTCTGCTTTATATTTGCTTTAAGTTTGTCGGTAAGGCTGCAATTGCTTTGCGTAAGCGTAACGCTATGAAAGCACAGAATGTGACAGACCATAAGGAAGCTAAGGAAATGAAACTTGGTGAAGCTCCTGGAGAAGTTATTGCCGCGATATCTATGGCATTGCACGAAGCTCAGGGTGCTGATCACGATGTGGAAGAAACTATCCTTACAATAAGCCGCGTAAAACGCAGTTACTCGCCATGGAGTTCTAAGATTTATACTTTGCGTGAAACTCCGAACAAGAAATAACTTTGATAAAATTTAATCGTATGAAAGAATATAAATATAAGATAAACGGTAACTTATATAAGGTTACTGTTGGAGATATACAAGACAACAATGTAAAGGTAGAAGTTAATGGAACTTCATATACCGTAGAACTGGAAAAATCAGCAACACCTAAAATCAAGCCGGTAGTTCGTACTGCAGCTACTACTCCTGCCGCTCCGCCACCTGCAGTGTCTCGTCCTGTTGTAGCTGGAAGCAAATCAGGAATCAAATCTCCTCTGCCAGGAGTAATTCTTGATATAAAGGTAAAGGAAGGCGATACTGTCAAACGTGGTCAGACTTTGCTCGTTCTTGAAGCAATGAAGATGGAAAATGATATCAAGTCCGACCGTGACGGTAAAGTTACTTCTATCAAAGTAAGTAAAGGTGAATCTATTCTTGAAGGTACTGACCTTATAATTGTTGAATAATATGGGAGAATTTGTTAGTTTTTTGCAGAATAACCTGGCAGATTTCTGGACATATACCGGTTTCTTCAATGCTACTCCACAGCATTTGATAATGATTCTTGTCGGTATATTCTTCATTTATCTGGCAGTGGCAAAGGAATTTGAACCTATGTTGCTGATTCCTATCGGTTTCGGTATTCTTGTCGGTAATATTCCTTTCAATATGGAAGCCGGCCTAATGGTAGGTCTTTATGAGGAAGGCTCAGTACTTAACATTTTATATCAGGGTGTAACGTCGGGATGGTATCCGCCTCTTATATTCTTGGGTATCGGTGCCATGACGGACTTCTCAGCCTTGATATCAAATCCTAAACTGATGCTTATCGGTGCGGCTGCACAGTTTGGTATTTTCGGAGCGTACATGCTTGCACTTGAATTCGGTTTCGACCCTATGCAGGCAGCAGCTATAGGTATTATTGGTGGTGCGGATGGTCCTACAGCCATATTCCTTTCATCCAAGCTGGCTCCTAACCTGATGGGTGCGATTGCGGTGTCGGCATATTCATACATGGCTCTTGTTCCTGTGATTCAGCCGCCTATCATGCGTCTGCTCACAACAAAGAAAGAACGTCTTATCCGTATGAAAGCTCCACGTGCCGTTTCGCATACAGAAAAAGTTATGTTCCCTATAGTAGGTCTGTTGCTTACTTGTTTCCTTGTTCCTTCAGGTCTTCCATTGTTGGGAATGTTGTTCTTCGGTAACTTGTTGAAGGAGAGTGGTGTAACACGTCGTTTGGCAGAGACAGCACGTGGTCCGCTGATTGACACGATCACTATTTTATTGGGTCTTACTGTTGGAGCTTCAACTCAGGCTTCAGAGTTCCTGACGCGTGATTCTATATTTATCTTCATGCTTGGTGCTTTGTCATTTATTATAGCTACAGCTTCGGGAGTTTTATTCGTTAAGTTCTTCAATTTGTTCCTGAAGAAAGACAATAAGATTAATCCGCTTATCGGTAACGCCGGAGTATCTGCCGTACCTGATTCAGCGCGTATATCTCAAGTTATAGGTCTTGAATACGATCCAAGCAACTACTTATTGATGCATGCTATGGGACCTAACGTGGCAGGTGTGATAGGTTCGGCGGTAGCGGCCGGTATTTTACTTGGTTTCCTTGTATAAATATAATATAATCAGGTCTTTAAATAAAAGAACAGACAGGTCTCAATATATGAAATCTGTCTGTTCTTTTGTATATATAATGTATAAAAACTGTATAAATGCATTGATTTAAATCAATAAGTCGGTTAATTAAGTATTTTTTAGCAAAGTAATTTTTATTGGAAAAATAATATTGGAATATCTTTGTTGCGGAATTAAACTAAACAACTAAATTATGACAACAAAAAGAACTGTGAAGTATCATGTTCCTCAGCAAGGACTATATGTCTATGCCCGCTCAGAGGAAGGTAAGACAGAACTTATTGTTTTAAACAGTACAGACAGTGAGCAGGTCTTGATGAGTAATCATTTCAAGGCCCTTGTGAATGAAAGTGTTGAGGGTAAAGAAATTGCAAGCGGAAAGGTTATCGATTTGAGAGAGAATATCGTCGTTCCGGCTCGCAAATCTGTTATCATTGAGTGTTGATAACAAAATTATTGGACTTACAAAAAACGATGAATCCATTTATTTTATGAGGTTCATCGTTTTTTTATCGTTTTTATTTTGTTCTGTATCCTTTGAAGAATTTACAGAAATAAAGCCATTGATATTCTATTGAATTGTTCCAGTATTTTCCGTCGTGGATTCCCGGACGGGTAATATAATCATGGCTTATTCCGCGTTTCAATAGTTCGGCATGAAGATTATTGTTAACTTCGAAAAAGAAATCGTTTGTTCCACAATCAAATATTATAGCCAAGTCTCCGTTATTGATTTTATCCAACTGATTGATAACAGTATGCTTGTCCCATAATTCTTTGTTTTCATCGCGTTCTCCTAATTGTTTTTTCATTTCCCAGTTATTAGGGAAAGGGCGTATGTCAACCCCACCGCTCGTAGCGCCACCTGCTCCAAATATATCTTTATGTCTTATTGAAAGCCATAGACCTCCATGTCCTCCCATACTCAAGCCTGTTATGGCTCTTCCATTTCTATTCTTTATTGTAGAATAATTTGTATCTATGTATTCAACGAGCTCTTTCGATACAAAAGTTTCGAATTGGCTGTCCGGATTATTGGGACTATCCCAGTACCAACTGTTTTCGCCGTCAGGACAAACTACTATAACCCCGTCCTTTTCGGCCATTTGAGGAAGTTCAGGCTTTATGTTTATCCATGTACGTGCGTCGCCGCTATATCCGTGTAAGAGATATAATGTAGGACAAGCCTGATTATTGATAGCTTTATCGGGAACTATGACAACGACCTCAATTCCCTTGTTCATTTTTTCACTTTTTACAGTTAAAGTGTCAATTCGTGCTGCAAACGTATTTAACGGTATAATAAGTGCAGCTGCAATAATTAATTGTTTTAGAATTTTGTGCATCATATATATCTGAAATTTTATTTGTAAAGTTATAACTAATTTTTTTTATAAATGAGCATAAATAGCTTTTTTTCCCGCAATGATATATCTGCCATTGTTGATTTTTGTATAAGTTTGCAGTATGAAACAGAAACTAATAGAAAATGAAGGAATACCTGGTTATCTGCTTTTAATATTGGCGGTAATTTCAGGTCTGGCTGTAGCTAATTTATATTATAACCAGCCATTGTTGAATGAAATTTGTAGTGATTTAAAGGTTAATGAGTTCACGGCAAACCTCATACCTATGGTTACGCAGATAGGATATGCATGTGGCTTGCTGTTCATTATTCCATTGGGCGATTTATACAACAGACGTCGTATCATTGTTGTCAATTTTACGTTACTGTCTCTCTCAATGGCTTCTATAGCTTTGTCCGGCAATATTGGTCTTGTGTTGGCGTCATCGCTGATTACTGGAATTTGTTCCGTTATGCCACAAATTTTTATTCCTATCGCTTCCCAGTTTTCCAAGCCGGAACATAAATCAAAGAATGTGGGTGTACTGGTAAGTGGTCTTCTTACTGGTATTCTCGGTTCGAGAGTGATAAGTGGATTGGTAGGCGAGTATTGGGGATGGCGTACAATGTATTATGTGGCTGCTGTAATAATGTTTGTATGTATCTTTCCTCTAAAATGATTTACGGTAGAATGATTCCAAAGGCTTCCATTGGTATATTCATATGAATAAAGGCAATAAAATATTTACCGGCAGCATATTGTTGTCGGT
>NZ_JACJLQ010000041.1 GCF_016902295.1 Bacteroides caecigallinarum | reverse complement strand
TTATTGTAAATTAATAGTTTGATCACTTCTAATTTACTAATAATCAGCGATAAGCACAACCTTTTATACATATTTATTTTATCAATTTAATTCCGCCAACGGGTTATAAAGAATACCTTGGTATTGAACCTCCTGAAGGATTTGACGTTGATATATTAAGATAAATTCATGGCTAATTTTTCATTTATAGATCTTTTCGCTGGTATTGGTGGATTTAGACTTGCACTTGAAAGTGTAGGTGGTACTTGTATTGGCTTTAGCGAAATTGCTCCAGATGCCATTAATACATATTGTAAAAATTTCAGAGAGAATGAGAGTGCTAATTGGGGAGATATTACCAAGCTAAAGACTCTTCCTGAACATGATTTGATGACTGCTGGTGTTCCTTGTCAAAGTTGGTCTATTGCCGGTAAAAACCTAGGATTTGACGACGACCGTGGACAATTATGGAATGATACACTATATCTTCTTAATAAAGTACGACCTAAAGCTTTTATCTTTGAAAATGTAAAAGGTTTGGCTGACCCAAGAAATGCAAAAGCACTTGAGTATATTCTCGAAAGAATAAAGCAAGCAGGCTATCATGCAAAAATAAATGTACTGAACGCATATGACTACGGAGTTCCTCAAACAAGAGTTCGTATTTATATAATTGGTTTTAAAGAGAAAAAATATCTAGACAAATTCGTTCTTGCTCCAGCAACTCCAGGATGTATCCAATTAAGTGATGTCCTTGACGGTTGTAATACACAAGAGTATCGTCAATTAAATGATAACAATGCGCGCTGGAGCCTTTCTTGTAACGAGAAAGGTTTCAATGATTATTTCTTGTTCAATGATTTGCGTAATGGTAATACGACGATACATTCATGGGATATACAAGAAACAACAAAACGAGAGAAAAATATTTGTTACCTTTTGCTGAAAAATCGCAGAAAAGACAAATACGGTAAACTTGATGGTAATCCACTGAACCTTTATCACTTTCAAGAGCTAGATCCAAGCATTAAGAAAGAAGAGTTAGAAGTTCTTGTGAAGAAAGGTATACTTAAACGAGTATCTTATCTATATGAAGTGTGTCAAGTCAATGATAATTTATCTAATGATGCACAATGGATATTAGCTCAAGCCCAAAACGGTGTCATTAACTTTGATACATTGAAATCGAGTAAGGAACTTAAAAAACGTAAACTCAATGCACAAGATGCGTTATTTGCACTTCAAACAATTGGGGCTGTTAAATGCATTGAACAACGATATGATTTTAAGAACACAAAAATCAGCACAGGGTTAAATGGAATTAATCGTATTTTCTTACCGACTTGCAAAATTTATCCAACCCTAGTTGCAAGTGATACAAATGACTATGTAACAACAGAAAATATTAATGCAGAGAATATTGAAGATTTTCGCGCAAGGTTTATGGAAACTGTCTACAGAACAGGTAATTACAGACAGATTTCAAAACAGGAAGCATGTCGTATTCAGGGATTTCCATCTGATTTTCTTCTACCCCCAACACGTACACGTTGGATGAAGTTAATTGGAAACAGCGTCGCAGTACCTGTTGTTAAGATGCTTGCCAATGCCATAATAAATACAGGCGTTTTTGAAGGACAAGCTGAAATTACTGTCAAGAAGAGAGCCAAAGCCATCAATTTAGACCTGTTCTCTCTATTCGAAGAATATGGAGAGAATCCTATAACTGAAAATTTCATTGTCCAAGATAACAGTAATGACAACTATAATAAAATGAGACCTAAACAAGCTGCAATTGAAGAAGAAAAGAACGTTTTGATTTCTCTTGTTAAGAAAGATAATGAAAAAGAATTTCTTGAAAAATCAGCAAAGGTCTACTATACAGGAAAGAAATTTCCAACAACTGTCGCACTCAATAAACTCTATTATTTCATGCCATACATTAAAGGAAAAGGTGTGAAAGACTTATGGTTGATTAAGATTGCCAGACTTGGTTTTCGCAAAGAAGGGACCTCTCAAGAAGACAAAGATGATATACGATTGGTGTTTGAAATAGAATATGTCGGACAAATATTCGATGACTATAAACCTATAGAATTAAAGATTTGGAGGACTTTTACTGATTCAAAAATATGTGAAATCCTTAAATAATTAGAGCAAAAATGTTTCAATCTACAATAAAAGGAATTATCCATTTCGAGGATTTATCATCTCAGCAATTTGAAGACTTATATCGTAATATACTCCTTGCTTCTAATGATTTCCGAGATATAAAGCCTCATGGAATCAAAAGTAGAGATGATGGTGTGGACATTATTTGTACCGAAAAGAAAACCGAATTAATTTTTATTTAGTGTAAAAAATACAAAAGTCTATGTCTCGCTGAATTGAAGAAAATAGCAGATTGTATAATAGAAGGGAATAATGATTATTAGGGTAATGTTATATCAGTGGTTGCAGCGTGTGATATTAGTAAAATTTATAAGTTTTCTCCCGTGCATCTGACACTTTCCAAGGCCGAGTATGTTAAAATAATATGCATTTTGTAATTATTCCAATTAATATGCGTATCTTTGCGGCGAGAAATAAAAGTGGAAAGATTTGAGTAGCTTGCAACCACGGAAAAAAATGCTAAAACACATATTTGATTTTCTTCCCCTACTCTGTCCGTACACGGATAATTACAATCACTAATTTTTTAATTTAAAACGTAAAATGGGATATTTATTCACATCCGAATCTGTGTCTGAAGGACACCCCGACAAAGTAGCCGATCAAATATCGGATGCTGTGCTTGACAAACTGTTGGCTTATGACCCCAGTTCTAAAGTAGCTTGCGAAACATTGGTAACTACCGGACAGGTGGTACTGGCAGGAGAAGTGAAAACCAATGCGTACATCGACTTGCAGCGTGTAGCCAGAGAGGTTATCAACAAGATTGGCTATACAAAGAGCGAGTATATGTTTGAAGGAAACTCATGCGGAGTACTTTCTGCAATCCACGAACAGAGTGCAGACATCAACCGCGGAGTGGAACGCGAAGAACCAATGGACCAGGGTGCCGGCGACCAGGGTATGATGTTCGGTTACGCTACAAACGAAACTGAAAACTACATGCCTCTTTCGCTCGACCTTGCTCACAAGATACTTAGAGTACTTGCCGACATCCGTCGCGAAGGCAAAGTAATGACTTACCTCCGTCCGGACTCAAAAAGCCAGGTTACTATCGAATATGATGACGACCGCCGTCCTGTAAGAATTGACACTATCGTGGTTTCTACACAGCACGATGAGTTCGTTGCTCCGGCAGATTCTTCTAAGGAAGCCCAGTTGAAGGCTGACGAGGAAATGCTTGCCAAAATCCGCAAGGACATTATCGAAGTGCTGATGCCAAGAGTGATAGCTGAGATACACAACCCTGCTGTATTGGCTCTGTTCAACGACAACATCAAGTATCACGTAAATCCTACAGGCAAGTTCGTTATCGGTGGTCCTCACGGTGATACTGGTCTGACAGGACGTAAGATTATCGTTGACACATACGGTGGAGCCGGCGCACACGGTGGTGGCGCTTTCTCAGGTAAAGACCCAAGTAAGGTTGACCGCAGCGCGGCATACGCGGCACGCCACATCGCAAAGAACCTTGTAGCGGCAGGTATAGCTGACGAGATTTTGGTACAGGTTTCATACGCAATCGGTGTCGCGAAACCTATCAACATCTACGTAAACACTTACGGCAGAAGCAAAGTAGCCATGACTGACGGTGAGATAGCAAAGAAGGTTGACGAGATATTCGACATGAGACCTAAAGCTATCGAACAGCGTCTGAAACTCCGCAACCCTATCTACAGCGAAACTGCGGCCTACGGACACATGGGACGTGAGCCAAAAGTAGTTACAAAGACATTCGAATCTGTTTACGAAGGCAACAAGACTGTTGAAGTTGAATTGTTCACATGGGAAAAACTTGATTATGTGGACAAAGTTAAAGCAGCTTTCGGACTATAATCAGACACTATAATAAATGAAGAATGAAGGGCGCAATATATCTTCATTCTTCATTTTTTATTGATAAGTTATAAAAGTGTTATTCCAAAAGAACCCTAACAAATAACCAACAACTAAAAATAAGAAATTGGAAAATATAAAATCAGTATGCGTTTACTGCGCGTCAAGCACAAAAATAGACGAGGCATATTTCGAAGCGGCAAAACAATTAGGAGAACTGCTCGCTGAAAAAAATATCAGAATAATCAATGGAGCAGGATGCCAGGGGCTTATGGCCGCTGTATCAGATTCCGCTCTCGAAGCTGGAGGAAAAGTAACGGGAGTGATACCTCATTTCATGGTGGAACAAGGATGGAATCACACAGGACTGACACAAACCATCGAAACAGAAACGATGCACGAAAGAAAAAACCTAATGGCAGAAATGAGCGACGCGGTAATAACACTCCCCGGAGGATGCGGTACACTGGAAGAGCTGCTTGAAATAATCACATGGAAACAACTGGGATTATATCTCAAACCAATCGTAATATTAAACATTAACGGATATTTCAACTCGCTCATAGAAATGCTGGAAAAAGCCATAGAACAAAATTTCATGAGACCTGAACATGAAAAGCTATGGGAAATGGCCAACACACCTGAGGAAGCAGTAGAATTATTATTCAAGATACCAATGTGGAATAAAGAATTTCGTAAATTTGCGGCAATATAAGCAATCATACTTACCTGAGACATGAATGAGTGGAAACTAACAAACGACAGTATTGACCTACAGCAAGCAACAACCCATATAACACAGCCTGCCGAAAGCGGCATGGAGGGTGAGCCTATGCCTTATAAAATGCTGTCGGACCATAATGTAATGGCTGCAATAGCTCTTGGTTTTCTACTCATAATAATAGCTCTACAAAATGAGAAGAACGGGGTAATAAGGCTTTTCAAGAACTGTATATCCATATCAACTGACAGAAAAAACCTGTTCGAAGAAAACTATAATTCCACTTCAAATCTCCCTACTGTTTTGCTAAGCACAGTTTCAGGGATAATGGGAGGAATATTGCTCTACCACTACTTTTCATATTCTGCTCCAGACTTCTTCAACAGTGTAAACCACACTGTAATGCTCAGTATTTACGTAGGAATATTTATCATAGCTCTAATATCAAAATGGATTATATATGCTTTTGTCAATTGGATATTCTTCGATAAAGAAAGAAATAACCTGTGGTTAAGAAGCGTTTTCAATATAATTTCAGCATTGGGAGTAGTACTTTTTCCCACTGTTCTCTACATTATCTTTCTTGACTCAGAGTTTCATTTTTCTGCAAAAATCATACTAATTATCATCCTTATAAGTAAAATATTGTTATTTTACAAGTGTTTTAGATACTTTTTCTACAGTTTTCATGGCACTTTACATTTAATTTTGTACTTTTGCACCCTCGAAATAATACCCGACCTTTTTCTGTGGAAAGGTATTGAAATAATTAATAGCGTATTGATCTTAAAAATTTAAAGCATTGAAGATAAAGAAAGTTCTTGTTTCTCAGCCAAAACCTACAACAGAGAAGTCTCCTTATTTTGACATTGCTGAGAAATACGGAGTGAAGATAGATTTTCGCCCGTTTATAAAAGTAGAGAGCCTGACTGCAAAGGAATTCAGACAGCAGAAAGTATCTATTTTGGACCATACAGCTATCGTGTTCACATCACGCCATGCAATAGATCACTTCTTTAATCTTTGTGTGGATTTGCGTGTTACGATACCTGAAACAATGAAGTATTTCTGTACATCAGAAGCTATTGCACTCTATATCCAGAAATACGTCCAATATAGAAAACGAAAAGTTTTCTTTGGCCCAAGCGGAAAATTTGCAGATTTGCTGCCTACAATCATAAAACATAATACAGAAAAGTATTTCATTCCGATGTCGGATGTTCATAACGACGAGGTGAAAGACCTGCTCGACAAGCACAAGATACAACACACCGAAGCAGTTATGTATCGTACTGTAAGCAACGATTTCACACCGGAAGAAAGCTTTGATTACGATATGCTGGTGTTCTTCAGCCCAGCCGGAATACAGTCACTGATGAAGAATTTCCCTGACTTCGAACAGAAGGACATCGCGATAGGATGTTTTGGTCCTACTACTGCAAAGGCAGTTAAAGATGCCGGTTTGCGTCTTGACCTTGAAGCTCCTTCACCAGCTGCGCCATCAATGCCTGCGGCACTTGATTCTTTCATACGCGAGCATAATAAGTAAATAAAAATAAATATCATCCATGGCCGGAGGTTTTGTATCGGGAAAGTTTTTAACTTTGCGGTGCGGAACCTCCGGTATTATTTTTTTTACTATAAAACAACAGATATGAGCGAGAAAAAAATATTCACATTACAGAAGGAAGAAAGACTGAACAGCAAGATAATAATCGAAAAGCTGTTTTCCGGCGGAAGCAAGTCTCTACCCGCATTCCCGCTCAGAATTGTTTATATGCCTGTAGAAGAAGAAGAATGGCTCCCTACAATTTCTCTGCTTATCAGCGTTCCGAAAAAGAAGTTCAAAAGAGCTGTAAAAAGAAACAGAGTAAAAAGACAGATAAGGGAAGCATACAGAAAAAACAAATTCATATTGAAAGATGTACTTGAAAAAGAAGGTAAGAAAGCTGCCATAGCTTTTATATGGATAGGTAATGAACTACACGATTCGGCCGAAATTGAAAGCAAAGTTATCAAGCTGTTACAGCTTACGGTGGAAAAACTTGTCTGAAAATGAGAATAATAAAGCTGATACTTACATATATCCTACTTCTACCGATATACTTCTACAGAAATTGCATATCGCCTTTCACACCTCCGTCATGCAGGTTTACCCCAACATGTTCGCAATATGCCGTCGAGGCAATAAAAAAACATGGCCCGATAAAAGGGCTCTATCTTGCCATTAAAAGAATTCTGCGTTGCCATCCATGGGGAGGCTCCGGATATGACCCGGTACCATAATCATCAACATTATATCTTATGATTACAGATATCCATTCACACACTGTCAGCGCCACAAAGGAAGATGCCATAACAAGTTTTTGTATGAAAGACAAGGATACTGACGATTTTATATCAGCAAAATATATATCGGCAGGTATTCATCCGTGGTACATTTCTACTGATGATATCAGACTCCAGACTGAATGGGTAGAACAAACAGCCATAAACGACAAACGCGTAGTTGCTATAGGCGAATGCGGTACAGACAAGCTATGCGACACTGATATGAACTTACAGATACGCGCATTACGTAGCTGTATTGATATATCCGAAAAGCTTAATCTCCCACTCATTATACACTCAGTAAAAACATCGGGCGAAATAATAAGATTAAGAAAAACATTAAACCCTAAACAGACATGGATTATACATGGCTTTCGCGGGAAACCGGAACAAGTCATGCAATACATCCGAAACGGTTTCTATCTGTCATTCGGCAAACTATACAATACAGAATCGCTTAAGGCAACACCTCCTGACAAACTACTATTCGAAACAGACGAAAGTCACATAAACATAAATGATATAGTTAAAGATGCGGCAAAATCACTTGACATTTCGTACGATAAACTATACAGCATTGCATCAGAAAATGCTAAACGTCTCTTTTTTAATAGATAAAAATTGCTTATTCAGATAAAGTGTCGTAATTTTGCCATCAACGAACTAAAAAATATATATGTTAAACTAAGAATTTCATTCGATGAACTTTGTAGAAGAATTAAGATGGCGCGGAATGGTACACACCATGATGCCAGGCACAGAAGAACTACTTGAAAAAGAAATGGTAACAGCTTACCTCGGTATTGACCCTACTGCTGACTCATTGCACATTGGTCACTTATGCGGCGTTATGATGTTAAGACATTTCCAACGCTGCGGTCACAAGCCGTTGGCTCTTGTAGGTGGTGCTACAGGTATGATTGGAGACCCGTCCGGAAAATCACAGGAACGTAACCTGTTGGACGAAGAGACATTGCGCCATAATCAGGAGTGTATCAAGAAGCAATTGGGCAAATTCCTCGATTTCGAATCGGACGCCCCAAACAAGGCAGAACTGGTAAACAACTATGACTGGATGAAAGACTTCTCATTCCTCGACTTTGCACGTACAGTAGGAAAGCATATCACCGTAAACTACATGATGGCAAAAGATTCTGTACAGAAACGTCTTAACGGGGAAGCACGCGACGGACTTTCATTCACTGAATTTACTTATCAGCTGCTGCAAGGATATGACTTCCTGCATCTGTATGAAACCAAGAACTGTAAACTTCAGTTGGGCGGTTCCGACCAGTGGGGTAACATCACTACAGGAGCCGAACTGATACGCCGTACTAACGGTGGCGAGGTTTACGCACTTACATGTCCGCTTATCACAAAAGCCGACGGAGGTAAGTTCGGTAAGACAGAATCAGGAAATATATGGCTGGACCCACGATATACATCTCCATATAAATTCTATCAGTTCTGGCTCAATGTCAGCGATGAAGACGCCAAGAAATATATCAAGATTTTCACCTCAATATCAAAAGAAGAAATTGAAGCTCTGACAGCGGAGCACGATGCAGCTCCTCACTTGCGCGTTCTCCAGAAACGTCTTGCCAAGGAAGTTACTATCATGGTTCACTCTGAGGAAGACTATAATGCGGCTGTCGAAGCATCAGGAATCCTGTTCGGAAATGCAACTTCCGAAGCTTTGAAGAAACTTGACGAAGACACTCTTCTTTCTGTATTCGAAGGTGTTCCACAGTTCGAGGTCGCTAAAACCGACATCGAAGCCGGAATAAAGGCAGTTGACCTGTTTGCTGAGAAGACAGCTATCTTCCCTTCAAAAGGTGAAATGAGAAAGCTGGTTCAAGGCGGTGGCGTTTCTTTGAACAAAGAGAAACTTGCTGCATTCGACCAGACTATCACAGCAGAAGATTTGCTTGATGGCAAATATCTTCTCGTACAGCGTGGAAAGAAGAACTATTATCTGATTATTGCAAAATAAATACACACAATAATTATACATTAAAGACCGTAGGACAATCAGTTTCTGCGGTCTTTATTTTTTTATCACACCTCTTTTGTCATCTTATATCAAATACTTCAATGAAAAATCGCTTATTCCTAATATCATATTATACACTTGCCACAATTAAAGCCATATTTCGTGTAACATCTTTGTAATATATGCTACATTTGTGTTTAACAAACTAATTATTAGATATATACATTTAAGGGATAAAATCAGATTAATATTAATGTTAAGCGATTGTAACATGTTTGTAACACCAAACTGTCATTTTTGCGTCGTGAAAATTAAGCAAGCTATAAACATGAGAAAGATTTTACTAAGTGTGATGTTGGCACTTGCAATACCAACAATAACATTTGCAAAAGAAAAAAAGGAGGAGAAAAAAGGAAGTGCAATCATTACCATCTATTCTGATTTGCATTCAGGATTCGGAACTGTGAACAACGACAGAGGTTTTAACTTGGACAGAGCTTACATTGGCTACCAGTATAAATTACCTCACAATCTCTTGATAAAGGCGGTTATGGACTTCGACCAGTCAGACGACGTTGACGACATACAGAGAGTAGGCTTTATCAAAAACGCAATGGTTTCATGGAAACACGAAGGACTGACATTGAACGGAGGTTTGATAAGCACCACACAATTCAAGACTCAGGAAGATTTCTGGGGCAAACGCTACGTTATGAAATCATTCCAGGATGAATATAAATTCGGTAGCAGCGCCGACCTCGCTGTATCTGCAGCATACAAATTTTGCGATATCTTTTCTGCCGACGTAATAGTAGCAAATGGTGAAGGCTACAAAAAAGTACAGGTGGACGACGGTCTCCAGTACGGTGCCGGCTTGACACTCACTCCGGTAAAAGGATTTATGGTACGTGCATACGGTTCGTACAACGAAGCCGGACAGAGCATAAAAGATGCAGCACAGAACAAAGACGATATAAAAGGAACTACAAACCTCGCATTCTTCGCAGGATATAAAAACTCGGCATTCTCTCTTGGAGCAGAATACAACTGGATGAAGAACACCAAGTTTGCCAATGGCAACGACAAGAGTGGTGCTTCTGTTTACACAACAATAAACCTTACAAAGAAAATCAACATATACGGACGCTGGGACTATCTCACATCAAAAGACTCATGGGACAGCGCTAAAGACGGAATGGCCGGTATGGCTGGTGTAGAATTCAAGTTGGGAAAATATGTAAAGCTATCTCCTAACTTCAGAATATGGGCACCTAAGGCAGACGGAACGAAGAACCTTACATACGCATACTTAAACGCTTCTTTCGCTCTCTAATAAGAAATATTCAGACAGTGTCCGAACAATAATTAAACAACTATAAAACAACAGAATATTAATTTTTAAGGTATGAAAAAGATTTATTTATCACTCATTGCAGGTGTGTTTGCAGCAATAGTTTCTTCTTGCGGCGGACAGAAATCAAACGGAGTAGAACTTACAGGTGCCGGAGCAACATTCCCACTTCCTTTCTACACTATGTCATTTGACTCTTACGGAACAACAGGCAACAATAAAGTATCATACGGAGGTATCGGCAGTGGCGGCGGTGTCCGTAACCTTAAAGACGGTATCGTAGACTTTGCTGGTAGCGACGCATTCCTTTCAGACAAGGAAATGAGCGAAATGAAACCGGTGGTACACATCCCGACTTGTATGGGTGCCGTGGTATTGGCATACAACCTTCCTGAAGTTACAGCCTTGAACCTTTCAGGTGATGTGATAGCTGACATCTTCGCCGGTAAAATCACAAAATGGAACGACGAACGTCTTCAGAAATTGAACCCTGACACAAAACTCCCTGAAAAGGATATTATCCCTGCATACCGTTCAGACGGTAGTGGTACAACTTTCGTATTCACTGACTATTTGAGCAAAGTAAGCGAAGACTGGAAAAACAACTTCGGCAGCGGCAAGACAGTTGACTTCAAAGTTGGTCAGGCAGCCAAAGGTAACCCTGGCGTAGCAGGTATCATCCGTCAGACTCCATACTCAATCGGTTATATCGGTTCTGAATATGCCTTCGCGCAGAAAATACCATACGCAAGCGTTATGAATGTACGTGGCGAACTCGTTACTCCATCTACAGAAAGTATCTCTGCAGCTGCAGCAGGCGAAATTCCACAGGACACTCGTTGCTCAATCACAAATGCAGACGCTGCAGGAGCATATCCTATCAGCTGTTTCACTTGGTTGATTATCTATAAGGAACAGAACTATTCAGACCGTACTATCGAACAGGCTAAAGCTACTCTTGACATGCTTCAGTACATGTTGAGTGCTGATGTTCAGAAAACTACTGAAACTGTACACTACGCTCCACTGCCACAGAGCGCAATCGAAAAGAGCCTCCAGAACTTGAAAGAAGTTACTTTCGACGGACAGGCTATCCTAAAATAAAATAATTAAGTTTTGAAAACAAGTTGGCAAGGCAATATGCCATGCCAACTTTGTAAACTTATTAAAGCCTAACTAAAAAACAAATCAACATGCAAGACAAGATATTCAGGGCATTACTCATAATATCGGCAATAATAATACCGGTTATCGGTGTTGGAATTGTATTCTCTTTGGTGAATGATGCTTCAGGAGCATTCAAGGAATTCGGTTTCTGGAATTTCATTTTCTCTGACGATTGGGTAACTACAGCCGGAAAAGAGAAATACGGTGCGCTGCCGTTCATAACAGGTACACTTCTCACCACACTGCTTGCACTGCTCATGTGTATTCCATTCTCGCTTCCTGTAGCACTATTTACCGGCGAATATTTCAAGGGAAAGAAAATAGCAACCATATTGAGTACCGTAGTAGATTTGCTTGCAGGTATCCCGTCTATCATATATGGTCTATGGGGATTCTATGCCCTTCGTAGTGTATTTATGCATCTTAACCTTTCTCCGCAGGGTTCTGGTATTCTTACAGCGGCATTCGTACTGGCCATAATGATTGTACCGTACGCTGCATCACTGAGTGCAGAGTTCATCAAGATGGTTCCTTCCGACCTGAAAGAAGGAGCATACGCAATGGGAGCCACACGTGCCGAAGTAATCCGCAGAGTAGTATTCCCTATGGCAGGTTCAGGTATATTCTCGGCATATATCCTTGCCATCGGACGCGCATTGGGCGAGACAATGACAGTGACAATGCTTATCGGTAACACAAACCAGATGCCTGAGACACTGAGAACTACAGGAAACACCATGGCAAGTATCATTGCCAACCAGTTTGGTGAAGCTGACGGATTGAAACTTTCATCACTCATCGCAATCGGATTGCTTTTGTTCCTCATTACAGCAATAATAAACATGATAGGAAAGATATTGATACGTCGCGCCCAGCACGTATAACAATTCATCAATCAGAAGAATATGATAGTAAAAGACAATAAACTACAGATACGAAAATTCAAGAACGGACTCCTGTTCTGGACCGTATGCATACTTTCCGGTCTGACAGCGATACCGTTGCTTGCCATCCTCGGAGAAGTGTTCATAAAAGGTTGGGAACAGTTGGGATGGTCATTTATCACAGAAGCCACACCGAACGCTTATAAGGCAATGCAGGCAATGGAAGCAGGCGAAACAATACCGGGAGGTATAGCCAACGGTATAGTGGGAACTTTCCTTATGCTGTTCCTTGCCGCGATAGTAGCCATTCCTGTAGGAATATTCTGCGGTATCTGCCTTTCGGAATACAGAGGCAACTGGTTTGCAACAATAGTAAGTTATCTTACCGACCTTCTTCAGGGTACACCTTCAATTATCATAGGTATTATCACATATATATGGGTTGTAGTTCCGATGAAAGGATATTCGGCATTTGCCGGAAGTGTTGCACTGTTCATCATGATGCTTCCACTCATCATCCGTTCCACAGAAGAGACAATGAAAATTCTTCCGGAAACACTCAAGGAAGCAGGTCTTGCACTTGGGGGAAGCTACTGGAGAGTAATGCTTCAGGTCATGGTTCCATCGGCATTCGGAAGTATATTCACAGGTATCCTGCTTGCCATCTCGCGTGTGGTCGGCGAAACAGCACCACTCATGTTTACAGCACTTGGAGGCGCAGCAATAAGCTGGAATATGGCACGCCCGATGTCGGCAGTACCATTGCTTATCTGGGAATTCTTCAACGACCCTAACCTCCAAAGCCTCATCTGGGGAGCATCGTTATTCCTGCTCACCTTCGTATTATGTTTAAATTTATTAGCTAAAAGAATTGCAAAGAAATGGAAAGTATAAAAGATCCTATCCTACAAATACAGAATGTATCAATATCATATACAGGAAATATTCTTGCGGTAAAGAATGTAAGTGCCGATGTTGAGAAAAATACCATCACAGCCATTATGGGACCTTCCGGCTGCGGTAAAAGTACATTGCTGCGTGCAGTAAACCGTATGCACGAACTTTACAAGAATATCAGCGTAACGGGTAAGATATTACTGAATGGTGAAAACGTACTCGAGATGGACCCTACGGAAGAACGTCGCCGCATAGGTATGGTGTTCCAGCGTCCTAACCCCTTCCCTACAATGAATATTTATGATAATGTACTTGCCGGATATATCCTTAACGGAATAAAACTTCCTAAAAGCAAGAAAGACGAAATAGTGGAACGCAATCTGCGAAACGTAATGCTTTGGGATGAAGTGAAAGATTCGCTCACAAAGCGCGGTACATTCCTCTCCGGAGGTCAGCAGCAGCGTCTGTGCATCGCACGCTCGCTTGCGCTACAGCCTGACATTCTCCTGATGGACGAACCGACTTCTGCCCTCGACCCTATCGCGACAAAGCACATCGAGGAACTTCTTATCGAACTGAAGAAGGAAGTGACTATCCTTATCGTGACACACAATATGTCGCAGGCTAAACGTATCTCGGACCGCTCGATGTTCATGTTCCTCGGCGAGCTTATAGAATACGACGAGACACAGAAAATGTTTACTAATCCCGAAGACGAACGCACTCGCGCATATCTGACCGGTAAAATGGGATAAACTATATTTTTCGCCTTAAAAACATAATAAAAAAAACACGGCCGCATTTAAAGTAAAACACGGCCGTGTTTTACTTTAAATGCGGCCATATTTTTTTCAAATGTATCAACGCTACATTATATAAAGAAACTTTAAGATTGTCATACTGTTATCATTATCAATTCTTTATTATCTTTGCGCTTGTTTTTTACGATAATAACAGAACCAATGGTCAACGAAGTTAACCAACGGTCAATGAAATTAAATATATAATTCATGAAACAGTACAACAAGATTAACAACCTGGTTGGATGGCTTGCATTCGCAATCGCAGCTTTCACATACTGCATAACTATTGAGCCTACAGCCAGTTTCTGGGACTGCCCGGAATTTATCACCACCGGTTACAAACTGGAAGTAGGTCATCCGCCAGGCGCACCATTCTTCATGCTTACAGCAAACTTATTCAGCCAATTCGCTTCCGACCCTTCACAAGTTGCGCTTATGGTTAATATCATGAGCGCGCTGATGAGTGCGGCATGTATCCTTTTCCTTTTCTGGAGTATCACTCATCTGACAAAGAAGCTGATATGCCCGAACACAGAGGAAATGACAACAGGCAAACTTATCACCATCATGGGTTCCGGTCTTGTAGGCGCTCTGGCATATACATGGAGCGATACATTCTGGTTCAGTGCGGTAGAAGGCGAGGTTTATGCTTATTCAAGTTTGTTCACAGCTTTGGTTTTCTGGCTTATACTGAAATGGGAAAACCGTGCGGACGAACCTCACAGTGACCGTTGGCTGATATTAATCGCTTATCTTACAGGACTTTCCATAGGTGTACACTTGCTTAACCTGCTGTGTATTCCTGCCATTGTACTGGTTTACTACTACAAGAAGAATCCTAACGCTAACCTGAAGGGAAGCCTTTTGGCTCTATGCGGTTCAATGGTTATCATTGCAGCTGTGCTTTACGGTATCGTACCGGGTATCGTGAAAGTGGGAGGATGGTTCGAACTGTTGTTTGTAAACAGTCTCGGTATGCCTTTCAACACAGGTCTTATTGTCTATATCATAATAATGGCCGCATCACTAATATGGGGTGTTTATGAGAGTTATAAGGCTAAAAACCGCAAGATGATGAATATCTCGTTCCTGCTCACATTAGGACTTCTTGGTATTCCTTTCTACGGACATGGATGGAGCAGTGTAGTGATAGGTATCATAGTACTTGGTATTCTGGCTGCTTATCTGTTTGCCGACCTTAGCGAGAAATATCGTGTAAGCGCACGCACACTGAATACTTCACTGCTGGCTCTGATGATGATTGTAGTGGGATATTCTTCGTATGCCGTAATCGTAATACGTTCGTCGGCAAATACCCCTATGGACCAGAACTCACCAGAGGATATCTTTACCTTAGGCGAATACCTGGGACGCGAACAGTATGGTTCAAGACCTTTGTTCTACGGACAGACATACGCTTCCAAACCGGCATTGAAACAGGTTGACGGGGGGTGTGTATATGATGTAGTCGAAGGCGCTCCGGTTTACCAGCGTAAGGAAAAGGAAACTCCTGACGAAAAAGACAGCTACGAGGTAGTACGTCACAGGACTGAATACAAATATGCACAGAACATGCTCTTCCCGCGTATGTATAGCGATGCGCATGCTCAGGCATACGAATCATGGGTTGGAGGAATAAAAGGCAAACAGGTGCCATACGACCAGTGTGGGGAAATGATTATGGTAAAGATTCCTACACAATGGGAAAACATAAAGTTCTTCTTTATATATCAGGTGAACTATATGTACTGGAGATACTTCATGTGGAACTTTGCAGGACGACAGAACGACATTCAGGGTCAGGGCGAAATTGAACACGGTAACTGGATTACGGGTATTCAGTTCATTGACAATATGCTTGTAGGCGACCAGACATTCCTGCCTGACAGTCTGAAAAACAATAAGGGACACAACGTGTTCTACTGTCTGCCTCTGATATTGGGACTTATAGGTCTGTTCTGGCAGGCATATAAGGGCGACAAGGGTATTCAGCAGTTCTGGATTGTATTCTTCCTGTTCTTCATGACAGGTCTTGCCATTGTGCTTTATCTGAACCAGACTCCGTTACAGCCTCGCGAACGTGACTATGCATACGCCGGATCGTTCTATGCTTTTGCAATATGGATTGGCCTTGGTGTGGCCGGTATCACTGAATATCTGCGCAAGAAGATGAACGAGACTACTGCCGCATCCATCACAGCTATGGTATGTCTGCTGATACCTCTGCAGATGGTTAGCCAGACTTGGGACGACCACGACCGTAGCGGACGTTACACTTGCCGCGACTTCGGACAGAACTATCTGAAGACTGTTCAGGAAGAGGGTTGCCCTATCATATTCACTAACGGCGACAATGATACCTTCCCATTGTGGTATAATCAGGAGACTGAAGGTTTCCGTACAGACGTACGTGTATGTAACCTCAGCTATCTGCAAACAGACTGGTATATCGACCAGATGAAGCGTCCTGCATACGACTCTCCTTCTGTGCCTATCAACTGGGAGCGTATAGACTACGTTTCGGGACATAACGAGGCTGTATATGTACGCCCTGAGGCAATGCAGACTATAAATAACTATTATAAGCAAAATCCAGAGGAAGCTAAAGCTGAGTTCGGAGACAATCCGTACGAGCTGAAGAACATTCTTGAATATTGGGTGAAAAACTCAAAAGACGGATTGCAGATGATTCCTACAGACAGTATAGTAATCAAACTGGACAAGGAAGCGATCAAACGCTCGGGAATGCTTACACCAGACTCTATTCCTGACTACATGCACTTGTCGCTGAAAGGCAAGAGAGTATTGTATAAGAGCGAGCTGATGATGCTCGAGATGCTTGCCAACACCAACTGGGAAAGACCGCTATACATGGCTATCACTGTAGGCTCGGACAATCATCTGAACCTGACAAACAACTTCCTTCAGGAAGGTCTTGCTTACAGAATAACTCCTTTCGACAACAAGAAGTTGGGCAGAACTATAGACAGCGAAAAGATGTACGACAATCTGATGAACAAATTCAAGTTCGGAGGTATAGAAAATCCTGATATATATCTGGACGAGACGGTGTTACGTATGTGCGATACACACAGACGTATGTTCGTACAGCTCAGTACCCAACTAATAAAGGAAGGCAAGAAAGACAAGGCTATAAAGGCGCTTGATTATTGCGAAAAGGTTATTCCTAGTACAACTGTAAGACATGACTATATCTACAGCGGTTCTAAGGAAATGGCTGACAACTATATAACATTGGGCGAATATAAGAAAGCAGAAAACATTCTTGACCAGATAGCAAACGACAATGTACAGTACATTGCATGGTATTTAAGCCTTGACGACTCACGCTTTGCACTGTCATACGAGAATTGTCTGCGCAATATCTACTGCCTGGACGAGATATGCAAGAGTCTGGAAAGAATAAAGGACGACAAGACTGGAGAAGTATGCCAGACTGCCGTACATTATAACCAGAAATTCCAGGAACTTTATTCACTACTTGAGACAAGAGTAGGGAAGAACTAAATAAATGAGTTTTTGAGTTCCTAAGTTTGTGAGTTTGTTATTATGAAACTTAAAAACTAAAAAACTTATAAACTTAAAAATATGTTTATAGAACAACCCCCACAATTTATAAGATGTCTTTATCCATCCGCTATTTGGCGAATGGATAAAGATGTGAAGGCTGTATATCTGACATTCGATGACGGACCTATACCGGGAGTAACCCCATGGGTGCTTGATGTTCTCGACAAATACGGCATAAAGGCTACATTCTTTATGGTGGGCGATAACATAAGAAAACATCCTGATGAGTTTCGTATGGTAGTGGAAAGGGGACACAGAATAGGCAATCACACCTTCAACCATATACGCGGATTAAACTACGAAATAAACTCGTATCTTGAAAACACGGACAAGGCATGCAGGATGATGATGAACACAAATCTGTTCAGACCGCCACATGGATATATGAGTCCGAAACAGTACGCCGAACTGAAAAGAAGGTATAAGATAATAATGTGGGATCTCGTTACACGCGATTATAACCGTAAGTTTAACGGCGAACAGATTCTGCAGAAAGTAAAGAAATATGCCCGGAACGGCTCGATAATAACTTTCCACGATTCTTTGAAATCGGAAGAGAATATCAGATATGCTCTTCCTAAGTCTATAGAATGGCTGATGGAACAGGGATATGAATTTAAGGTTTTCGAATAGAAAAGACAATTAAAGCCATCATTACATTAGTAACGACCATGTGATGATGGCTTTTTATTCATAATGTCATTCCATTATTTCACTGCAACAATCAATGGGTTTCTTACTTTCATTGCATATTCCTCAAGATATGAGTTCCATCTCTCATCATCAAACCCGCATTTGCTCCATGCTGAGCCCCAATAATATTCGAATTCATCACCAGGCTGATATGTATTAATACCCAACACATGACCTATCGCTCCGGAAACAGGTTTATCAAAAAGCTGTACTTTAGCCAACTCAAGCGCATTAGGGAATACAGCACCCATATATATAATACTATTGTCGGATTTCGGCTCTGTAGTAGGATCGGAATATGCAATATATCCTCCCTCCTGATTCATTGAATATCTGTCCGGAAATGCTTCATGCAACACCAGACCTACACCTATAGGATAGTCTTTCTTCAATGATGTATAGCTTACGGTAGTCCTGTTCAGGTGTGAGCCTTTGTCAAGCTGAATCAAACGGGTTTCTACCACTGTTGTATCACCATCAATTGTCAGAGGATTATATTCAAGTTTTACGGTAAATCTGAGAGGACCATTATCAAGTATCTCAAAGTTTCTGTAACAATAAGGATATACTATTGCAGAATCGGGCATCAAGGCAGCTGTACCACCACCAAGTGTAGGACCTACGGCATAACAGTCCATTCCGTTGCCATGGTCGATATGATATGATATGGCATTTGCCAGACTGTCTGCCTCCGCCTTCTTACCTTCCTCACGAAGTTGTTTTATCATAGCCCTTGTATCTGGGTCTAAATCCATTGCATAACGGTCTTCAACTACCAGTTCTGAAACACTCTTTGTAAATACATCATATCCGTATGCCTTCTCTCCTGTCTGCTGCAAAGCAGGACCATACGCACGATATGCGGCCTTATCGTTTTCCCAAGCAATGTCATCAAGCCTTTCCGGATACTGACGGCCGTAAACCAATGTATTTATATGCGAAGGCTGTCCCTTTATAATATTATATGATGTAGTCGCCTCGGATTTCACAGTAACAGGAAATATAATCTTGTTATCAGCCGTTAGCTGATAAGGAACCTCGGCATTATTCTCGTCTGTTATCACGAATTCTTCAGTTTCGTCAAGTTTCAGTTTTCCCAATATATCGTCTGCTGAAACTTCTACAATTTCTTCCACACGGTCTATTTTCAATGGATTTGACACTGATACCGTTACGCCTTTTTCCTGTGTACAAGAAGCCATTAGCGCAATAACCGCAGCAGACATAAATAGCTTTTTCATACTTAATTTATAAGATTATTCTTAAAGGTTTATACAAAAAAAGTCCTACCGGAAAAATAATATTCCAGCAGGACCCGATATAATATTATTCTCTATTGGTGGCCATTAATTATTTAGGCTGTTTACCAATGTATGCCAATATACCACCGTCAACGTACAATACGTGACCATTTACAAAGTTAGAAGCATCTGAAGCCAAGAATACTGCCGGACCTGCCAAGTCTTCCGGATTACCCCAACGTGCGGCAGGAGTCTTAGCTATAATGAATGCGTCGAATGGATGACGTGAGCCATCTGCCTGACGTTCGCGAAGAGGAGCAGTCTGAGGAGTAGCGATGTAACCCGGGCCGATACCGTTACACTGGATATTGAATTCGCCATATTCAGAAGCGATGTTGCGGGTAAGCATCTTAAGACCACCCTTAGCCGCAGCGTATGCTGAAACTGTTTCACGACCAAGTTCACTCATCATAGAACAGATATTGATAATCTTTCCGTGACCTTTCTTGATCATACTTGGAATAACTGCCTTAGAAACAATGAACGGAGCGTTAAGGTCAACATCAATTACCTGACGGAATTCTGCTGCTGACATTTCAGTCATAGGGATACGCTTGATGATACCTGCATTATTTACCAATATATCTATAACGCCTACTTCTTTTTCAATCTGGGCTACCAAAGCATTAACTGCTTCTTCGTTAGTCACATCGCATACATAGCCTTTAGCCTCTATACCAAGTTACTTATAAGCAGCGATACCTTTATCTACCAATTCCTGTTTGATATCGTTGAAAACAATTTTTGCACCAGCCTGAGCAAATGCAGAAGCAATTGCAAATCCGATACCGTAAGATGCGCCTGTTACAAGAGCGACTTTACCTTCAAGTGAAAAGTTTACCATAAATAATACAATTAATAAATTCTGTTTAATAAATCAACTTCACAAAAGTAATAAAATATTTCCGTTATCGCACACAAAATCATTCAATACGTAAAAAATAACATATTTTTATGTGTATAGGAAAATGTTTACTTTTATTCACACTATTCAAATGAAGCTAATATGCTACAAATCTCATCTTGGAATTTTCTGGCGGCAACATATCTAAGCACGTTCTGATTTATGATTACAAACGCAATAGTATGTTTGGATGGTGAAGTGACATATCCCGCCAACGAACAAACACCAGTCAAAGTACCGGTTTTAGCCCTTACATTCCTGAATGTTTTTCCTTTACCCATCCTGTGTTTCAAGGTCCCGTCAATACCTGCTATAGGAAGACTATCGTAGAAAGGATGAAATACCGAAGGCGAATGGAACGCATATTTAAGATATTCCATAATGAGTTCAGGAGATACATAATTATAGTCGGATACCCCACAACCATCTACTATTCTGAATTTTCTGTTATCAAAACCAATATCGGTTCTCATAAACTTATATATTGCCTCCTGACCATCTTTATGACTCAGATATTTCTTACCATTGAGTATCTCACGTGTGGCATGAAAAAACAGAGACTCGGCTGAAAGATTATCACTTTTTTTCAACGCACGTTTCAGTACCTCGTCAATATCCCTGCTGACAGTTATTATTCCTTTCGTATTTTCCGGTACTTCACCAAACGTTACACTATCTCTTGGTATAAATATACCATTCTCTTGAAGCTGATAACGCAATGAGTGCATAAAGAAACCTTTTGTATCAAAAATATTCATTGATACTCCAGCCTTATGTCTTGCATTGCCGGTTATAGTTATTGTATTATCGTTATACAACCAATTTCGTGTAGCAGTTAAGTTGCCACCAGACAAAGATGTAGTGTTGTTTACGGTATAGAAATCGGACTCAGGCATTATTTCAACCTTCGCTTTATCACCTCCGGAAGGAGATATGCTTATGTTTACACATCCTCTGTTAAGCATTAGAGGTGATAGATAAGGTTGAAAAGTTTCAGGTGTGTCATCCCAAGCCCATCCGGGTCCCCAATATACGGAATCCATCATTGAAACATCCCCTATAATACGTCCTTTCACACTATGAATTCCCATGTTGGATATAGCTTTAATCATAGAATCCATATCATCAGGCATAAACTCAGAATCAAAATCTCCCTTTACATATATGTTTCCATATAGTGTATCTGCTTCAATATATCCTGAATATGATAATCTGGTATTCATCTGATAATCCTTTCCTAATACGGACAAGGCTGTAACGGAAGTAATCACTTTCTCAACTGATGCAGGTCTGTAGAGTTTTTCTGCCTGATAACGGTAGAGCTCTTTCTTGGCAGTCAAATCATATATCAGGACACCGACCTCTGAGGTCTTAAGAAATGAAGATTTGTGAACAAGCGAATCTATTCTGTCAGAAATATTCTGTGCATTCAATGAGAGATAAAATGAAAACAAAAGAAATAATACGTTAGCCCTTAAAATAGTTTTTGTCATGATTATTCTGTTTATACATTAATTTAAAAACGGTTTTTAAATGCCTAACGAACTGCACTTAAAAACCGTCAACAAATTTAATCAGAAAAATCAGAATTCCCTAAATATTTCACCAACAGTAGGATGAGGAAAGACATATTTCTTGAACTCTTCTATTTTTTTTCCTTCTTCTATCATCATACCGGCTATTACAATCAACTCGGATGCAGGATTACCCAATATATGCGCACCTATTATTCTATCATGGACGTCAGTTACTATCTTGCACACACCATTCACTCCCTCATTTTCTGCCACGAACCTTCCGGCGTATGCCATAGGAAGTTTCACCACTTTATACTCAAGTCCTGACTGCGAAGCCATATCTTCGGTTATACCAACAGATGCGATTTCCGGATTTGTATATACAACGCCTGGGATAGCTTTGTAACTCATTTTATCGGCTACTCCACATATATTATGAACAGCAACCTCAGCCTCACGCACAGCTGTATGCGCCAACATGGAAAATCCTGTCAGATCGCCACATGCATACACACCATCTACCGATGTTCTCATGTCCGTATCCACTACGAGCCTGTGCTGCGGTGTAAATTCAAGAGACAGGTTTTCCAGCCCATAACCATCTGTTGATGCGCGACGACCTGCGCTAACCAACAGCTTATTTGCTTCTACAGTACCTCCATCATCCCCATTCTGATACTTAACAGATATTTCTCCAGATTCTCCATTACATATTTCGGTCACTTTGGCATCAAGAATAAAGTTTATACCTTTTTTGGAATATTCTGCCCTAAGAAGAGATGCAAGTTCTTTATCCAAGCCTCCAAGTATCTCCGGAGTCATCTCTATAACTGTTACTTTTGTTCCAAGACTGCAAAAATAAGAGGCAAATTCCATTCCAATAACTCCTCCACCTATTACTACAAGACTTTCAGGCAGTTCCTTGCAGTCTAATGCTTCCTTATGTGTCCAATAGTCAACATTCTCTATTCCTTTAATAGGGGGAATAAAGGTATTACCGCCAGTACATAATATCAGGTTTTCACATTTATAAACTTCATCTCCACATTTTATTGTGTTCTTGTCCTGAATATAAGCCTCACCCGATACTACAGTCACACCGGCCTCATTCATTTTGTTCTTTATTCCCAAAACAAGCTTACGCACGACCTTTTGTTTTCGGCTTACTATTTTTGTGATATCGAATGACAGATTTTCTGCTTTTACAGCATATTTTGAAGCATTTTTAGCCACGTCAAAAACTTTAGCAGAGTATAATAGTGTCTTTGTGGGAATACATCCCTCATTTAGGCAAACACCGCCTAAAGAGTTCTTCTCAAACAAAATGACACTCAAACCAGCCTTACCGGCAGCTTCGGCAGCAGAGTAACCGGCAGGTCCTCCGCCAATTATTGCTAATTGATAATCCATAGTATCTGTAGATATAAAGTTATTGTTATTCTATGATTATAAGTTTTTCGTTCATAGATTTCAGTTTTGAAATAAAGGCCTCTCTGTTGCGAGGTGATATATGAACTTTTATGGTTTTATTATTACCATTATATTTTATCTCAAGACGGTAAAAAGACAGTGCTGGAGCCCAGAATACCATTGAACGCACCAAACGTATTGATTCTATCTGGTCAATGCGCAAAAGGAAACTTTTTACAAAACGTCCTGTCTCAATTTTTAATGTACCTGCATCTGTTATCACGTATTGGGTATGTATAAGCATCTCTATCTCATATATCACCAGTACAGCCATTATAAGAGCCAACAAAATATCGTGCATCCAGAAAAAATAGAAAAGAAGTAACGATGTGACTGATATTAGAATCCAATACCACCAACCTACTTCAGTCTTAAACGTTCTATCCATATAATTGAAAGTTTATTTACGTATCTGTAATTTTTTGTGAAGATAAAAATTTATTTGGTAATAAACCACTAAAACAGAATTTCTTTATCTGTTTTTATGATTTATTTCAATGAAATTTTTTATAAAATAAAATGATATTGGGACTATGTTATAACTTTTTAGTAGCTTTGCAATATAGATACAAATTATTATGGTTAGAAAGTTCGATTTTCTCGTTATCGGCTCTGGTATTGCCGGAATGAGTTTTGCGCTTAAAGTAGCGCATAAAGGTTCTGTTGCATTAATTTGCAAGGCCGGAATGGAAGAAGCCAACACTTATTTTGCACAAGGTGGTATTGCTTCTGTAACGAATCTCAAAGTTGATAACTTTGAAAAACATATCCACGACACAATGGTTGCCGGCGATTGGATAAGCGACCCTGCTGCTGTAGAAAAAGTCATTACAAACGCCCCAAAGCAGATTGAGGAACTCATTAAATGGGGAGTTGACTTCGACAAAAAAGAGAATGGAGAATTCGACCTGCATAAAGAAGGCGGACATTCTGAATTCAGAATTCTTCATCATAAAGACAATACAGGGGCTGAAATTCAAACCAGCCTGATTGAAGCTGTCAAGCAGCATCCTAATATTACAATATTCTCAAACTTCTATGCTGTAGAACTCATCACTCAGCATCATCTTGGCATAATCGTCACACGCCATACTCCAGGAATAAAATGTTTCGGAGCTTATATCCTGAACGAAGAGACAGGAGAGGTAGATACTTTCCTTTCTAAAGTTACAGTTATGGCTACTGGAGGATGTGAAGCTGTGTATAGACACACGACTAACCCACTTGTTGCGACAGGTGACGGTATAGCAATGGTTTACCGTGCCAAAGGTGTAGTAAAAGATATGGAGTTCATCCAGTTCCATCCAACAGCACTGTTCCATCCTGGAGACCGTCCAAGCTTCCTTATAACTGAAGCTATGCGAGGATACGGTGGCGTACTAAGGAATCTTGCAGGCGAAGAATTCATGCAAAAATATGACCCACGTCTGTCATTGGCGCCTCGAGACATTGTTGCACGCGCAATAGATAGCGAAATGAAACAACGTGGAGAAGACCATGTGTATCTCGATGTTACTCATAAAGATCCTGAAGAAACTAAGAAACATTTCCCTAACATCTACAAAAAGTGTCTTAGTCTCGGAATTGATATTACAAAAGACTATATACCTGTTGCTCCTGCAGCACACTATCTATGCGGGGGTATCAAGGTTGATCTTGATGGACAGTCAAGCATACGACGCTTATATGCCATTGGTGAATGTTCATGCACAGGGCTACATGGCGGAAACCGTCTTGCTTCAAATTCTCTTATTGAAGCTATCGTTTATGCTGACGCGGCAGCTAAACATGCAATGAGCGTCATTGACAGATATGAGTTCAATGAAGATATTCCAGAATGGAATGACGAAGGTACTATCAGTACGGAGGAAAGGGTCCTGATTACTCAAAGTATGAACGAAGTAAACCAAATTATGGAGTCATACGTTGGTATAGTACGAAGCAACCGGCGTTTGGTTAGAGCATGGAACAGATTGGACATCCTGTACGAAGAAACAGAAAGATTATTCAAAAGCGTCAAGGCTTCACGTGAAATTTGTGAGCTTAGAAACATGATTAATGTAGGATACCTTATAACTCGTCAGGCAATGGAAAGAAAAGAGAGCCGAGGATTACACTATACTATTGACTATCCAAAACATTCGGACGAACTTAACAAATAATTAATAAACAAAAGACCGTTCCTTAGTGATGATTGGAACGGTCTTTGTTTATAATGAAGGATTATGTATTATATCAGATAAAATAGGTTTTACACCACCTACGAAACATTCTACTGCAATAACCATCAGTATCAATCCCATAAGTCGCATCATAACGTTATTTCCGGTTTCTCCCATAACCTTTACTAAACGAGTTGATAATCTCAAAATAATATACGTCAGTATATATACTATTGCTATTACAACAACAAGAGTAACTTTAAACTCCCATGTATCTGCATCATCCATCAAAATTATACCATTTGCTATAGCTCCAGGACCACACAGCATCGGAATAGATAATGGAGTAATGGATATATCATTGGCATACGCCTTTATTTCCTCATCTTTTAGCTTTGTATTCGTATATCTCGCTTGAAGCATATCATAACCTATCTTAAGAATAATAATGCCTGCAGCTATCCTAAAACCGTTTGTTGATATACCAAAGAATTTGAAAAGGAACTGACCGCAGAACGTAAATCCCATAAGTATCAAAAAAGAGATGATAGTAGCACGCTTTACAATATGTCTCCTTTCACTTTCATCCAACCCTTTAGTCATCGTCAAAAATACCGGCATAGTTCCTAAGGGATTAGTTAAGGTAAAAAATGATGTAAAACACAATAAAGCATAAGGAAGTACTGTTTCCATAATAAATACGTTTTATATTACCAATACAAATATATCAGATTTTTATATAACACAAAAACATAATATATTGTTTTGATATTGACAAAAGCTATAATCTAAAAGTATATAACAACGAAAAAGCCCCGAAGCGATGCTTCAGGGCTCTCCTCTATAAAACGGCGACTACCTACTCTCCCACTTGTACGCAGTACCATCGGCGTGACGAAGCTTAACTTCTCTGTTCGGAATGGGAAGAGGTGGA
>NZ_JACJLQ010000005.1 GCF_016902295.1 Bacteroides caecigallinarum | reverse complement strand
TGAGTGGTTAAGACGGAGAATACGTATGTGTATATGGAAAGCTTGGAAGAAACCCAAGACCAAGGTGGCAAACCTCATTAAATGTGGTATAGAAAAATACAATGCACGGGAATGGGGTAACACTCGCAAAGGTTATTGGCGTATCGCTGATAGTCCTATATTGAAAGTGGCGATAAATAATGATAGCCTGCGAAAGGCAGGATATCCTACCTTAATGGGCTCGTATCTCGAATGGCATCCAAAATAGGAACCGCCGTATGCCGAACGGCAAGTACGGTGGTGTGAGAGGTCGGTGAACATGAAAATAGGAGATAAACACCTATGATTAATGTTTAACTCCTACTCGATTATGCTTGGCATGAGTATTAGCTAACGGGTGCAAGTTCCTAATGAGTCCTAAAAGCGGAAATCATACAGCCAAAAGCAAGGGTGTTCATCGTGATGTAGCTTCTGAAAGAAGCAGGCGGCAAACATTTGGTTTGACGGGCAGAAACTTCATATGAGGCATACGTCTGTAGATAAGACTGCAAATCAAGTCAAAGTCATATAATTATTCGGAACGGTTAATATAGTTTCCTTAAGCTTGCGAAAATATGGAGCAGACGTAAGATGGAAAGTTAATACTCTAATCCGATAAGGACTCACGGACGCACGAGAATAGTAAAAAACAATCGAAATCTGCGGAGTAGAGCTTTCCGTGAGAAGTCAGTAGTGGTCATAGTAGCGCGCAAACGCAGAATGTGAAGGACCGAACTTTAATTAAACGGCAGAATTGAGAACTACCGTAAGTTGGAACAAATGCAAAAAACTGAAGATTTGTGCAACCCTTAAAGAAATAGGACTGAACCAAAGAGTATTAGTGAATGTAGACCAGCATGTGAACGGTTGATGATGTAGTGAAGTAGAGGGTGTCAATTTGACACACCTCGTTTTTGTAGATATGGGTATAGTTTTATTTGATTCGGCATTATACTTTTCCACCTGTAGTGAAGCAATCATAAATGATATATTCATAGGCTATTTCATATAATATTTTTACATAACAAAATAAAGTATTAATTCGTTTTTAAGTGTTTCTTTTATGTCCTGAAAAATATTACTCTGTTGTAAATTAATGCTTATAGCTGATGTAATATTGTGATTTTATATTGAGGAACAACTATTACTTAAGAAATATGTATCCTATTTTATGCTTATTATATACCTCCTTTTTATATATGTTTTTTTGATATAAAATGGCTTTCAAAGCCTTCTGGAATGGGTAAATGTAACATTCATGAAAATAAATGTAACAAATGTACCACAATGTGTAATGTATAATATATATATTGTAACATGTAATTATATATATATGAATATTATGAATTAATTTTGCTTTGTGTAAAAAGTGTATAATATTGTGTAATCTTAAATGAAAATGCGTATGTGTATGACAAATGGTAGTTAGATGAAATTAATTAGCTTCCTTAGTTACTATTTAATTTTTATTTTTTAATTATTTGTATAAATGAAAAACATAAGACAAAAGTTTATTGAGATGTTTTCTTATGATAGGAAGAAACATTATCTCGCACAAATCGCAGTTTTTCTTTTATTGTTTATCTCTGGTAGTGCTTCTTTGATGGCTCAGGGATTTGTAGTAAACGGAAAAGTGCTTGATTCAAATGATGAGCCGTTGATTGGTGCGGCTATTGTATTGAAAAGTCAAAGTACTGTGGGAACCGTAGCGGATTTTGATGGAAACTTTACTTTGGAGGTTCCAGATAAAAACGCTGTATTGACAGTCTCTTATTTAGGTATGACTCCTCAGGAAGTCAAAGTGAACGGACGCAACATGATTGTAGTTGTATTGCGTGAGGATTCAGAAATGCTTGAAGAAGTTGTTGTAGTAGGTTATGGACAACAGAAAAAGGCTTCAGTTGTAGGTGCTATTACACAAACAACGGGTAAGGTTTTGGAACGTGCTGCAGGTGTTTCTGATATCGGTGCAGCGTTAACAGGTAATTTACCAGGTGTTGTAACAACTGCAGGTACTGGTATGCCAGGTGAAGAAGACCCGAAAATTACTATTCGTGGAGCAAGTTCGTGGAACAACAATGAAGAACCGTTGGTTTTGGTTGATGGAATTGAACGTCCTATGAGTTCGGTAGATATAACATCAGTTCAATCTATTTCAGTTTTGAAAGATGCATCTGCTACAGCTGTGTACGGTGTCAAAGGTGCAAATGGTGTTATATTGATAACTACTAAACGTGGTATGGAGGGAAGTGCTAAAATTGATGTTGGTTTTAACGCTACTTTGAAATCACCGTCTAAATTACCTAATAAATATGATTCTTATGATGCTTTAATGTTTCGTAATATTGCGATTGAACATGAATTGGCATTGGCTCCACAATCATGGGCTGACATTCGTTCTCAAGAATTTATTAATAACTATCGCAATCAGACTACTATTGAACAAATGGAGCGTTATCCTAATGTTGATTGGCAGAAGGCACTGTTTAAAGATAATACAATGTCTTATAATGCTAATATTAATATTAGTGGTGGTACAAAGTTTGTAAAATATTTTGCTTCAGCAGATTATGTACATGAAGGAGACCTTTTCCGAGTTTATGATAATGGACGTGGCTATAATTCTGGTTATGGATATGACCGTGTAAATGTACGTAGTAATATTGATTTTAATATTACAAAAAGTACTGTGTTGAAAGTAAATTTGGCTGGTTCAAATGGTATTAGAAAATCACCATGGAGTAATTCGGGAAATTCTGAATGGCAGATAGGTCAGCAATGGTCTGGTGTATATAATATTCCGTCTGATGTGTTTTTGCCTCAATATTCTGATGGTAGTTGGGGTTTTTATCCTAAAGTTTCAAATACAACAAATTCAGTACAGAATATTGCAATTAGTGGAACAATGCAGACAACGACAACACGCATTAATACAGACTTTACTTTGGAACAGGATTTATCTTTTATAACAAAAGGTCTTGTCGCAAGAGCTACAATATCATGGGATAATGAGTTTGTTGAGAATAATCGTGGAATTAATGATTTATATAATAATGCGCAAACTAAGTGGATCGATCCGGAAACCGGTCAGGTGGTTTGGGGACAATCATATGATACCAATCAAGGATTTGATTGGTCGCAGGGTATAAATTGGAGTACACAGTCTGGATCTGTAGATAACAGTAGAACAATAAGAAATTTGTATTATCAGGCACAGTTAAGTTGGGCGCGTTCTTTTGGTAAACATAATATGACTGCTATGGGATTATTTAGCCGTCAGGAGAATGCAAGAGGTAGTGTGATGCCTACTTATCGTGAAGACTGGGCTTTTCGTGTTACTTATGATTTTGCTAATAGATATTTTGTAGAATATAATGGTGCGTATAACGGTTCAGAAAAGTTTAGCCCTGAGAATCGTTTTGCTTTCTTTAATTCTGGTGCTATAGGATGGATGGTCAGTGAAGAACCTTTTATGCGTTATCTTCGTGAGAAAAAAATTCTTGATATGATGAAGATTCGTGCATCGTATGGTGAGATTGGCTCCGACCAACTTGGAGATCCATTTGATGAATCACGTCGTTGGTTGTACATGGATTCATGGAAATATGCGGGTCACACTCGTTTGGATTTGAACCATGCTGAAAGTATTTATACTTGGTGGTATGAATCTGCTATTGGCAATGAAGACATACAGTGGGAAGTCGTGGAAAAAATGAATTTAGGTATAGATTACTCTTTCTTTGAAGGATTAATGGCAGGTAGTGTTGAATTTTTCCGTGATACTCGTTCGAATATATTTGTATTTGGTAGTGATCGTTCAATACCTTCTTATTTTGGCGGAACACCTCCTTCAATAAATAAAGGAAAAATCCGTACAACAGGTTATGAATTAGAATTACGTTTAAATAAAGTTTTAGCGAATGGATTGCGTCTTTGGGGTAATTTTAATATGACTCATGCTCGTAATGTTGTACTTGTGAAGGATGATCAAGCTTTGCGACCTGCATATCAGAAGGCTGCGGGACACGGTGTTGGTCAATATTATTCTTATATTGACAATGGTTTTATCCAAAATTATGATCAGATGTTTGGTAGTCCAGCTCATGATTCAAGTGACTCTCAAAAATTGGTTGGAGACTATTATATTGTTGATTATAATGGTGATGGTGTTATAGACAGTAAAGACTCTGTTCCTTATGGATATACGAGTTCGCCTGAAAATACATACAATGCTACGATTGGATTTGAATGGAAAGGCTTTAGTGCCTTTGCACAGTTCTATGGCGTTAATAATGTTACACGTGATGTTGCTTTAAAAAGTTTGGAAAATAACTTAAATACTGTTTACGATGCAGGAACATGGTGGTCAAAAGATGAACCAAATGCAGATATTGTTGTTCCTCGCTGGAATTCGAAGCCTACTTATTATGACGGTACGCAATATATGTATGATGGTTCATATATCCGTTTGAAAAATGTTGAAATAGCTTATACATGGACAAAGGGATGGGTACAAAAGTTGGGTATCAGTAATCTTAAGATTTATCTTAACGGTAATAATCTATGGTTATGGACACGTATGCCTGATGACCGTGAGGCAAATCTTTCTGGTGCTGGCTATTTAGGAGCTTATCCTACTGTGAAACGTTATAATTTAGGTATAAAATTCACATTATAATATAATGAATAGTATGAGAAAAAAAAATATATATATAGCGCTTTTGTCATTGGCAATAGGTTGCGGTATGACTTCGTGTGAAGACTACCTGGACAAGAGCCCAGAAGCTACAGTAAATAAAGAAGATGCATTTAAAGATTTTCGTAACTTTCAGGGATTTGTAGAAGAAATTTATAATTGTATTCCTGATAAGGAGAAATGTAATTATTGTACTTCTTGGAATTGGGGTGACGATGAACTTTTTAACTCTTTAGGAAATGCCCACATGACTAACCAGGTTGATTTGGGTAATTTTCGTAATTGGTATAGTAATGGACAGACTTGGTTGATGACAGGTACAAATAACCCTACATCTACCGATAGTTTTCACCATTCATTGTGGGGACATGCTTGGTATTGTATTCGCAAATGTAATATAGGCCTAGCTAATTTGGATAAAATGATTGGAACAGAAGATGAGAAAAATCTGATAGCTGGTCAGCTTTATTTTTTCCGTGCCTGGTGGCATTTTGAGATGATGACATATTGGGGAGGACTTCCTTATATTGACCAAGAGCTTGATGCTACACAGGATTTAACATTACCTCGTCTTTCTTATCAGGAATGTGCAGACAAGGCTGCGGAAGATTTCAGGCGTGCGGCTGATTTATTGCCTATAAATTGGGATGATTCAAGTGCGGGTCAAGCAACTGTCGGTAGGAATCAGTTACGCATTAATAAAATTATGGCTTTAGGGTATTTAGGAAAGAATTATCTGTGGGCCGGAAGTCCATTAATGAAGAATGGCGCTCAATTAGGTGGCTCTCAAACTTATAATTATGATGAGACATATTGTCAGAAAGCTGCTGAAGCCTTTGGAGAATTGCTTACACTTGTGGAAAATAACCAAACACAATATGCTTTGGCTGAATTTAGTTATTCAAATATTTACGACCATGAGAAAGCTGCGAGTGCAACTACTTGTTATTCCGACATTTTTTATACTCGTCGCCAAAACTGGCAGATGCCTGGTTCAGTAGAAGCTATATTTAGAGGACCTTCAGGTAGTTCTGGTGGTACTGATGGTAATAATTCAAACTGGAATATGTCAAAATTGTGGGGACCAAAGGTAGCAAGTTTGGTTGAACATGATGTTATTATTCATCTTCCTACAGCAAATCTGGTTGAAATGTATGGAATGGCTAATGGCTTGCCTATAGATGATCCTAATTCAGGTTTCGATCCAACTCATCCATTCAAGAATCGTGATCCACGTTTCTATCACGATATAGTATTTGATGGCTTTCATTATGTTTTAGCTGAAGATAAGCTTAATGATGCACAAAAACCTTATGCATATCTTAATCTTTCAAGTAGTGGTGAGGAAATGCGTTCAGATGATATGGGAAGTCGCACTGGTTATTTTTTCCAGAAATTAGTTCCTCATACTTGTAACGTAGGTGATAAAGAATATGACTGGGGTAGTGCTCTTCATACATATTTGCCGTATATGCGTTTGGCTGACATTTATCTTATGTATGCGGAAGCTTGTGCTGCTGTTGGTGGAGCATCAGGAAAAAGTTCTAATTTTACTAAAACAGCTTTAGATGCAATTAATACAATCCGTAATCGTTGCGGTGCTGGTGAAGTAGCTGATTCATACGCTGCTGACAGAAATAAGTTTATGGACGAAATACGTCGTGAGCGTGCTGTAGAGCTTTCTATGGAGGGCTTTCGTTTTAATGACCTTCAGCGTTGGTTATTACTTACTGAATCGCCTTATACTGAAAAATATGCAGTAGAGTTTGATCGTTTAGAAAATGATGATTTTTATAAAAACAATGATCCTAAAGAGGCTCAAGTGGCTAATTATCGTCATGAGTTATTAGTAAAACGTGTATTCGGTACCAAGCATTATTGGTTCCCACTTCCTGATGATGACGTTTACCTTTATCCGGAATTTCCACAGAATCCAGGTTGGGAATAAATAATGCAATTGAAAAACACTAATGTATAATAATAAATAATTAAACAATGAAAGATAAACAGACAAAATTCATTCTTTTTGCCATGTTTGCGGCTATACCTTATTTTGCCGATGCACAGATTGCTATTGAGAATGAAAACGATACATTGTCAACCGAAAATGATCCTGTAGTTCAGGTAGCATTTAGGAAAGTTGCCCAAAAAGATCTTCTTGGTGGTGTTTCTGTAGTTAATATAGAGGAACTCACAAAGAAAAACTATAATACTTATAGTTTGGATAATATGCAAGGCTATATTGGTGGTTGGAATGGTAATTCTCTTTGGGGAATGGATGGTGATAATGCTGGTTATTTGGTACTTATAGATGGTGTACCACGTGATGCAAACAATGTAATGCCGACTGAAATTGCTCAGATCTCTTTCTTAAAGGGAGCTCAGGCTGTTGTCCTTTATGGAAGTAAAGCAGCAAAAGGAGCTATTCTTATAACTACTAAAAGAAGTACTTCTGAAGGACTTAGTGTTAGTGTAAGTGCCAATACAGGTTTCAATGTCGCTAAGAGTTTTCCTGAGTATTTGGGTTCTGCCGAGTACATGACTCTTTATAATGAGGCTCGTGTAAATGATGGATTGGATCCTTTATATTCTGACACTCAGATTTACAATCATGCTTCAGGACTTAATCCATATCGTTATCCGGACATAAATTATTATTCATCGGATTATGTTAAGAAGATGTATAATCGTTCCGAAGTTACAGCTGAAATTGAGGGTGGTGGTTCAAGAGCTCATTTTTATAGTAATATTAGTTATTACCGTAATGGAGATTATCTGAATTTTGGCGAGGCTGAAAATAATATGGTAGATCGTTTTAATGTACGTACTAATGTTGATGTTAAAATAAATGATTTTATCAATGCATATATCAATGCAAATGCAACTTTTTACAATTCAAAGACTGCTAAAGGTGATTATTGGAATGTTGCTACTACAGCTCGACCAAATTTCCCTCAAAATGCAGCTCCGCTGATACCGTTGGATATGATTGATCCTAATGCCAGTGCTGCTTGGGAATTATTGAGTACATCTGGGAATATAATTGACGGGAAATACTTCTTGGGTGGTTCTCAGGCTAATCCTACTAATGCATTTGCAGATGTTTATGCAGCTGGAAGCAGTAAATATACAAGCCGTCAGTTTCAGTTTGATACTGGTGTAGATATTAATCTAAATAAATTGTTGAAAGGTCTTTCTTTCAAAGCTATGTTTGCTGTTGATTATGCAACTTCTTATAATACTTCGTTTGACAACAATTATGCGATATTTGTTCCTACTTGGTCAAATTATAATGGTAAGGATGTTATTGTGAGTTTGACAAAAGAAGGTGTAGATGAACGTCCAGGCATTCAAAATGTTGGCGGAAGTACCGATAACCAGACTATTGCTTTTACAGGACAATTTAACTATCAGAATACATTTGATAAAGATCATAATCTGTCGGCTATGTTGATTGTTAATGGTTATCAGCAAACTAAATCTGCATTATACCACCGTATATGCAATGCAAATTTGGCTTTGCAGGCAGGGTATAATTATAAACAGCGTTATTATGCTGATTTTGGTGCTGCGTTGATTCATTCTGCGAAGTTAGCTCCAGGGCATAGAAATGCCTTGTCACCTTCTTTGACATTGGGATGGCGTTTAAGCGAAGAGGATTTCCTTAAAGATTCTCAAGTTATTGATGAAATGATATTTAGTGTGTCTGGTAGTATATTGAATCAAGATATAGATTTAATAATGAATGATAATGAATACTACCTTTATGAAGGAGTTTGGACTCAAGCTGACGGCTACAGTTGGTATGACGGCTCTGCTGGTAAATATACATACTCTACAAAAGGTCAAAATCATGATTTGGACTTTATTAAACGTAAGGAATTATCTGTAAATCTCCGTACATCTATGTGGAACAAACTTATAACTGCAGATGCATCATTCTTTATTAATTCCAATGAAGGTTATCTGATTAGTAGTCCAACATTTTATCCGTCATATTTAAGTACATATTATCCTGCTGCATCATTCTTGCCTGTATTAAATTATAATAATAATCGTCGAATTGGGTTTGATTTCAGTGTGAATGTTAACAAACGTATAGGAGAAGTAGATTTATCATTAGGCGTATCTGGTACATACTATGATACTAAGGCGACCAAACGTGATGAAATCTATGATGATGAATATCGTTATCGTGAAGGAAAACCTATTGATGGCATTTGGGGATACCAAAGCGCAGGATTATTTCAAAATCAAGAAGATATTGATAACTGGTATGATCAATCTAAGTTAGGACAAATACGTCCAGGTGATATTAAATATATTGATCAAAATGGGGACAATATAATTGATGAAAAAGATGAAGTATTCTTGGGCAAAGGTGGATGGTATGGTTCGCCATTTACAATGGGTATAAACATTACTGCTAAATGGAAAGGATTCACTATCTTTGTGCTTGGAACAGGTGGAGTAGGAAGTTATGGCTTAAAGAACAGTTCTTACTATTGGATAGATCAAGAAGACAAATATTCAGCTGTGGTTCGCAATCGCTGGACTAAAGAAACCGCTTCTACAGCTACTTATCCACGTTTGTCAACTTTAAATGCAAGTCAAAATTTCTGTACGTCTGATTTTTGGATGTACAAAGCTAATCGTTTCGATTTAGCAAAAATACAAATTACTTACGACTTGCCTAAACAAGTATTACGTCGCTCGTTTGTAAAGGAATTATCGGCTTTTGTAGGTGGTGCTAATTTGCTTACTATTTCAAAAGAACGTGAACACATGGAGCTTAACGTAGGTAGTGCGCCTCAGAGCAGATACTACAATATTGGTTTAAAAGCAGTATTTTAACTAAAAAAACAATTAAAATGAAACTAAAATATATTTTGATATCTACGGTACTTTTGACATCTTTATCTGCATGTGAAGATATGTTTGAGCCTGCTCAAGAGAATATTCGTGATGTAGAGCAGATGTTTTCCGATCCTAACTATGCATCAGGTTTGTTGGGATATGGCTATGCAATGTTACCATATGATAACTCCAGTGTCAGTGATGTCGCTACTGATGATGCAGTAACTAATGATTTGACTAGTACCTATTCACAAATGGCGCTTGGTTCTTGGTCTTCAAGTAATAACCCAATGGAACAGTGGCAAGCTCGTAAGGCTACTATTCAGTATATTAACACATTTCTAAGTATTGTTGATCGAGTTAGTTGGTCAAGTACTGAAACTACAAATAAAATGTTTATTGATAAATTGAGTGGTGAAGCTTATGCTTTGCGTGCCTTAAATTATTTTTATCTTTTGCAGGCTCATGCTGGTTGGACAGAAGATGGACAATTGTTGGGGGTACCTATGGTATTCGAACCTGAAGATATGAACTCTGATTTCAATTTACCTCGTAATGAATTTAGTGAATGTGTAAAATTTATTTTTGAGGATTTGGATAGGGCTATTGATTTATTGCCACTTGATTTTTCGAATATCAGTAGTAATGCGGAGCTACCAAGTAAATATCAACAAATTGGGGCAGAAATGGGTGGATACAATTTGGTATTTGGAACTTATCAGCGTGGACGTATATCCGGGCGTATTGCAGAAGCTATTAAGGCTCAAGTAGCATTGTTGGCAGCAAGTCCAGCTTATCGTGAAGCTTCAGGTGTAACATCTGAAACCGCAGCTAATTATGCAGCTATAGTACTCAATAGAATAGGTGGTGTTAATGGTATAGACCCGAGAGGAAATACTTGGTATATGAATACTGATGAGTTGGATAATATGGGGTCAGGATCTGTAACTGCTGAAATTATATGGAGAGGTAATCGTACTAATGGTGATGCTGATTGGGATATGGGTATAACTCAAGAGAAAAACAATTTTCCACCTACTCTTTATGGAAGTGGTAGAATTAATCCGACTCAGAATCTGGTTGACGCTTTTCCTATGGCTAACGGTTATCCTATAAGTGATGCGGTTAATAGTGGTTATGATGCTTCTAATCCTTATGTAAACCGTGACCCTCGTTTAACTGATTATGTATTATATAATGGTAGTACATATAAGGGAAAGACAATCATCACTGGACTATATGCCGACAGCGAGAATAAGACAGATGATGGACTGAATAAAATAGGTACATCTACTCGTACTGGATATTATCTGCGCAAGCTTTTACGTGAGGATTGTAATCCAAATCCGAGTGCTCTCAATCCTAAATATCATTTCCCGGTACGTATTCGTTATACTGAGATTTTCTTAGCTTATGCTGAAGCAGCTAACGACGCTTGGGGACCTACCGGTACTGGTGGAAATGCTTATAGCGCTTATGATGTCGTTAAGGCTTTACGTTCCCGTGGTGGAGTAGGAACTGATAATGGGGACGCTTATCTTGAAAGTATCAAGAATGATGTGGCAAAGATGACGGATCTTATTAGGAACGAACGACGTATAGAGTTATGTTTTGAAAATAAACGTTTTTGGGATATTCGCCGTTGGAATTTACCGCTTAACGAGACAGCTAGAGGTATACGTATAGAACAAGCTACAGGCAACTCTTTGAAATATACGGAAATTGATGTAGAAATACGTAACTATCAAGATTATATGTATCATGGACCTATACCTTATTCTGAAACTCTAAAATGGAGAAATTTACAACAGAATAAAGGCTGGTAATATGTTTAATTAAAATTTATAATGTAAAAATGAAAATGAAAAAAGTTATATCATTGATGATGTCTGGTATTTTGACATTTGCTTTTTCTTCCTGTAAGAATGCAGATAGAACATTCCCAGATTATGAAGGAGGAACATCTGTATATTTTGCTTACCAGTATCCTGTGCGTACATTAGTTTTGGGAAATGATGAAGTAGTTGACAATTCTCGTGATCAGCAGCATAAATGTGCTATTTATGCCACTATGGGAGGAGCATATAATGGTAGAGATATTACTATTGATATTGATGTAGATAACTCTCTGTGTGATAATCTGACTTTTGAGGACGGTTCACCGGTTCTACCTTTACCAGAGAATTATTACGAGATGCTTGGTAATCAGATTAAGTTTGGAGGTGATATGTGGGGCTACGTAGAAGTGAAACTAAAGGATGCCTTTTTTGAAGATGAGAAAGCTCTAAGTAATAATTATGTAATTCCTGTAGTAATGACAGGACAGAAAGGTGCTGACCGTATTATTACTGGTACTCCATCGATAGAAGGAGACCAGCCAGCACGCACTAATTCGGCTTATTGGAACATACAGCCCAAGGACTATGTGCTATATTGTGTGAAATACATGAATCCATGGCATGGCTTTTACTTGCGTCGTGGAATAGACCAAATAACAACCGCTGATGGTACAATAACCACAAATGTCCGTCACGAGGAATCTGTAGAGAAGGACGAGGTTTGCGAAATGACTTCTCGTTCACTTAATACCGCAATTTTCCCAGTATCTATTAATGATGAAAATGGTACGGCCGTTACTTGTGACTTGCTGCTTACATTTGATGGTGATAACTGTACCATTACCTCTGGTAGTGATGGTATTGAAGCTTCTGGAAGCGGAAAGTTTGTGGAAGACGGAGAGAAAAATTCATGGGGTAATAAAGATCGCGATGTCATATATCTGGACTATAGTATAGATTATGGTTTCAAGCAAGTTGCTACTAAGGATACATTGGTTGCACAGACTCGTGGCACAAACAAATTAGTTACCTTCACTCCTACATATAATGAGAAATAAATATCTTTAAATAAAAATATGTACTGGTTATGAAGAATAAATCTTTATATATAAGTTCATTGTCAATGTTGCTTCTCATGGCAGCATGTGCTGACGAACAGATTGCTGAATTTAAAATAGAGAAACCAGCAATTATCGAACAATATGAATATTTGAATGCTTATGATGCATTAAAAACATATGTTGACCGTACTGCAAATCCCAACTTTAAGTTGGGTATTGCATTGGGAGCCAATGATTTTGTCGCAGGTGGACAAGTTCATAGCTTGGCAATATCTAATTTTGATGAAATGACAGCTGGTAATGAAATGAAATATGCTTCCTGCGTTTCTGATGATGGCACTATGAATTTTTATAATGTTACAAATTTTGTGAATGAAGCCAAAGCTGCTGGCATGACAATATATGGTCATACATTAGGATGGCATTCACAGCAGAATATTAAATATTTGAATTCATTGATAGCTGATAAAGAAGTTGTAGGTGACGGAAGTGTTACGAATAAATATGCTTATCAGTCAGACTTTGAAGATGGTAATCCAATTGGTGGATGGGGAAACAATTCAACTCTTGAAGTAGTCAATGAAGGACCTGATGGCTCTAAGTGTTTAAAAATGACTAACCCAAGTGTTGTAAATCCATGGGAAGCTCAAGCTGCTATTGATTTGCCTTTTGAAGGAGGTCAAGTTTATTATTTGAGTTTTAAAGTTAAAGGTAGTGTTGAAGGAAGTATGGGGGCGTCTTTCCAGCATAGCGCAGATTATGGTGGTCGTGGAGATTTCCCTTCTATGAATATTACTACAGACTGGACTGAAGTATTGGTTTCAACTACAGCTCAAGACGGTGCGGACCGTTTCCTTTTCAATTATGGAGCATACGCTGGATCAATTTATATTGATGATTTGGCTATTTATTACGAAAGTAATGCCGGTGAGGTTGCAATTCCTGTCTCTGTAATAGAGGATGATTATTCCAGTGGTACGCCTATAGGCGGATGGGGTGGTCATACATCTTCTGTAGTCGATGGTGTTTGCGTCGTTGAAAATCCTTCAGAATCCCAATCGTGGGAAAAGCAGTTGTGCTATGAGGTAACTACTCCTTTCACAAATGGAACAGTTTATTTCTTACGCCTTAAAATAAAAGGAACTAAAGAAAGTAGCATAGGAGTTGGCTTCCAAAATCCTAATGGATATATTGGTTGTGGTGATTTCCCTGCTTTACAGGTAACTACTGATTGGAAAGAGGTTACTATTTCTACAGCTTGTACTGGAGAGGGAGCAACACGTTTATTGTTTAATATTGGTGCATACGTAGGAACTTTGTACTTCGATGATGTATGTTTATATTATGAGAAATCGGCCAATGCTATACCGTTGACACCGGAAGAAAAGAAGGATACTCTTACATGGGCTTTGGATAATTGGATTAAAGGTATGATGGAGGCTACAGGAGGTTATGTAACTGCTTGGGAGTTGGCAAATGAGACAGTTTCCGGTGGAGGTGACGATAATGGTATCTATGAATTGCAATCAGCTGAAAACAGTGATAATCCTTCTGCAAACTTCTATTGGCAAGATTATCTTGGAGATATAGATTATGTTCGTATATTAGAGTCTAAAGCTCGCAAGTATTTTGCTGAATACGGTGGAAACCCTTCTGATTTGAAATTGTTTATTAATGACTTCAATCTGGAATCATGGTGGGATGGAAACAAGAAGGCTAAGAGTTTGGTAGAATGGATAAAGAGATGGGAAGCTGATGGCGTTACTAAGATTGATGGTATCGGAACACAAATGCACGTCAGCTACATTTTGAACGAAGCAGATCAAAAGGCACAAGAAGATGCCATTGTTAATATGTTCAAAATTCTGGCAGAATCAGGCAAGCTCGTCAAGATTTCTGAGTTGGATATGGGAATTGTTGATAAAGCATTCGGTACAGGTATAAAGACAGAAAATGTAACATTGGAACAGCAGCAGAAAATGGCAGAGTTCTATACATTTATAATCCGTAAGTATTTCGAGATTATTCCTGTAAACCAGCAGTATGGTATTACTCAATGGTGTGTAACAGATAGTCCTGCCGACTCTGGTTGGAGAGCTGGTGAGCCTGTTGGCCTTTGGGATTTGAATTACAATCGTAAGCCTGCATATGGAGGTTTTGCTGATGGACTAAAAGGAGGTGAATAAATTTTTATAAACTTCTTATAAATGGGCAGGTAGATTTTATCTGCCCATTTTTTTCTCCATTATAAATACTTAAAACTAATTTTTATGAAATACAGAATAAAACTTCTTCTTGTATGTTTGATTATAGGACAGTTCTTTTTTTCTTGCAGTGATAAAGAAATTATTGAAGAACCGCCTACAATCGAAGAACCAAATCCTGAACCAGAGCCTGAGCCTGAACCTACCCCAATAGTAACCTTACCTGAATTACATGTAGAGGGACGTTATCTGAAAAATGCTGAAGGAGAAATTATTAATTTACATGGATTTACCCAAACATACAGCCCTTATTTCAATAATAACAGATGGTCAAATTATGATGTTGATGCTTGTTTAAGTTATAATAAACGTATGGTTGACGAAATTCTTGACGCTGGTTGGAAATTTAATTTTGTACGTATGCATTTGGACCCGTATTGGAGTGATGATCCTTCAATGACTTCTGTACGTTACGAGGGGCATGAAAGGTTTTCTGAAGTACGTTTTCGCAAATATCTTGATGAACTATTCGTTCCTATGGCAGAATATTTTATTTCTAAAGGAATGTATGTTGTTATGCGTCCACCAGGTGTTTGTCCAAATGGAGACGGTTACGAAGGAATAGAATTGGGTGATACTTATCAAACTTTCTTGTTGAAGGTTTGGGATATAGTATCCAGTCATGTAAAATTGAAGAATAATACAGGTCTTATGTTTGAGTTGGCAAACGAACCTGTAAATATCAAGGGAACTGACGGAAAATTTGGAAGTAGTGGTGACGCTTGTTTTGCGAATATGAAGAAATATTTCCAGGCTATTGTGGATAAAATACGTTCAAATGGCTGCAATAATATTTTATGGATACCAGGATTGTCTTATCAATCTTCTTATGCTGGTTACGCAACTCATCGTATTGAAGGTGAGAATATAGGATTTGCGGTTCATTGTTATCCTGGTTGGTATGGTAGTGATGCTGAAGAAGACAGCTCTGAAGGAATAGGATCTTCTACCGGTGGGGGATATGAAGCTTTTCAGAGAGGATGGGATGCTCAGGTTGGTCCGGTTGCGGAGTTTGCACCTATAATGGTGACAGAAATTGATTGGGCCCCGAAGAAATACGATGCTACTTGGGGAAAGAGTATAACAGGAGAAGCTGGAGGAAAAGGTTTCGGGGCAAACTTTAAGTATATAGCCGATAAGTCAGGTAATGTTTCATGGCTTTTCTTTACTACAGACTCTGAGATGTTGGCTGCTTTTGAGGATGTACCTGGTGAACCTGGTAATTATACTTTCCTTAATGATCCTGAGGCTTGTCCTTGGTCTATGTATCATTGGTTTAAGGAATATGCAGAAGGTATAGTTATAAATGGTGAGCTTGAAAAACTGGAGTTGGTTGGCTTGGATGAGAATCTTGAATTGACAATGGGGGATGCAAAATACATTAATGTAAAAGCTGTTTATTCTGATGGTTCGACACGAATGATTACCAATGAAGTAACAATTACATCGTCTGATGAATCTGTTGTTAAGGTTGATGGAGTTGGAAAAGTTGTTGCTTGTGCTGAAGGTCAGGCAAATATTACAATATCTTATGTAACGGACAATCAGGTAAAAAAAGAATTGTTGGTTTCTGTAAAAGTCCTTTCTCCTTTTATCTTGAAAGAAGGATTCTTTAATCCGTCAATATGGGAAGAAGGGTCGTTTGATGAAGAAACATTAACTTTGATTACAGGGCAATATGGCTTTGGTGGATGGCAATATGCTAATGGACTTGATTTAAGTGATTATACTTCAATAAGAGTTGAACTTGCATCGCCTAATGATTGCGAAGCGTCATTCAGATTGTTTGATCAAAATTCTTATTGGACTTCTCCGGCAATGTATGATTTTGGTAGCTCAACAGTGATTAATGTAGATTTACATAACATGATAAATGGTGATGGTAATAAACTTGATCCTTCCCATTTGTATATTATAGGATTTTGGTCAATGGGAGGAAAACCAATTGTAATCAAGAGTATTTCTTTAAATAAATAACGATTATAAAGTTGATTATTTGTAATTATTATAATTATAATCTGTTCAGTAAGAAATGAATTTATGCAGAACTTACTATTTAACTGTATTACTTTTCTCATTATATTGCCTATGAATAAATTCTTAGCCTTATTCCTGTTCTTTATTTGTAGCTTAGGTGTATCCTCGCAACCTTGTAGTGTACTAAATAAGTTGACACAACTTATTTAGTACACTACACATTTTTTATTCAGTAACAATCAGGAAACCTCCCATTGGAAGGCATGGAATATTAATTACTTCGTTTGTTTCTATACTTTTCTGGGAGATATCAAAACTTTTATCGTCTTTGCCGTCTTTTACTATAGTGCATGAGGTTTTATAATTAAGCTTCATGCGTTCAGTATCGAATGACAGGACACGTTTCTCTTTTGTCCCGTTTATTCCTGCAATATACCACTTGTTTCCTTTCCTGCGTGCCAGAACAACCTCAGTTCCTGGATATCCTGAAAGTAGCTTGGTGTCATCCCATGCTGCCGGAAGATGCATAAGGATGTTTTTTACTTCTTTTGGAAGAGTATAGTAAGTTTCAGGCTTGTCAGGCATGTGTTGGATTCCGGATTCAAATAATGCTGTGAGAGCCAGTTCGTGAGCGTAAGTAGTTATATGAGGAAATTGTGAGTTTGAGAATGTGCCTGGAGTATAATCCATCGGACCCACAACGTTTCTTGTGAATGGAAGGGTGGCATTGTGTATGGCTGCCATATCTGTCATTGTAGGACCATTGTTATACCATTCAGCTCCGTAAACGCCTTCTATTGACATAAGGTTAGGATATGTTCTTTGCCATCCTCGTGGAATTGTGGCACCATGGAAGTTTACCATGAGATGATGTTTTGCGGCATCCTTCAGTATATTTATACATAAATCCATAATGGGAGCCATATCGCCAGGAAAGAAATCTATTTTTACACCTTTCACTCCAATGCTGTTTAGCCATGTGAATTCCTTTTCGCGGTTTTCTTTTGTGTTCAGTCTGTATAGTGGCGTTGGTGCCGATTCTCCAATCCAGTTGGTACTTGAATTGTACCACATCAATGGCTCGATTCCTTTACTTGAGGCGTATCTGACAATGTCTTCGATATTGCCTCCATTTCCCATAGTATCCCATTCCCAGTCTATTAGGGTGTATTTCCATTGCATGTCGTTTGCCAGGTCAACATATTTTTTTAGAAGCTGATAATCCTTTGTCCCATGGTTATAGGCCCAGTATATCCATGAAGCGACTCCTGGGGTTATCCATTGCGTTTCGGCTATAGTACTTGGGCTTGCTACGTCTGTAATAAGTGTCGATTCTACAATGTCTGCCAGTTTGCCTATAATCATTACTCTCCAAGGTGAAAACCATCTTTTATTATAATCCAGCCTGTTGTCTGGATATGTGACGCTAAATTCTTCAGGTTTGTTTTCGTTGTCAAGATATGATGCGCAGTTCCCTTTGGTTATGTCAGATTCTGAGATTAGTATGAATACTGAATCGGTTGTTTCGACCAGTGCTGGATATCCCCATTTATGTGAATCCGCGTTGTAGCCTGTCTTTGACTTCGTATAGAAGCGTTCATAGCTGTCTGGAGCATAAGTCTGCATCCATCTTGTCTGTCCTTCTGTTATACAGTATGTTGTATATTCTTTTTCTATAGATGAGTCATTTGATGATTCGTTTATGCCGTATCTGAATGCTATTCCGTCATTGTACACTCTTAGTGTAATATCCATATCCTGGTTATTACTGTTCTTGATTTTAAATGTCTGTTCCGTAGCGTAATTACTGCATAATCTGCGCTTGCCGGTAATCATTTCATACTCATCTTTTATCAGTTCAGGTTTCCCGGCAGGAATGATATCCAGGTTATCAAAAAATACGTTCTTGCCTGTGGCGATTCCTATTTTTACGTATGTCTGTATTACTTTGTTTTCATAACATATTCTCAGTCCTGAATGGTTCGCTTCAATGTCATTTTTTATTTCGACTGTAATTTTTTTGTTTGGTGATGATATTACATTTTCTGCATTTGTGGTTGCCGAAACAGCAATCATCGCGGTAATGATTATTTTAGATATGTTCATAGTATGGCAGGTAAAATAAAAATGAAAAGAAGAGTACAAAGTTATACCTCATACTCTTCTTTTACTTGTTGACTGTTATTCAGATATTTATTATTGTATGGTAGCATCGTTACCGCTTGTAGCGTACAGTCCTATCATGGCTCCTGTAAATCCTCCTGCTACGTTAGTAGAAAGAATATCGCCTGATACTGTTTCGCCAACCGTTGTGTATGTGGCATCGTTTGTAGCATAACTGAATGTATAGTTGTTACCTTCAGCCTTAACCTGTAGTTTTATAGGTGTTGTTGAATCAACTTTTACGCTTGCTAAAGTTGTTGAGTTGCCTTTTTCTGTACGTTGCAGAACCAGATAGTCATCGTTGGCCTGTTTAGTTATACCAAATACGTAGTTGAAAGCTTCACTCTGGTAGCATGTGATACCTGCAAGGTCTTTCTCAGAACGTGGAATGTATGAGAGGGTTGTTGTTGCAGTAAAGTTGATATGCTGCTGGCGGTAAAACAGTGTTGATGTAGGTACTTTAGCCTTGATGTTTGTTTCGTAAGGAGCAATAACAAGTCCGTTTTCAGAAATAGAAGTGAAACCTTCTCTTGCGCCACGTACTCCTACCCAACGGTAATCAAGTGGTGAAGAAGTGAATGTTTCTTCGAATGTGAAGTTACCTGTTGGAAAATATCCGTTTTCGCCATGTAGGTTTGTTACACCCTGAGGAACGTTCAGCTTAGGCTGAAGTGGTTCAAGACCACCTTCGAATACAGGGTATGTACCTGTCCAATCTACAGGAAGGATGAATGTTTCTCTACCTGTATTGACTCTGTTTGTCTCATTTGGACGAATAGCGAGGAATACACCGTAATATTTGCCGTCAGGACCTTCAACCAAGTCTGCGTGTCCTGCCCAGTCAACCTTGTTAGGACGGTCTGCCTGAAGATGTCTCTGAGACAGAATTGGATTTTCAGGTGCCGGTTTGAATGGACCTTTAGGGCTGTCTGCCATGAATATTACTTCGCTGTGCCATCCGCCTGTACCGCCTTCAGCACACATCAGGTAATATTTTCCGTCTTTCTTGTAAAGGTGCGGAGCTTCAATCCAGATAGGTTTCTTTGACAAATCTACACCGCCGTTTACCACAACCTTGTCTGTACCAGGGATAATCTGATCTTTTTCAGTATCATATTCCCATACTTTGATTACTCTGTGACCTTCGTAAAGTGCTTTTTCAGGAGCATCGTTGTGAGCTATATATGCTTTACCGTTGTCATCGAAGAATATATCAGGGTCAATTCCTTCAAAGTTGAGCTTTATTGGGTCGCTCCAGCCTTTCATAGGGTCTTTTGTCTTTACTACCATGTTGCCTATTCCGCCTGCAAACTGTGTAGTAATCATATAGAATGTATCATTGTTCGGATTATATCTTATGGTAGGTGCATAAATACCTGCACTGATACCTGTATCTTCTACTTTTAGTTGTGATGCGCGGTCAAGTACATGTCCTATCTGTTTCCAGTTTACAAGGTCTGTAGAGTGGAAAATAGGAACACCAGGGTTGATTGCAAATGAAGAACATACCAGATAATAGTCGTTGCCTTTGCGGCAAATACTTGGGTCCGGGTAGCATCCTTGAAGAATAGGACTGTAGAATTCGCCATCTGATAGAGGATTGTTTTCATACACTGCGTCCTGACCTGTATAAGTGAAATCTCTGAAGACAGCGGTTCCAGGTGTTGGCTTAAAGCCTTGTTCGGCACATGAGGACATCATAATACCCAAAGCGCCTAAAGCTAATAGTCTGATTTGATTTTTCATGATTAAAAAATTAATTGAAGTTTTTTTACTTGTGTAAAACAGTGATTTAAAGTGTGTAATCTTTTCAATTGCAAATATATTATAATGTTTTGTGAAAACTTGTCATTAATGTTTCATATACTTTATTCTATGTTACTATTTCCCCAAGGGATATGGTATGATGGTATCTGTCTGTAATATATTGAAAATTTGTGGTATATGACGCTGTGTGTAATGTGGGTATTATATATATGTACTCTGTTGAAATATAGATAAAAGTATGATGTAACATACGGTAATGTTATTGTAACATTTAAATTTGATATTCACTATTGGTAATTATATTTTTGCATTATTAAAAAATATTTTTTTTATGAATAAACACATTCTCTTTTTAGTTTTGTTCCTTTTACCGTTCTATGTTTTCTCTCGTAGTAGAGTAGTGTCCGATACAATTTTCAGTACTAATCTTAATGCTGAAAGACATTGTTCTGTATATTTGCCGCCTTCTTATGGCAATGGAGATAAAGACAAACATTATCCTGTGTTGTATTTGTTGCATGGCATGTCGCAGACTGATAAGGACTGGGTTTGGCGTGGTCATGTTCAGGAAGTCGCTGACAGACTGATATATTCTGGTGAAGCTCGGGAGATGGTTATTGTGATGCCTGATGCCGGTGGAGATATTTATGCCGGAGTATGGAATGGCTATTTTGATATGCCGGGGTGGAATTATGAGAAATTTTTCTTTGAAGAGCTTTTGCCATATCTTGAAAAGAAATATGACATAGCTTCAGAAAAAACTCAGCGTGCCGTCGCTGGTTTGTCAATGGGTGGTGGCGGTGCAACTGCTTATGGACTCTGGCATCCGGACACATTCGCTGCGGTATATGCCATGAGCGCATTGATGGATATTCCTGAAGTGGGAGCCGCGCGTCCGACAAAGGATGATGATAAGGTAGCTATTCTCACCCGTGCGGTACAGGAACGCAGCTGCATACGTTTTGTTGAAAATGCAGATAAAGGAACAGTTGAGAAGCTTCGCACATTAAATTGGTTTGTTGATTGTGGAGACGATGATTTCCTGTTGGACCGCAATATAGAATTTTTCCATGCTATGCGAAATGCTGGTGTACCTTTGCAGTTTAGGGTACGTGATGGCGGTCACGATTGGGAGTACTGGCATTCAGCGCTGTATATATGTCTGCCTTTCGTATCAGGAAGTTTCAAATAATAACATTTAATCAGTAACATGAAAGCACGTTTGTTTTATTCTTTATTTATAGGATTGTCTTTGAGTTGTTCCAGTGGAATGTTTGCTCAATCGAGTGATAATGGTGACGGAACCTTTACTAATCCGGTATTATGGGCTGATGTGCCAGATCCTGATGTGATTCGGGTTGGCGACGACTATTATATGGTCAGCACTACTATGCATTTAATGCCAGGTGCTCCTGTCATGCATTCCAGGGATCTTGTGAACTGGGAAATCATAAACTATCTGTACGATAAGCTTGATGACAAGAAATCGTATGACATGATTGATGGTACAGTTTATGGAAGAGGACAGTGGGCTACATCTCTCAGATATCGTGACGGTAAGTTTTATGCCTATTTCTCACCTAATGATACCCCTTTCAGAGGTTATGTCTATACTACTGAAGATCCGGCTGGAGAATGGACTTTGCTCGCAAGAATTCCTCATTTTCATGATGCTTCATTGTTTTTCGATGAAGATGGAAGGACGTATGTATTTTATGGAACAGGTCAGTTGAGAGAACTTAAACCGGATCTTACTGGTGTACTTGAAGGTGGTCTCGACAAAAAGATTTTTGAGCGCGACAGTGAAGAAAACGGATTGCTTGAAGGAAGCAGAGTCATAAAGCACGATGGAAAGTATTATCTTATTATGATTTCATGGCCTGTTGGTGGAAAACGTCGTCAGGTTTGCTATAGAGCTGACAATATAGCAGGACCTTATGAAAAACGTGTGATACTTGAAGATGCTTTTGCAGGTTTCCCTTATGTGGCTCAGGGAACAATAGTGGATGATGGCAAAGGCAATTGGTATGGGGTGATATTCCAGGATCGTGGAGGAGTAGGACGAGTGCTCACTGTAATGCCTTGCCGATGGGTAGATGGATGGCCTATGCTTGGAGATGAGAACGGACATGTGCCTGAAATCATGAACAAGCCTGTACAGGGATATAAATCTGAAGGATTGGTGGTGAGCGATAATTTTGATGAAGATAATCTGAAACTTAACTGGCAATGGAATCATAATCCGGTGGATTCATGTTGGAGTCTTAATGAAAGACCGGGATATATCAGATTGAAAACAGCCCGCGTGGTTGACAATATTTTCCTCGCTCCGAATACTCTTACACAGCGTATGGAAGGTCCGCGTTGTAGTGCTACAGTATCTTTTGATGTTTCAGCTATGAAAGATGGCGATGTGGCTGGCTTCAGTGCCTTCAATGGCGATGCCGGTATTTTAGCTTTGTCATGCGAAGGTAAGGATAAGTATCTCGCCATGAAATCAGAGGTTGTAAGCCTGAGTAATGACAAGAAGGAGGTTACCGATGTAAAAAGTAGTACCATTGAAAAGGTGAAACTTGAGTCTGACCATATATATCTTCGTATCGACGGTGATTTCAGACTTCATAAGGATATCGCTACATTCTATTATAGTTACGATAATAAGAACTGGGAAAAAATCGGTTCCGATTTCAAAATGGTATTCGACTACAGACGTTTCTTTATGGGTACCAAATATGCTATATTCAATTATGCTACAAAGACTCAGGGAGGATATGTTGATGTAGATTTCTTTGATTATAGGCGTATAAGAGAATAAATATAGAAAATCTGATTTATTTATTATAAACTTAAAATTTTAAAGAGTATGAGAAAACATCTATTGTTCTGCTGGCTCATGTGTATGGGGCTATGCATGAGTGCCGCGGAAAAGAAAATATCAAGTCCTGACGGACGTCTGGTTGTAGTAGTGTCGGATAATGACGGTAAGGCTACTTATAGTGTGACATACGATGGCGAAATGTTTCTTGACGCTTCTCCTTTGGGTATGAAAACAAATATGGCTGACCTGACTTCCGGATTGACTATCGGTGAAGAATTCAAGACATCTTTTGTTGAAAGTGATTACAGTCTTCCTAATATAAAGAAGAATAATGTTAAATACAGCGCAAACCGTGCTGTTGTACCTTTCTTGAAAGACGGAAAGAAGGTGTTCGACGTTGAGTTCAGTGTAGCAGCCAACGATGTAGCTTTTCGTTATACCGTTTATCCCGAAGGAAATACTCTTTGCTGTGTAGTTGAGGATGAGGTTACAGGTTTCAATATGCCTGAAGGTACTACTACTTTCCTTTGTCCTCAGAGTGGACCTATGGGTGGTTTTGCAAGAACATCTCCAAGTTATGAGACCCCATATACACTGGATGCCGCAACCGGAGCAAACGGATGGGGAGAAGGATATACTTTCCCTTGTCTGTTCCGTAATTCAGATAAAGGATGGATTCTGGTTTCTGAAACAGGAGTTGACAGCTACTATTGTGCATCACACCTGATGGGTGGAAACGGAAATGTATATAAGATTGGTTTCCCAAACAAGGGGGAATTCAATGGAAATGGTACATCAGAACCTGGCATGGCCTTGCCTGGAAAAACTCCATGGAGGACTGTTACAGTGGGACGTACACTTGCTCCGATTGTTGAAACGACTGTGCCTTTTGATGTGGTTGAACCTTTGTATGAGGCTTCAAAAGATTATGCGTCTGAATATGGATGTGGAACATGGAGCTGGATTATTGCCGGTGACGGTAGTATGACTTATAATGACCAGAAACGTTATATTGATTTCTGTGCCGACATGGGATACCGTACAGTACTGGTGGATGCTCTTTGGAACACACAGGTGGGGTATGACAAGATAGAAGAGCTTGCGGAATATGCACGTTCAAAAAATGTTGGACTTTATTTGTGGTATAATTCAAACGGCTATTGGAATGATGCTCCACAGGGACCTCGCGGAAAAATGGACAATACCATCAAGCGTAGAAAAGAAATGCAATGGATGCAGAAGATTGGTATTAAGGGTATAAAGGTGGACTTTGTTGGTAGTGACAAGCAGATGGCTATGAAGCTTTATGAAGATATCCTTGCTGATGCGAATGAATATGGTATTCTTGTGATTTTCCACGGTTGTACTATTCCTCGAGGATGGGAACGTATGTATCCTAACTATGCAGCAAGCGAAGCTGTTCTTGCAAGCGAGAATATGAATTTCTCTCAGGGCAGTTGCGATGCTGAGGCTTTCAATGCCTGCATACATCCTTTCGTCCGCAATACTATAGGAAGCATGGATTTTGGAGGTAGCACTCTGAACAAATATTATAATGCCGCAAACGAACCGAGAGGAAGCCATAGAGTGACTTCGGATGTATTTGCATTGGCTACAGCGGTACTGTTCCAAAGTCCTGTTCAGCATTTTGCAATGGCTCCTAATAATCTTGCGGACGCGCCTGTTTGGGCTGTTGACTTTATGAAGAATGTACCTACAACCTGGGAAGACGTGAAGTTTATTGACGGATATCCGGGTAAATATATTGTAATGGCACGTAAGCATGCGGGAAAGTGGTATCTTGTTGGTATCAACGCTCAGGATGATACTCTGAAACTTAAACTTGATTTATCAGGATTTTTTAGGGCTGGTGATATGATTTCATGTTATCAGGACAATAACAAGCTGGAAGGCAGTTTGAAACAAATGAAAGTTAATGGAAAACAACAGTTGTCTGTAACTATTCCTAAGAATGGCGGACTTGTGATAACTGAATAATAAAAAGATATTATGGATATAATGAAATGTTTATCAACAACGGTGATGTGTATGGCATCATCATTGCTGTTGGCACAGAATCCAATAGTACAGACATGGTTTACAACCGATCCTGCACCTATGGTGCATAATGATACGTTGTACGTCTATACAGGTCATGATGAAGATAAAGCCGATTTCTTTTGGATGCAGGAATGGAGGGCTTATTCTACAACTGACATGGTGAACTGGACAGACCATGGCTCGCCTTTGGCTATCGAATCGTTCAGCTGGGCCGACGATAGGGCATGGGCCGCACAGTGCATAGAGCGTAACGGCAAGTTCTATTGGTATGTGTGCCTTCATTCAAAAATCAGTAACGCTATGGCTATAGGTGTGGCTGTAGGCGATTCTCCAACAGGACCGTTCAAGGATGCCATAGGAAAACCATTGTATGACGGAAGTTGGGATTATATAGACCCGACAGTGTTTATTGATGACGATGGCAGAGCTTATCTGTATTGGGGAAATCCTAATGTATATTTTGCAGAACTTAATGAGGATATGGTTTCGCTCAAAGGGGAAGTAAAGAAACTTGAACAGACAGTGGAGAGTTTCGGAGCGCCTAATCCGGAAAAACGTGTAAAGGGACAAAAATATAAAGACGTATATACAGAAGGACCGTGGTTCTATAAACGTAACGGGAAATATTATCTTTTGTATGCGGCAGGCGGAGTACCTGAACATATAGCATACTCCATGAGTGACAATCCGGGAGGACCGTGGAAATACATTGGCGAAATAATGCCTTTGCAGGATACAGGTTCATTTACAAATCATTGCGGCGTTATTGATTATAAAGGTAATTCATACTTCTTTTACCATACAGGAAAATTGCCTGGTGGAGGCGGATTCGGACGTTCTGTCGCAGTAGAGGAATTCAAGTATAATCCTGATGGCACTTTCCCTGTTATCAATGCTACAACAGAAGGTGTAAGACCTGTTGCAACCTTTAATCCTTACAGAAGAGTTGAAGCTGAGACTATGGCTTTTTCAGAGGGAATAAAGTCTGAACCTAATGCAAAGACAGGCATATATATATCAGAAATTCATAACGGTGACTATATAAAGGTTAGGGAGGTCGATTTTGGTGCTGATGGACCTGATTCATTCAGTATTGCTGCCGCAAGCGCTTTACGTGGAGGTACGGTTGAAGTCCGTACTGACAGTATTAGTGGCAATATTTTGTGTGAAGTCGCTATTCCTACTACTGGTGGTTGGGAAGAATGGAAAACATTCGGAAGTGAAATAAAATCTGCGGTAAACGGAGTGCATGATGTGTATTTTGTGTTTCGCGGACGTAAAGGATGCAAGTTATTTAATCTTGACTGGTGGAAGTTCTCAAAATGAGACTTCCTCCAGTTGTTACAGATGCTATTCGTGTAGTATGTGATACGGAAAATGACGAACAGTTACTCGATTTTCAAGTCTCATTATATGATGTAGATGAAATACCGGAACCGATAGATATTGAGCATTATGATGTTGACCGTTCTGAATGGCGCCTTATTTCACCGGAAACAAAGGACGCGTCTTTTATGTTTGATGGGAATAAAAAAACAATGTTTTGGATTGATCAAGGAATGCCTCTTGATTTAGTAATTGATATGACAGAACAGCATACTTTAAAAGGTTTCCGTTATCTTCCGGATCAAGGTGATTATTTCCTTCGAGGTATAATTACTCATTATGAATTATCAGTTTCTCTTGATGGTAATGTTTGGAGGGAGGTAAGTAAAGGTGAATTTTCTAATATTGATCATAACCCATTGTGGCAAAATGTAATATTCGACACTCCTGTAGATGCAAGATACATACGTTTTCGTGCAGTTCGTAACTCTAAAGGGTGGGGCGACTTTGGTTGTTCTGAGTTTGATGTTATAGTTAAATAATATATAATATGTATAGATTTGTTTGTTTTTTTGTACTGATTTCTACATTTTTTATGGTTGGATGCTCTATTGATAAGTCTGAACGTAAACAATTGTTTGATAATGATTGGCAGTTCTCTTTAAATGGAAAAGATTGGAGAAATTTAGATTTGCCTCATGATTGGAGTATAGAAGGTGATTTTAACCCGGAAAACAAGATGGGTAATGCCGGTGGGTATTTGCCAGATGGTGTTGGAACTTATCGTAAGTCATTTACATTAGGAAAGCAATACGAGGGTAAAAAGGTTGCTCTTTATTTTGAAGGTTCTTATATGACTACTACCGTGACAGTTAACGGTAAAAAAGTAGGAACGCATGATTATGGCTATACTTCGTTTATTTTTGACATTACAGATTATATAAAAATAAATGAAGAAAATACACTGGAAGTTACTGTTGATAATTCTAAACAGGAAAACTGCAGATGGTATTCAGGCAGTGGTATTTATCGTCATGTATGGCTCATTACTACTGATAAGATTCATTTAAAGTATTGGGGTAACTATATTACAACCCCTGTCGTGTCAGAGGAAAAGTCAACTGTTCTGATAAAGACTGTGGTTCAGAACGAAACAGATAAGGAAGAAACTGTTATGGTACGTGCAGATATTGATGATGAATGTTTTGTGGAACAAACTGTTTTGTTGCCTGCTCAATCAGAGAAAGAAGTAGAATTGGAACTGGAAGTCATAAAGCCTCATTTATGGAATGTGTGGACTAAACAAGATGACAAACCTTACCTATACGAAGCAAAGATTTCTGTGCTTTCTGAAAAAAGAAATGTTATAGATACTGTTACAGAAACATTTGGAATTCGCACTATTGAATATTCTGCTGAAGAAGGCTTTAAACTTAACGGACAGAGTATGAAGATTTTTGGTGGTTGCCTCCATCATGATAATGGTATTCTTGGAGCTGCTGCTTTTGACCGCGCGGAGGAACGTAAAGTGGAAATGATGAAAGCTGCAGGATTTAATGCTTTGCGTACATCTCATAACCCGGTTTCAAAAGCATTACTTGATGCTTGTGACAGACTTGGCGTGTTGGTTATTGATGAGGCTTTTGACGGATGGTATGCTCCCAAAACAGCACATGGTTATCACGAATTGATAGATAAGCATTGGTATGAAGACCTTTCATCAATGATACTTCGCGATCGTAATCATCCTTCTATAATAGCATGGAGTATTGGTAATGAAATAATGGAACGTGATTCACCTGAGGCTGTAACAACTGCCCGTAAATTCGTTTCTTTGTGCCATGAACTTGATTCTACACGCCCAGTGACACAGGCTCTTGCGTGCTGGAATGACAAATGGATAGGACAAGATGCTTTAGCTGCAGAACATGATATCGTAGGTTATAACTATTTGTTGGATTGGGCTCCGGAAGATCATAAACGTGTACCGGAGAGAATTATCTGGCAGACAGAGTCATATCCTCGTGATGTGTATAAGAATTATAAACTGGTATCTGAAAATCCATATATTATTGGTGATTTTGTATGGACTTCTATAGATTATATAGGAGAATCAAGTATAGGGCGTTGGTACTATGAAGGTGAAGACCCGGGAGAACATTATTGGAAACCTCGCTATCCGTGGCATGGAGCCTATTGTGGTGATATAGACCTTACAGGATGGCGTAAACCTGTAAGCTATTATAGACAGCTGGTCTTCTCTCCTCAATCTGCAAGTGATATTTATATGGCTGTGAAGGAGCCTGACGGATATTACGGTAAAATTTATATGACACAATGGAGTGTATGGCCAACATGGAATTCCTGGAACTGGCCAGGATGGGAAGGAAAGAATGTAGAAGTTGAAATCTATTCTAAATATCCTGAGGTAAGACTTTATTTAAATGGAAAGTCTGTATCGGACTTTGTAAAGAACAATGAATTCCTTACAACTTTTTCGGTTCCTTATGAAGAAGGTGATTTGCGTGCTGTTGGTGTGGTGGAAGGAAAAGAAGTTGGCGAGGTAGTTCTTTCAACAGCCGGTGAACCTTGTGCATTACGTCTTACAGCCGACCGCTCTATAATAAATTCAGATGGTCAGGACTTATCGTTCATCACAGTTGAAGCCATTGATAAGGAAGGACGTTTATGCCCAAATGCTGAAATCGCTTTTTCTTGCTCGATTACTAATACTCCAAAGAACAATACAGCAAACATAGTTGCAATAGGTAATGCAAATCTTCAGGATTGCGATCCTTATTATGATTTGAGTCATAAAACATGGAAAGGAAGAGCTATGATAGTTGTACGTTCTCCGCGTAATCCTGGTAAAGCTGAGCTTAAGGTCGTTTCAGATATTTCAAAGGATATTTGTAGTGTTCGGTTTAAGTGAAAAAAGAAAAAAATAAAATAGCAATTGATTTATGAAGATTCTTGTAGTTACGTTTATTTTGCTCTTCTATAATTGTACAGTCTTTGCAGAATGTAAAAATTATAAAAATCTGGCCTTTTCATATGGTGGAAATAAAGATACAATTTATGTAGTACCTTTGGCTGATAATGTGGTTAGGATTATTAAAAGTTCAGGAAAGGTTCATAATATTCCGGAAATGGTGTACGTTGAAGGTAAATTGCCGAAATATAAGGTGAAAAAAACTTCAGATAAAGACGTTATAACATTGGATGACATGATGATAGAGATTGTGGACGGAAAAATCAGATTCTTATCATCCGATGGAAAATTGTTATTGTCTGAAAGTGAATCTATGATTAAGACTTCGCAGGTACAGAATGAAAAGACTTATATTTCTACGCAAAGCTTTCATTCTCCTTCTGATGAGCATTTTTACGGACTTGGCCAGTTCCAGGACAATAATCTTGATGTGCGTGGACTTACCAGAAGACTTACACAGGTCAATACTCAGATTTCAATTCCTTTTCTCATGTCCAATAAAGGATATGGATTGCTTTGGAACAATTATGGATTGACAGATTTTAATCCGGCTTCTGAATTTATCGCATTGAAACGTCTTGAAGGCGAAGGACGTGCAACTACTGTAAATGTAACTTCTACAACTGGTGGTGTAACAGAGATTCGTCATAGTAACATTTTTACGGCAGAACTGGATATCAAAGAATCCGGACGTTATGCTTTGATGCTTGATGTGGGCAGCAGTATGGCGCGTAGGCATAATCTGTCAGTCGATGACAGTGTTGTGATAGATATGAATAATCTGTGGCTTCCTCCAACATCCTCGGTTATTGTTCATCTTGAGAAGGGGAGACATGTACTTAAATCAGAACTGACAAAGGAAGATTCTCCAAAAGTATATTACAGAAAAGTAGACAATACAACAGTGTTCAGCTCGCCTGTATCAAATGGTATTGATTATACATTCTTTGCAGGAACTCCAGATGATGTTATTTCATCATATAGAGTTTTAACCGGTGGAAGCCCAATGATGCCTGTATGGGCTTTGGGTTATATTCATTGCCGTGAACGCTTTCATTCACAGCAGGAAATACTTGATGTAGCAAACCGTTTCAGAAATGATTCTCTTCCTGTTGATATGATAGTCCAGGACTGGCAATATTGGGGAAAATACGGATGGAATGCAATGCGCTTTGATGAGGAGTATTATCCTGATCCTGCAGCTTTGACTGACAGCCTTCATGCTATGGATATGAAATTCATGCTTTCTATATGGTCTAAGATTGATCCAGCATCAGCACTTGGAAAGAAGTTTGGTGAAAAAGGCTATTATATTGATAATACACAATGGGTTGATTTTTTCAATCCTGAAGCAGCTGCCTTCTATTGGAATAATATGCGTGACAGCTTGGTGAACCGCTATGATATTGATGCTTTATGGCTCGATGCCACTGAGCCTGAAAATGATGACCTTCGCGACCGCAGAGTATGTGGTGGCAGGTATCCTGGAGAGGTATTCAGAAATGCTTATCCGCTTGTGGTAAACAAAACTGTTTACGAAGGAATTAGGCGTGATTCAGGAAACAAACGAGCGATGCTTTTTACACGTTGTGCCTTTCCCGGAATGCAGAGATATGGTGTCGCGACATGGTCAGGCGATGTCGGTAATGACTGGGAAACTTTCAGACGCCAGATTGTTGCAGGTTTAGGAATATCTGTAGCCGGATTGCCCTGGTGGACATACGATGCAGGAGGCTTTTTCCGTCCACAGCAACAATATACTGACGATTCGTATCGCCAACGTTTCGTCCGCTGGCTCCAGACATCGGTATTCCTTCCGCTTATGCGTGTACATGGATATATGACCGATACTGAGTTCTGGAACTATGGCGACGAAGTTGTACGTCTTTCACGTAAGTCGCTTTCACTGCGATATTCATTGATGCCATACATCTATTCATCTGCAGCCGATGTGTCATTCAATGGAAGCACTATAATGCGTCCGTTGGTAATGGATTTTCCCGAAGATCAGACAGCTTTGTCGCTGAAATATCAGTATATGTTCGGACACTCTTTAATGGTTGCACCGGTTGTGGAACCGGATATTAAGTCTATGAAAGTATATTTACCGCACAGCAAAGGTGGATGGTACGACTTTAACAGTGGCAGGTATGTGAGTGATGGCGGATGGCATAATGCCGCTGTAACAATAGAGGAAATACCTGTATATGTCCGTGCAGGTAGCATAATACCTCTTACTCCCGGTCTTGAAAATACCTCATCATTAGCTTCTTCCAATCTTGAGATACGTATATACAAGGGCGCTGACGGTGAATTCCGTCTGTATGAAGACGAAGGTGACAACTATAATTACGAAAACGATAAGTATGGAGAGATAAATATGAAATGGGACGATTCTGCAAAAGAACTTATTCTGGAAAACCGTCGCGGCAGTTTCGAAGGAATGTGCAATAGTCGGAATATCAAGGCTGTGATGATTTCATCCGACGGTGTTGTAGAACGTAATCTACATTACGATGGTAAGAAAACTGTAGTAAATTTTAATCTATAAAATAGGGCCTTTATGAATATCTCAAGAATTATTATGATAGCATCCCTGGTTCTGCTATTTGCCGGAAATATGTTTTCGCAGGGAAGGGTTATAAACACTACAATGCCATGCCGCTTGCTTGACGGCATAACCGAACGTGAATATTCTATATATCTTCCGGAATCGTATGATAAAGACGAGAACAGGAAATATCCTGTCTGCTATTTGTTGCATGGTGGAAACTGTGCATGTACCGATTGGGATACGTTCGGCCGTTTACGTATTGTGGCTGATAGTCTTATTCAATGCGGAGAAATGAAGGAGATGATATTTGTATGTCCAGAGGGCAACAAAAATAATATGATATGGTTCAATGCTCCACACTGGAAGTACGAGGATTTCTTCTTTAATGAGTTTGTTCCTTACATAGAATCAGAATACAGAATATTGGGGGACAGAGATAACAGATTCATTGCCGGATATTCCATGGGAGGCGGCGCTTCCATCGTTTATGGTCTGTCTCATCCCGATATGTTTGCGGCTGTTTATTCCATGAGCGGATACCTGCGCCGTCAGTATATGGAGTTTCTTAAGAATGATCCGTCAGCAGAATGGAGGCAGCAACTTGTAGAAGACCATAATCCTATCCGCAGGGTGTCCGAATCAGTGGATAAAGATATAGCTTCATGGAAAAATATTGACTGGTTTATTGATTGCGGAGATAAGGACTTCACATACGAAGCCAATATTGACATGGTGCAGGCATTTCGTGACAAAGGTATTAATTATCAGTTAAGGGTATATGGCGGAGGCCATGACTGGGATTACTGGCGTCCTTCTTTAATAAGGGCTTTGAAGCATGTATCAAGTAAAATAAAATAATTATTAACCATTAAAAGTTACTATCATGAAAACAAAAACAATTATTCCTTTATTATGTGTTTTGGCATCTTCAGGTTTGTCCGCACAGACAGCTGACGATGTTAAACTCAACATGCCTATAATTCAGACCAAGTACACAGCAGATCCTGCTCCTATGGTTCATAATGACACTGTATTTCTTTATACGACACACGATGAAGACGATGCCGAAGGTTTCAAGATGAAAGACTGGCTTCTCTATACATCTACAGATATGGTAAACTGGCAGGACCGTGGTGCTGTGGCATCGCTTAAAGACTTTGAATGGTACAAGGGTGATAATGGAGCGTGGGCAGAGTGTGTAGTTACAAGAAACGGCAAGTGGTATATGTATTGTCCTATACATGGACATGGCATAGGCGTATTGGTCGCAGATTCTCCATACGGACCTTTCAAAGATCCTATAGGCAAGCCATTGGTATGGCAGAAAGAACACTGGTACGACATCGATCCTTCTGTATTTATCGACGACGATGGTCAGGCATATATGTATTGGGGAAATCCTAAAATCTATATGGTAAAACTGAATGAAGACATGATATCATATTCTGGTGGAATCGTAGAAATGCCTCATATTGAAGATTATCAGGAAGGACCTTGGTTCTACAAACGAGGCTCGCACTATTATCTTGCATTCGCTTCTACCTGCTGTCCTGAAGGTATAGGATATGCCATGAGCGACAGCCCTACAGGACCATGGGAACATAAAGGCCATATCATGGATCATACAGTACGCACACGAGGTAATCATCCGGGAATTATTGATTATAAAGGCAAATCATACTGCTTCGGATTGAACTATGATATATTCCGTTTGCAGACCAGCCGTCATGCAGAACGACGTTCAGTCTCAGCGGCCGAAATGACTTACAACGCTGATGGAACAATTCAGGAACTTCCTTATTTCCATGATTGTACACTTAACCAGATAGGAACATTCGATCCTTACCGTCATGTTGAGGCTGAAACAATAGCATGGGGATACGGACTTAAAACCACACCTAAAAACGAATGGGCAGCCGATCGCTGGAACCAGCTTGTAACAGATATTGACAACGGCGAATACATTATGGTTCGCGGTGTTGATTTCGCAAATGGTGCTTCTTCATTCTCTATTTCGGCATCTTGTCATCTTTATGGAGGTAAAGTTGAAATACGTCTTGATGCTCCTGATGGAGAATGTATTGGCAGTGTAGATATAATAAATACAAAAACACAGTTGAAGACTTTCACGACAAATGTTAAGGCTGTATCTGGAGTTCACGATTTGTATTTGGTATTCCGCGGTTGCAAAAAACAGCAGAACAATTTATTTATGATAGACAGTTGGGAGTTCACACGCAAGTGATTAATTCCTTGTTTCCCCACATGTAATATTCGTTTGTTTATGAAAATTATGTGTGGGGATTATTATATCTGATAATATGAGATTTATTGTTATAGATGCTGACAGTAAAATATTAATTGTATCTTTGTGTCGAGAATTATATTGAATAATCTTGCTTGAGTCTATAAAATGAAGTACATATTATATATTTTGTTTTTTATTGGCACTTTCCTAATGCCATGTCATGCCCAGTATAGCAGACTTTTTACTATTGGTGACGGTCTGTCAAGTAGTCTGATCAATAATATTTATCAGGATTCCAGAGGATATATCTGGATATCTACCAGAGATGGCCTTAATAGATATGACGGCGCAAAAGTGGTAAAATATAAACCTCTTAAGAATGATTCCACTACATTGTTGAGTAATAATGTATCTTCTGTATATGAAGACTCTGTTGGACATATATTTGTATTATCCAATAAAGGCTTACAGACTTATGACTATGCTACAGACAAATTCAAGACCTTAGCCTTATCCGATAGCAGATATAATAATAAATGTATATTTGGTGGTTATGATAAATCGTTACTTATAGGTACAAGCGGATATGGAATTAAAAGCCTGAAGTTTGATTCGGACGGTAATGCCATTATAGAAACGTTGGATAATGATTATAATGGCTTTAACGTCAATAGTATGATTGATGATAACGAAGGTAATTTATGGATAGCTACCGAAAGTCACGGCTTGATTATGAGGAAAAAAGATGGAAACGAATGCATCTTTTTTAAAGATAAGGCAAATCCTGCGTTATCACCTGTTAATCTTTGCGTGAAGGACAATTATGGAAATATTTATGTGTCATTGCTGACGGATGGCGCTTATGTTTATGACAAACAGAATAATAAGTTCAATAAAATATATTCAGCGTTCAGTCCTGTAACATCCATGATACAGCGAGGAGATGCACTCCTGATAGGAACTGATGGAGATGGAATAGTATCTTACAATATTAAGACAAAAGAAATATCAAAAGCCGAGATTCTAATTAGCGACACAAACCTCGCCGAATCAAAGATACATTCCATAATTACAGATAATTATGGGAATTTGTGGATAGGAATATATCAGAAAGGGGTGGCATTTGTACCTTTCAAGACTGATGAGTTCAATTATATAGGATATCGTTCTATTCGGAAAAATAACATAGGTGATAAATCAGTAACAGCAATTGAATGCAATGAAAATGGCGATTATCTGATAGGTACAGACAATGACGGGCTTTACTTGTTGGATAACGAATTTAATCTTATCAGGCATTTCTCTCCACGCTCGATGTCGTCTAACGTTCCTAATACAGTGATGTGTGTATATAGAGACTCTGACAACAGGATTTGGATTGGATCATACCTTAACGGTCTCTCATATCTTGATAAGGATAATCAGCGATTCAATCATGTATCTTTTGAGAAAAATGGTTTCTATAATGTTGATAGGGTATATTCCATCACGGAAGATAATGAAAGAAGATTATGGATTGGTACAATGGGGAGTGGATTGTTCTATATCGATTTGTCCGCTCCGAATATTATTTCCGAACATTTATATGATACAAATTTGAATGAAAGTCTTAATAAATGGATAAATTCTTTATATTACAGCCGTGATGACAATGTACTGTATATCTGTACTGTGGATGATGTAAGATGTTTGGATGTCAGTACTGGTAAATATATTAAGACTACACCGATTTCAAAAGGAGGTACAATTACTTCAATCAACCAGGATATTAAAGGAAATATCTGGGTTGGTACAATGGATGGTTTGAAAGTATTCAATAATAAATTGGAGTCTCTTTTGGATGAATATGATGTGGCAGATGGACTTCCGAGCAATAATATAGCATCTGTAATACTTGATGATTCTGGTAATGTTTGGGTAAGTACAAGCATGGGTATTGTCAAGTTTGATGAAACAACTCATAAATTTGTATCATTCAGTGCTTCAGGCGGATTTTATAATAATGAATTTTCAATGGGAGCATCATATAAGGATGAACAGGGAAACTTATATTTTGGTGGAACAAGCGGAATTGTGTATTTTAATCCGGACAAGATTAAGTTTGAACCGATGAATTGTAATGTAAGAATTACAGCTTTTTATTTGCATAATGAAGCGGTGAACCAATCAACAATGTCCGGTCATTATAATGTCCTGGATAATGAAATATCTAAGGCTAAAGAAATTAATCTTACACATAGTGACAATTATTTTGCCATTGAGTTTGCTACCGATAATTATAGTATCTCGCACGATTTTGAGTATTCTATTAACAACGGGGTATGGAACAGTGTGCAGCAAGGTGTATCAAGAGTCTATTTCAGCAATCTTCCTGTAGGAAAATATAAATTCATGGTCAGGTGCAAAAACGCTTCAGCCTCTTCCTCAGTTAGAACACTTTATATTAACATACATCCTGTCTGGTATCTGACACTACCGGCTCAGATTATATATATTATTTTAATATTGTCTATAATAGCTTTTGTCTTGTATCAGGTAAAACTTAAGTATCTTGCAAGGCAGGAAATGTTGAAGCATAAGATGCAGGAAGAAGCCAATGAAGCAAAATTGCAGTTCTTTATTAACATCTCGCACGAGATACGTACTCCTATGTCGTTGATATTAAGTCCTCTTCATAAACTTATATCAACAGACAATGACTCTGAAAGGCAGAAAAACTATTCTTTGATAGAAAGAAATGCCGAACGCATATTGAATCTTATCAATCAGCTGATGGATATCCGCAAGATTGACAAGCAGCAGATGAAATTGAGATTCTCTGAGGTGGAAGTCATAAGTTTTATCAAGGACTTGAAAGATCTTTTCGCTTATCAGGCCGACAGTAAAGGAGTAAAAGTGAATGTAGTTTCCGAAATGGAAAGACTTTATGTATGGTTGGATCCTAACAACTTTGATAAAATTATATTTAATATGTTGTCAAATTCGTTCAAGCATATTCCTGAATGTGGTGAGATTAATATATACGTTAAGTCGGGAACAGACAACAGTATTCCTTATCCGTTGAATAACTATGTCGAGATAAAGATTGAGGATAATGGCACTGGAATAAAAGAATCAGAGATAGAACATATCTTTGAGAGATTTTATCAGATTACTGACGATGAGACTTATACGCGCGGAACTGGCATTGGATTGCATCTGACAATGTCATTGGTGAAACTACATTATGGCACTATATCTGTGGCTAACAATGTAGGTAAGCCAGGATGTCACTTTATAATCCGTATTCCATTGGGTAACTCTCATTTGAAAGAGGAAGAAAAATATATTCATGCGGCGGTACAGGCTCATAAAGTCTCTGATGACATAAAATATGTAACTGAAGAGACAAAAGAAAAAACGGTTAAGAAAAACGTAAGGAAGAAATATACAGTACTTGTTGTTGATGATGATGACGAAGTAAGGAACTATTTGTTGGCCGAACTCGGTGGTATGTACAAAACCATTGCATGTTCTAACGGTAAGCAGGCTTTGGATATCATAATGTCCGCTTCGGCTGATATTGTTCTGTCGGATATAATGATGCCCGAAATGGATGGCATGAGTCTGTTGAGAAAAATAAAGCAAAATATCAACACTAATCATATTCCGGTTGTGTTGCTGACAGCAAAAAATACTGAGACTGATAATATAGAGGGACTGTCATTTGGAGCTGATGCCTATTTGACAAAACCTTTTAATATTGATATTGTGAAGATTACAATAGAGAATCTTCTAAAAAACCGTGAAGTCCTGAGAAACAATTATAGTGGCAATCAGGAACAGGCTTCAAATGTAGTTTGCCCGATGCCTGAGTCTGCTGATGACAAGCTTATGAAAAAAGTGATGAAGGCCATTACTGACAACATAAGCAATCCGGAACTAAATGTAGAGATGATTGCTTCTCAAGTAGGAATAAGCAGAGTGCATCTGTATCGTAAGTTGAAGGAATTGACCAATCAGTCAACACGTGATTTTATACGTAACATACGTCTAAAACAGGCTGCAACTATGCTTACTTCTGAGAAAAATTACAATGTCTCCGAAATAGCAATGGCAGTAGGTTTCAGTAACGCTACTTATTTTTCCAATGCGTTTAAAGAGCTGTATGGCGTTTCGCCAAGCAAATATGCTGAGTTGCATAATCAAATGCAATCGTAGGAATTTTTTTATAATCAGTCATTGCCTGATTCGGGTAATTAACCGCAAAAGTTGCGGTTTGTTATTCGTGTCGGGTAATGATTACATTAATCCCATGATTCCTTGCATATTTTTGCGGACAGCACATAAAGAAAAAACCGCTGAAATAACTGTATTTCAGCGGTTTTCATGATTTTTCGTTTTGTAAAAGTGGTGCCACCAGGAATCGAACCGGGGACACAAGGATTTTCAGTCCTTTGCTCTACCAACTGAGCTATGGCACCATTGTTTCTCGTTTGCGGTTGCAAAGGTATGCATTTTATTTATATCTGCAAACTTTTTCTCGAAAAAATGTTCGTTTTGGACGTTTTTTTTCATTTGGAGTAAAATCATGCATATTCCGAAGCGCTTTTGAAGAATATTTGTAGTCTGTTTTTTTAGTGAATATAAGTGGTAAAGACCTCATAAATGAATAAAAAAAGTATTAATATTTTGTAGTACAATATAATATTTGTATCTTTGCGTTCGATATGGATGAGAAGTGGAGGGGCAATCAAGCTCCTCTTTTTTGTTCTTAAAATTTTACCAATGATAGATAAAAACGTAGTAACCGGTATTGTATCGAAGTGGCTGGAAGATAAGGATTATTTTCTGGTGGATGTAACAGTTAGCCCTGACGACAAGATTGTAGTGGAAATTGACCATGCGGAAGGTGTATGGATTGACGATTGTGTAGAACTAAGCAAATACATCGAGTCCCAACTCAGTAGAGACGATGAAGACTATGAGCTGGAAGTGGGTTCTGCCGGTATAGGTCAGCCTTTCAAAGTGTTGCAGCAATATGTTATACACATAGGAAAAGAAGTTGAGGTGTTGGCTAATGACGGTAAAAAATACAGAGGTGTACTGACAGATGTCGATGATAAGCAATTTACACTTACTGTGCAGACTAAGATTAAACCGGAAGGCAGCAAACGTCCTAAATTAGTGGAACAGTTGCTTACATTTACTTATGATGAAATAAAATACACAAAATATTTAATTAGCTTCAAATAATTATGGCCAAAAAAGACGAAACTGTAAGCTTGATTGACACCTTTTCGGAGTTCAAGGAGCTGAAGAACATTGACCGCACCACTATGGTGGGAGTTTTGGAAGAATCATTCCGCAGTGTTATTGCCAAGATGTTCGGCTCGGATGAGAATTACGATGTTATAGTTAACCCTGATAAGGGAGATTTTGAAATATGGCGTAACCGTGAGGTGGTGGCCGACGAGGATTTCAATAACCCTAACAGGCAAATTTCACTTACCGAGGCAAGAAAAATTGACGCTTCATACGAAGTGGGCGAGGAGGTGACGGATGAGGTTATCTTTGAAAAGTTCGGACGAAGGGCTATCTTGAACTTGAGACAGACCTTGGCTTCGAAAATTCTTGAATTGGAGAAAGACAGCTTGTATAACAAATACATCGAACAGGTGGGGAAAGTTGTCAGTGCTGAAGTTTATCAGATATGGAAGAAGGAAATTCTGATGCTTGACGATGAAGGCAATGAGCTTTTGTTGCCTAAAACCGAACAGATTCCGGGCGACTTCTATCGTAAAGGCGAGACAGCGCGTGCTGTAGTGGCAAGGGTTGACAATAGAAACAACAATCCGAAGATTATACTGAGCCGCACATCGCCGGTATTCCTGCAGAGACTGTTCGAACAGGAGGTTCCGGAGATAGCCGACGGAATAATCACCATAAAGAAGATTGCGCGCATTCCGGGCGAGAGAGCGAAGATTGCCGTAGAGTCGTACGACGACAGAATTGATCCTGTGGGAGCATGCGTGGGAGTGAAAGGCTCGAGAATTCACGGCATAGTACGCGAGTTGCGTAACGAGAATATTGACGTGATAAACTATACATCGAACATACAGCTCTTCATCCAGAGGGCATTGAGCCCCGCCAAAATATCGTCCATAGTAATGCACGAGCAGGAGAAGAGGGCGGAGGTGTATCTGAAACCTGAAGAGGTGTCGCTTGCCATTGGTAAGGGAGGTATGAACATAAAGCTTGCCAGTATGCTTACAGAATATACGATAGACGTATATCGCGAGCTTGACGAAAACGCCGTGGAGGATGACATCTACCTTGACGAGTTCAAGGACGAGATTGACGAGTGGGTGATCAATGCCATAAAGGGCATAGGCATAGACACCGCGAGAGGTGTGCTCAACGCTCCAAGGGAAATGCTTATAGAAAAGGCCGACCTTGAGGAAAATACAGTGGACGACGTGTTGCGTATCCTGAAGGCGGAATTTGAATAATCGTTTATAGTATGAATAAAGAATGTGCAGGGTGCCGGCTGTTCATTCTTTATTTTATTGAATGCCGGTTCTGCCCTATTTTTTAATTGTTGATTTTTAATTGTTAATTGGATATTATGACGATAAGACTTAATAAAGTAGCAAGAGACCTGAATGTGGGGATAGCGACCGCTGTTGACTTCTTGCAGAAAAAAGGATACAGCGTGGAAGCCAATCCTAATACTAAAATAACAGAGGAACAATATGCGGAACTGGTTAAGGAATTCAATAAAGACAAGGACCTGAAGATAAAATCGGAAAAGATTATTCAAGAACGCCAGAATAAGGAAAAGAACAAGGCTTCGGTTTCTATAGACGACATTGCGGGAGATGTCGTGAAGAAGGAGACCGCGGCCCCGGAAGAGGCGCGCCAGAAATTCAAGCCTGTCGGCAAGATTGATTTGGACAGCCTGAACAGAAAGAAGAGCAAGCCTTCGACAGCTGAATATAAGAAAGAAAATGACGCGCGTGTGGAGGCTGAAACTAAGTTGACAGAAGATGTCAAGGCTGAACCTGCTACCGAAGTGCCAAACGAAGAGTTGCCACGGGAACAGGAGCCTGTAATAATTGAAGATAGAGAAACCAAACATACGGATGCAAAAGCAGACGAAGTTATAAATGAGCCGATGGAAGAAAAAAAAGAAGAAGCTGAAAACAAAGTGAATGACGACGGTGTCTTTAAAATCCGTCCGACAGAGTTCAAATCGAAAATCAATGTCGTTGGCCAGATTGACCTGGCAGCGCTCAACCAATCGACACGCCCAAAGAAAAAATCGAAGGAAGAAAAGCGTAAGGAAAGGGAAGAAAAGGACAAGATGCGCCAGGAACAGCGCAAGCTGATGAAAGACGCCATCATCAAGGAAATACGCAAGAGCGATGATAAGGCTGACAAGGGCGGACAGGATGACGTGTCAAAGAAGAAAAAACGTAACAGGATAAATAAAGAGCGGGTGGATATTTATAATCCGCAGCCCGCACAGACTCATGCCGGAGGCGCGAAAAACGAGAAGCCGGGCAAGAACCAGGGAGGCGGAAAGAATGCCGGCAAGGAAAAATTCAAGAAGCCTGTGGTGAAGCAGGAGGTGAGCGACGAGGATGTGGCAAAACAGATTAAGGAAACTCTCGCTCGTCTGACCAACAAGGGAAAGAACAAGGCTGCCAAATACCGTAAGGAGAAACGTGAGAACATACAGAACCGCCAGCTGGAGCAGGAAGAACTGGAAATGGAAGAAAGCAAGGTGCTAAAGCTCACGGAATTCGTTACTGCCAATGAGCTGGCAAACATGATGGATATTTCTGTCACTCAGGTTATTTCTACATGTATGAGTGTCGGCATAATGGTGTCCATTAACCAGCGCCTTGACGCGGAGACCATTAACCTTGTGGCGGAAGAGTTCGGCTACAAGACTGAATACGTCAGCGCGGAAGTCGCACAGGCTATTGAAGAAGAAGCCGATGCGGAAGAAGATCTTGAACCACGTGCTCCGATTGTTACTGTGATGGGACACGTTGACCACGGTAAGACTTCATTGCTTGACTATATACGTAAAGCAAACGTTATTGCCGGTGAGGCCGGTGGTATCACTCAGCACATCGGTGCATACAATGTGAAATTGGACGACGGTCGTCGTATCACATTCCTCGATACTCCGGGTCATGAGGCGTTTACAGCGATGCGTGCCCGTGGAGCTAAGGTCACTGACGTGGTAATCATCATTGTAGCTGCCGATGATAACGTGATGCCTCAGACTAAGGAAGCTATCAACCATGCTATGGCTGCCGGAGTACCTATCGTATTCGCAATCAATAAGGTTGATAAGCCTAATGCTAATCCTGACAAGATTAAAGAAGAACTTGCTGCCATGAACTTCCTTGTAGAAGAGTGGGGTGGTAAGTACCAGTCACAGGATATTTCTGCCAAGACAGGACTTGGTGTTAACGACCTGTTGGAAAAAGTATTGCTTGAAGCAGAAATGCTTGACCTTAAGGCAAATCCAAATCGTAAAGCAACAGGTTCAATCATTGAATCGTCTTTGGACAAGGGACGCGGATATGTGGCTACTGTACTTGTCTCAAACGGTACATTGCATGTTGGTGATATCGTATTGGCAGGTACTTCGTACGGTAAGGTTAAAGCCATGTTCAACGAACGTAACCAGCGTATGAAAGAAGCAGGTCCTGCAGAACCTGTTTTGATACTCGGTCTTAACGGTGCTCCTGCAGCAGGCGATACGTTCCATGTGTTCGATACAGACCAGGAAGCTCGCGAGATAGCCAACAAGCGTGAACAGCTTGCCCGCGAACAGGGATTGCGTACTCAGAAGATGCTTACTCTTGACGAGGTTGGACGCCGTCTTGCGTTGGGTGACTTCCACGAACTTAACATCATCGTCAAGGGTGACGTGGACGGTTCTGTAGAAGCATTGAGCGATTCGCTTATCAAGCTTTCAACTGAACAGATTCAGGTCAATGTCATACATAAGGGTGTAGGTCAGATATCAGAATCAGACGTATCGTTGGCTGCCGCTTCCGATGCTATCATTGTCGGTTTCCAGGTACGTCCTTCAAGCAGTGCCGCAAAACTTGCGGAACAGGAAGGTGTGGATATTCGTAAGTATTCTATCATTTACGATGCCATTGAAGAAGTCAAGGCCGCAATGGAAGGTATGCTTGCTCCTACATTGAAAGAACAGGTAACTGCTACTATCGAGGTTCGCGAAGTGTTCAATATCAGCAAGGTCGGACAGGTTGCCGGAGCTATGGTTAAGACCGGTAAGGTTAAGCGTACAGACAAGGCTCGCCTTATCCGCGACGGTATCGTAGTATTTACCGGTGCCATCAATGCCTTGAAACGCTTCAAGGACGACGTGAAGGAAGTTGGTACTAACTTCGAGTGCGGTATCAGCCTCACAAACTGTAATGACATTAAAGTGGGCGACGTTATCGAGACTTACGAGGAAGTAGAAGTAAAACAGACACTATAATTACAGTTGATAAGGCTTCTTTTCAGATGATAAGGCTTTAGTTACAAGTTGACAAGGCTCTCCATCCGGATGAAACCTTGTCAACTTGTCAATTAAATATATTTATGATTCTTGAGGCTTTATCTTTGCAATTGAGCGTTTTGGATTGGATTATTATTGCCATTATAGCCATCGGAGTTGTATTGGGGTTCATGAAAGGTGCTATAAAACAGGCTGCCGCCATCGTAGGATTGGTGGCAGGACTGTTGCTGGCGCGCGCATTGTTCTCGCAGTTGGGAGAAAAGCTTGCCGTAGGACTCGGTACTTCCGTTTCTGTGGCTCAGGTCATAGCTTTTTTCATGATATGGATACTCGTTCCGATAGTTTTTTTACTGCTGGCTTCCATGCTGACCAAAGCGTTGGAGATTGTGCATCTTGGTATAGTCAACAGGCTGCTCGGGGCTTTGCTCGGAGCGTTGAAATACGCTTTAATCGTAAGTCTTGCGATAAGTCTTCTGGAATATATCGACAGTAAAGATGAATTGATAAATCGAACCGTTAAGCAGTCTTCTTTGTTATATTATCCGGTGAGGGAGCTTTCCGGGCTCTTTATTCCGGCCATAAAAAATGTGACAAATGAGATTATAGAAACGGATATAATATAATAACCTATGCAAGAAGAACCTAATAAGTATGTGAAGGAACTGACGCAGGAGAAATATAAATACGGTTTCACTACTGATGTTCATACAGATATAATAGAAAAGGGACTTAATGAGGATGTCGTCAGGTTGATTTCTGAAAAGAAAGGCGAGCCTGAATGGCTTCTTGAATTTCGTCTCAAGGCTTATCGTCACTGGCTGACGCTTGATATGCCGACATGGGCTCATCTTAACATCCCTGAGATAGATTATCAGGCAATATCGTATTATGCCGACCCTACGAAAAAGAAAGAAGGGCCGAAATCTATGGATGAAGTCGATCCTGAACTCCTGAAAACATTCAATAAGCTCGGCATTCCGCTGGAAGAACAGATGGCGCTTAGCGGCATGGCGGTGGATGCCGTGATGGACTCCGTGTCTGTCAAGACCACGTTCAAGGAAACACTTATGGAGAAGGGTATCATCTTCTGCTCCATGAGCGAGGCTGTGAGGGAGCATCCTGATTTGGTAAGGAAGTACCTTGGCTCTGTGGTGGGCTATTGTGACAATTTCTTTGCGGCGCTTAATTCCGCAGTGTTCAGCGACGGCTCTTTCGTGTATATACCTAAGGGTGTGCGCTGCCCTATGGAGCTATCGACATATTTCCGTATCAATGCGGCAAATACCGGCCAGTTCGAAAGAACACTGATTGTTGCCGACGATGACAGCTATGTCTCCTACCTCGAAGGCTGTACGGCTCCTATGCGTGACGAGAATCAGTTGCACGCCGCCATTGTCGAGATTGTGGTTCTGGAACGTGCCGAGGTGAAGTACTCTACAGTGCAGAACTGGTATCCGGGTGATGCCGAAGGAAAGGGTGGAGTCTATAACTTCGTGACCAAGCGCGGCATCTGTAAGGGTAACGACAGCAAGCTCTCGTGGACTCAGGTGGAAACCGGCTCTGCCATTACATGGAAATATCCGAGCTGTATCCTTGCCGGCGACAACTCTACGGCTGAGTTCTACTCCGTGGCCGTTACGAACAATTACCAGCAGGCGGATACAGGTACCAAAATGATACACCTCGGCAAGAACACACGCTCGACCATCGTGAGCAAGGGCATAAGCGCCGGTAAGAGCCAGAATTCATACCGCGGTCTTGTACGTGTGGCGGAAAGGGCGGACAATGCGCGTAACTATAGCCAGTGTGACTCATTGTTGTTAGGTAGCAATTGTGGTGCCCATACATTCCCATATATGGATATCCACAACGAAACAGCAGTGGTAGAGCATGAAGCCACTACATCCAAGATTTCTGAAGACCAGTTGTTCTATTGCAACCAGCGAGGCATTAACACCGAGGATGCCATAGGACTTATTGTGAACGGATACGCTAAAGAAGTTATAAACAAACTTCCTATGGAGTTTGCTGTAGAAGCTCAGAAACTTCTGTCAGTGTCACTCGAAGGAAGTGTGGGATAATTTTTGAGTTTTTGAGTCCTTTAGTTCTTAAGTTTGTTTATGATAACGTAGATGAACTCACTAACTAACAAAACTCACTAACTAACAAACTAACAAACTTAAAAACTAACAAACTTACAAAAATATGTTAGAGATAAAAGACTTGCATGCCAATATCAATGGCAAAGAGATATTGAAAGGTATTAACCTGACTGTAAAGCCGGGTGAAGTTCATGCCATCATGGGTCCCAACGGTTCCGGTAAAAGTACATTGAGCAATGTGCTTGTAGGACATCCCGCATACGAGGTTACAAAAGGTTCTGTTACATTCTTAGGTAAAGACCTGCTTAGTCTTAAACCTGAAGACCGCAGCCACGAAGGATTGTTCCTTTCATTCCAGTATCCGGTAGAAATTCCGGGTGTAAGCATGGTTAATTTCATGCGTGCCGCGGTTAATGAGCAGCGTAAATATAAGGGCCTGCCTGCACTTTCTGCCAGTGAATTCCTTAAGCTGATGAGACAGAAACGCGAAATTGTGGAATTGGACAGCAAGCTTGCCAACCGCTCTGTAAACGAAGGTTTCTCCGGCGGCGAGAAGAAGCGTAACGAGATTTTCCAGATGGCGATGCTCGAACCGAAGTTGAGCATCCTTGACGAAACAGACTCAGGACTTGACATCGACGCTTTGCGTATCGTTGCCGAAGGTGTAAACAAACTTAAGACTCCTGAAACAAGCTGTATCGTTATTACTCACTACCAGCGTCTGTTGGACTATATCAAACCAGACATCGTACACGTGCTTTACAAAGGACGTATCGTGAAGACTGCAGGTCCTGAACTTGCACTCGAGCTCGAAGAGAAGGGTTATGACTGGATTAAGAAAGAATTGGGAGAGTAAAGAGAAAAATAACATGAAAGCAGAACAACAATATATAGACCTTTTCACCCAGTGTGAAGCCATGATATGCCGTCACAGCGCAGACGTGCTCAACGCTCCGCGTGCCAAGGCATTTGCCGATTTCGAGGCTCATGGATTCCCTTCACAGAAGGTTGAGAAGTACAAATATACGGATGTCGCAAAGTTCTTCGCGCCGGACTACGGATTGAACCTGAACCGTCTGGAGATACCGGTAAATCCGTATGAAGTGTTCAAGTGCGATGTCCCTAACATGAGCACCTCGCTTTATTTCGTGGTGAACGATACATTCGATACACACGACAATCCTGCCGCACAGCTTCCAGCCGGAGTTATCTTCGGAAGCCTGAAAGATGTGGCAAAGGAAAATCCTGTACTTGTGAAGAAATACTATTCACGGTTGGCTGATACATCAAAAGACAGTGTAACTGCATTCAATACAATGTTTGCACAGGATGGTGTGTTCATGTATGTACCTAAGAATGTAGTATTGGAGAAACCTATTCAGTTGGTCAATATTCTCCGTGCCGATGTAAACTTCATGGTGAACCGCCGTGTGGTTATAGTCCTTGAAGACGGTGCACAGGCCAAATTACTGGTATGCGACCATGCTATGGACGATGTGAATTTCCTTTCTACTCAGGTAGTGGAAATCTTTGTAGGCGAGAATGCCTGTTTCGATTTGTACGAACTTGAGGAAACACATAATTCCACAGTACGATTCAGCAACCTGTATGTACGTCAGGAGGCAAACAGCAATGTCCTGCTTAACGGCATGACACTCCATAACGGTACTACGCGCAACACTTCGGAAGTAACCCTTGCCGGCAAGGGCGCTGAAATCACACTCTGCGGAATGGCTATCGCTGATAAGAACGAGCAGGTGGACAATAACACGTTCATTGACCATAAGGCATCTGACTGTACAAGTACCGAACTCTTTAAGTACGTTCTTGATGATCAGGCTGTAGGTGCATTTGCCGGTAAAGTCCTTGTACGTGAAGGTGCCCAGCGCACAAACTCACAGCAGACAAACAGCAATATCTGTGTAACCCGTGAAGCCCGCATGTTTACCCAGCCACAGCTTGAGATTTATGCCGACGATGTGAAATGCTCTCACGGAGCTACCGTAGGACAGCTTGACGAAAACGCATTGTTCTACATGCAGCAGCGTGGTATCAGTCTGAAGGAAGCACGTCTGTTATTGATGTTTGCATTCGTCAATGAAGTTATCGACAAGATACGTATGGATGCTCTCAAAGACCGTCTTCATCTTCTTGTAGAAAAACGATTCCGTGGCGAACTGAACAAGTGTCAGGGATGTGCGATATGCGGAAAATAAAAAAACATTATGTACGATATTCAGAAAATAAGAGAAGACTTTCCGATACTGTCAAGAACAGTATATGGCAAGCCGTTGATATACTTGGACAATGGAGCTACCACACAGAAACCAAAGTGTGTGGTAGATGCAATTGTCGATGAGTATTATTCTGTAAATGCCAATGTACACCGCGGTGTTCATTTCCTTTCACAGCAGGCAACAAATTTGCATGAGGCATCGCGCGAAACTGTGCGTAAGTTTATAAATGCGCGCAGTACGTCAGAGATAATCTTTACTCGAGGAACAACTGAGAGTATAAATCTCGTAGCTTCATCTTTCACTGATGCCTTCATGAAGGAAGGAGATGAAGTGATGGTTTCGGTAATGGAGCATCACAGCAACATCGTCTCATGGCAGATTCAGGCACTCCGTAAAGGAATAGTTCTGAAAGTTATTCCTATGAATGACCGTGGCGAATTGCTGATTGATGAGTACGAAAAACTGTTCACTCCGCGCACAAAGCTTGTTTCCGTAGCCCATGTTTCAAATGTTCTCGGAACAATAAATCCTGTGAAGCAGATTGCGTCAATAGCTCATGCCCACAATGTTCCGGTGCTGATAGACGGAGCACAGGGTATTCCACATACGAAGGTGGATGTACAGGATATTGATGCCGATTTCTATGTGTTCAGTGCACATAAGATTTATGGTCCTACCGGTATAGGAGTACTTTATGGCAAGGAAGATCTTCTTGACAAGATGCCTCCTTATCAAGGTGGTGGAGAGATGATAAAGAATGTAAGTTTCGAAGGAACGACATTCAACGAACTGCCTTTCAAGTTCGAAGCCGGAACGCCTGATTATGTAGGTTCTACTGCAATGGCAAAAGCATTGGACTATGTTTCTGCCATAGGTATGGATAATATAGCTGCCCATGAACATGAACTTATCATGTATGCTATGCAGCGTATGAAAGAAATCCCGGGTATGCGTATCTTTGGTGAGGCGGAACATAAGGGAGGAGTTATTTCATTCCTTGTTGGTGATATCCACCATTTCGATATGGGAACATTGCTTGACCGTCTCGGAATAGCAGTCCGCACCGGACATCACTGCGCCGAACCTCTTATGCACCGTTTGGGAATAGAGGGAACAGTGCGAGCTTCATTCGGTATGTACAACACTAAAGAAGAAATCGATGCTCTGATTGCCGGTATTGAGAGGGTGAGCAAGATGTTCGGATGATAGACATTGCAAATTATTATAGCCTCAAATGGCGTTTAAACAGTATTTAAAAGCTGTTTAAACGCCATTTAATGTTATATGGATATTGGTTTAAAATCCAAGCCTCTTGAACTCACTCTCAAAATTTGGAGTGAAAACTCCTTTCCCCATGTTTGCCTTAATTTCCTCTATACTCCAGAATCTGCCTCCATCCAGTTCTTCTGACGGATGTATCTCACCGTCATAAACAGTCTTGTGGGCAAAAACAAGTTCTTTCTCGCGTGCGGATTCGAACACGTAGTGTGTAAGAAGTTCAGGAGTGAAATCTTCTATTCCGAGCTCCTCTCTGACTTCGCGTTTTAGGGCCATTTCCACACTTTCTCCCAAGTCGATGTGACCTCCTACTGCAGTATCCCATTTTCCCGGCTGTATGTCTTTCCATTCCGGACGTTTCTGTAGGTAGAGCTCTCCACGACTGTTGAAAACATGCAGATGCACTACCGGATGCAGCAGCTTGCTGCCGCTGTGACACTCACCTCTTGTAGCTGCAGACAAGATATTTCCGTCCTCATCTACTACAGGGAACATTTCTTCGCTATTATCCATTTGAGTTTTTTAGTTTTTAAGTTTATTAGTTAGTTGACGAGTTGACGAAACTGAAGCCTTGTTGCCTTTCTTACGGAATCAGCAGCGACGAATCGCCGTAGCTCAGGAAGCGGAAATCGTGTGACAGTGCATAGTCGTAAATCTTTCTCCAGTCGCCTTTCACGAATGCCGAAACCAGGAGCAGCAGAGTGCTTTGCGGCTGATGGAAGTTGGTTACTATGCGTTTCACTATCTTGTATTCATATCCCGGAGCGATGATAATCTGAGTGCTTGTATTCAGCGCGTCCAAATGATTTCTGTCCATGTAATCGAGGATATTCTGCAGAGCCTGAATAGGAGTGAGGTTTGTCTCGTTCTCGTATGGCATCCATTGCTTAACGTGCAGTTCCTCCTGCGACGCTTCAGGTCTTGACTCTAAGATTACTCCGATATAGTACAGACTTTCTATCGTTCTTACTGATGTCGTTCCCACGGCAGTGGTTTCTCCGCCATGTTTCAGAAGTTTCTCGATGGTCTGTCTGTTTACGGAGATATATTCCGTGTGCATATCGTGTCCTGCTATTTCCTCACTCTTTACAGGGCGGAAAGTACCGGCTCCCACATGCAGAGTCACTTCTTCCAGGTCAACACCCTTGTTTCTCAGTGTGTCAAGCACTCTCTCTGTGAAATGCAATCCAGCTGTTGGTGCAGCCACAGAACCTTTTATCTTAGAATACACTGTCTGGTAAGTCTCCTTGTCGCTTTCCTGTGTCTCGCGGTTCAGATATGGAGGGATAGGAAGTTCGCCGAACACTTCAAGGATATCAGCAAAAGTCACTTCGCTGTTGTCCCAGCTGAAGTCTATCCAGTGGCTTGTGCCGTGACATTCGCCTCGTGTGGCAGTCAGTGTCAGCGGTTTGCCTTTAACGGTCATTTCCCTGTGAAGCGGACCTTCTTTCCATTTCTTCAGATTGCCCACCATGCAGAGCCATGCCGAGTGTTCTGTCTGCTGGAAGTTCAGCACGTAATCGTTAGGCTTTATAGGTTCAAGACAGAAAATTTCTATCAGCGCACCAGTTTCTTTTCTGAAATGCAGTCTTGCCTGAATAACCTTTGTATTGTTGAAAATCATCAGAGATCCCGGTTCGATATATTCCGGCAGTGAAGTGAAGACTCTTTCTTCTATTTCGCCGTGATTGTAAACCAGTAGTTTGGAACTGTCGCGCTCTTTCAGCGGGAATTTTGCTATTCTTTCGTCCGGAAGTGGATAGTTATAGTCGCTTATCTTTATGTGTTTCGTTTCTTCCATCTGTGTAGTTTGTTCAATATTTTCTGCAAAAGTATAAAAAACTTTCGTATCTGCTTAAAAGTAACTACTTTTGCTTGAACTATAATACTGAAAGAATATGAAAATAGGAGATAAAGTACGTTTCCTCAGCGAAGTGGGAGGCGGTATAGTACGAGGTTTTCAAGGCAAGGATATAGCCTTGGTAGAAGGAGAGGACGGTTTCGAGATACCTATGCTTATAAAGGAATGTGTGGTTATTCAGACCGATGATTATAATATCCCGATGAAGTCTGTTTCAAAACCACAGCAGGCACCTGTTGAGGAGGAAGAAGAGGAAGAGGATGACAGACCGATAACATATCGTGCGCCTGAAATCAGAGGAAACGATGTGCTTAATGTCTTCCTGGCATTTGTTCCGCATGATATTAAGGCTATCAGCACTACAGGATTTGATGCATATTTAGTGAACGACAGCAATTATTTTATTGATTATATCTATCTCTCTGCCGAAGGAAAGAGCTGGACTCTGAGAAGCCGCGGTACTGTCAAGCCGAACATGAAACAGGCGCTTGAGGAATTCGAGAAGAAAGATTTGAATGATTTGGAGCATGTGGCAGTACAGATTATCGCTTATAAGGATGACCGTACTTTCCTTATCAAGCCGGCTGTTTCTACTGAAATCAGAATTGACACAGTTAAGTTCTATAAACTTCATACGTTCGAAGAAAATGAATTCTTCAACGAACCTGCATTGATTTATGATGTGGTGAAAGATGATGAAGAAGCCAAACAGGTGTATGTCAATGCCGATGATATTAAGAAAGCGTTGTTATCGAAGGGTGAAGAAAATGATGTCCCAAAGAAAGTGTTGCGCAAGGAAGAAAAGAAAATCAAGAACGGAATTATCGAAATAGACCTTCATATAGACGCTCTTCTAGATGATACTACAGGTATGGGAAATGCGGAAATGCTGAACTATCAGCTTGACGTATTCCGCAAGACTATGGAGGAATACAAGAGAAATACCGGACAGAAGATCGTGTTCATTCATGGTAAGGGCGATGGTGTTTTGCGCAAGGCATTGCTTGACGAACTTAAGCGTAAGTACAGGACATGCTTGAGCCAGGATGCCTCGTTCCGCGAATATGGATATGGAGCAACAATGGTGATAATAAAATAAAACTCAAACTCATGAAAACTCTAAAAGAAATGCTTTCACACGACCGTTTCGCAGCTGAGGCGGGAGTTGAACTTCTCGAAGTACGCGAGGGATATGCCAAAGCGCGTATGCTCGTTACGGAGAAACATCTTAACGGGGGAGGAGTGTGTCAGGGTGGAGCCTTGTTCACACTTGCAGATTTGGCTTTTGCCGCTGTGGCAAACAGCCGGAATCAACTTACTCTTTCTCTTAATGCCAATATTACATTCCTGCGCGCGGTAAGCAGCGGATATGTGTATGCCGAGGCTGTGGAGACATTCAATCATGCCAAGATACCTTTCATCGAGGTTCGTATCAGCGATGAGGAAGGTTGCCCGGTTGCCGTATTCACAAGTTCCGGTTACAGGAAAAAGACAGAACTGAATCTGGAAAGTTTGATGTAATGAACAATCGTTATGAAGAAAGGCTGGGTACGGACAGAATGCTGCCTTTGGTGTTCCGTATGGCGCTGCCTGCCGTGGCTGCCCAGTTTGTCAATCTGCTTTATAATATAGTTGACAGAATTTATATAGGACACATCCCCGGTATAGGAACAGAGGCTCTTGCCGGGGTTGGTGTCACTACCTCGATAGTAATACTCATATCATCGTTTTCGTCGATAGTTGGAGCCGGCGGTGCTCCTCTTGCTGCCATGGCTTTGGGGCAGGGTGACAGGGAAAGAGCAGGACGTATATTGGGAAACGGTTTTGTGATGCTGATACTTTTCACTATCATTACCTCACTGATAGCATACATCTTCATGGAACCTATTCTACTGCTTACCGGAGCATCCGAAAGGACACTGCCGTTTGCAGAAGATTATCTCTCTGTCTATCTGCTTGGTACACTGTTCGTTGAAATATCCACAGGACTTAATACATTCATAAACTCTCAGGGAAGACCTGCCATAGCCATGTGGTCGGTAGTGATAGGTGCATTGCTGAATATCATTCTCGATCCTATATTCATTTTCACTTTCGATATGGGAGTAAAGGGAGCTGCCATAGCTACTGTCCTGTCGCAAGCAGTGAGTGCCATTTGGGTGCTGCGTTTCCTTACTTCAAGTTCTGCATCGCTTCCGCTTGAAAGGAAGTATATGCGGCTTCAGAAAAAGATAGTCCTCTCTGTCGTTGCTCTCGGAGTATCACCATTTATCATGGCAAGTACGGAGAGTCTTGTCGGTTTCGTTCTTAATGGAAGCCTGAAGCATTTTGGAGATATATATGTCAGTGCGCTTGCCATTATGCAGAGTGCAATGCAGTTTGTCAGTGTGCCGCTTGTAGGTTTTGCCCAGGGATTTGTTCCAGTGGTGAGCTACAATTATGGTCACGCCTATAAGGAACGTGTGAAGCAATGTTTCAAGATAGTGGTTACATTCATGTTCAGTTTCAATTTTCTGTTGATACTTCTGATAGTATTATTCCCTCATGTTGTTGCTTCCGTATTTACAGATGATGATGCTTTGATAGAGACTGTTTCGCAAGTCATGCCTCTGTTCCTTGCCGGAATGTCTATATTTGGACTCCAGCGTGCATGTCAGAACATGTTTGTAGCTTTGGGACAGGCTAAGATTTCAATCTTCATAGCCTTGTTGAGAAAGGTTATTCTGCTTATTCCTCTGGCACTGATATTGCCTCATTTTTGGGGAGTGGAAGGGATATTTGCTGCCGAAGCAATTTCGGATGCCACAGCTGCTGTGTGCTGTACAGCTTTATTTGCATGGCAGTTTCCAAAGATATTATCTCGGATAAAAGGATAATTGTAGAAATTCTTAGATATATAAACCGTAACACGTTCGTGTCACGCGCGTAACACCTACGTGTTCCGCTCGTTACACGTTCGTGTTCCGCCCGTTACACGTACGTGTAACGGCAACTTTGTACGCAAATTTCAGAATTTATTGACGTCCGCTTCATTAAATATTAATAGGAATTTTGGTGTATGTTACAGAAAGTGTTATTACAGTTTTTGTATAACTCTTTTTGTTATTACATTTTTTGTAATATCTTTGTAGGTGATAAACAATAAAAACTCATAATATGGAAACTCCGTTTGTCTTTGGAAAAATTGCCACAGAAAAGAATTTTACAGACCGGGAACAAGAAACCGCATATCTTGTGGATAACTTTACGTCGTTGATAAATACAATCATAATATCTCCACGCCGTTGGGGTAAAAGTTCTCTTGTGAATAAAGCGGCCGAACGGGCTATGGAGCGTGAACATAATTTACGTGTTTGTCATATCGACCTCTTTAATGTACGCAGCGAGGAACACTTTTATTCATTATTGGCTCAGAAAGTTATTTCAGCCACTTCTGGCAGATGGGAGGAAGCAATATCAGATGCCAGGAAATTCTTTTCACGGTTGGTTCCCAAAATCTCGATAGCTTCAGACCCGATGAGTGAAGTAACTATTGATTTTGATTGGGAACAGGTTAAACGTACTCCAGACGAAGTGCTTGACCTGGCAGAGAAGATTGCTGTGGCGAAGGGGTTGAAGATAGTTATCTGTATTGATGAATTTCAGAACATAGCCGATTTTACTGATTCTGATTATTTTCAGAAGAAATTACGATCCCACTGGCAGTTGCACCAGCATGTAGCATATTGTCTTTATGGAAGCAAGCGCCACATGATGTTGGAAGTCTTTACTGACTCTTCCAAACCATTCTACAAGTTTGGTAATCTTATTTTTCTGAACAAGATAGCCACTCCATATCTTGTGGACTTTTTCAAAACCCGTTTCACAGACACCGGAAAGAGTATAACCGATGAAGCAAGTCATCTGATAGCCGAGCTGACAGACAATCATCCGTATTATGCACAGCAGTTAGCCCAATTGTCTTGGTTGAGGACAAAGGATATATGCACCGTTGGTATAGTGCAGGAGTCACATTCAGCTTTGGTTGAGCAGCTAAGTCTTCTGTTTGTGACAATTACGGAAACCCTTACAGTCCAGCAACTTAATTATCTGAATGCTTTGCTTGCCGGTGAAACCAATATCAGTTCTACGGAGGTGATGCATCGCTACAGGATATCTTCTCCTACTTCTATTGCCCGCTCAAAGGTAGCTCTCGTAAGAAATGATATATTGGATAATCAGGGCGGCAAGTATTCATTCCAAGATCCGATATATGCTTATTGGTTGCGGACGCAGTATTTTGGGGTGAGCTGATACAATTAAAGATTTATTGTATTTTTTTCGTACAAACTTCTTGTCGCACATTATCTGTAAATATAACTGTTTTCACATTATACTGATTGTTTTAGGTGGAAAATTTCACATTTTCCGTTGTGTTTTAAGCCTTAAATTTCACATTTCCCCTATTTAAAAGACTTGTCCGTTCACTGACTGATTTTTCAAATTCTTTTCAAAAGCTTTTCCACATCAGCGCGAATCTTGGCATAGAGCGGTGAATTCTTGTAATTGAGATTTTTGTGTATCACCACTTCCACACCAATCTGAGAACGCTGGTAGTTGGTCAGTTCGTTATGGAGCTGAAGGCTGTGGAGGGCGAGGTCATGAATCTGCTGTTCTCTTTCTCGGCGGAGAACGGTACATACCGGTATGAGCAGACGGAGAACCACATTGTCCATTATGTGATGCCCTTGTATGAACATATATGTATTGTCGGAAGTTACTCCGAGTGTGGGGAGTTCTCTTTTCAGTTCCTCAATCTCGCGCTTGGCTTCGGGATGTCTGCGCTCGAGGTCATGAAGCTTTTTCTCCACTTTCTTTGCCATGTGCTCAAGGCTTCGTTCGGGATAACGTGTGCTTACCTGGTCCAGCTTGACATACGAACAGAAATCAAGTAGCGAGAATTCTGCGAGGATGTGTCTTCTGTAGAACCATACTGACCATATAAAAAGCGGCCAGGCTATATTGGAGTATGCCTTCATGAAAGCAGGGAAGTCTATCAGCTTATGGTCGTTAAGTGTGGCTGTAACGCATACATCGTGCAGACCTTCGGCATAGCAGTGGTAGTTCTCTATGGCGTAGGCATACGTCTGCAGTACGTACGGACATTCTATCATGTAGCGCGAGGTGTTTGTTCGGCCTTGCAGGAGGTAGTCATAGTCGCTGTCCACACAGGCTATCATGTTTTCGCCCAACTGTTTTCCAAGCTGGTTCATAAGGACGGTTTTCTTTCCTTTGGCAAGCGAACTTTGTGATGGAAGCATGACTTCGAAATAAACCTTGTCGTTTTCATACTCTGAGAGCAGGGCACGCCAGAACGATATGTCGTCATAGCTCTCCACGTATGCCACAATCTTCCTCTTTGCATGTTTGGGCTTCAGATTGTTTGCCGCACCGATATATAGTGATGAAAGGTTTTCCGTAAGTCGTTTTCCCATATGTATTTTAAGTTTATGAGTTTATGAGTTTTTGAGTTTATGAGTTGTTAATTGTTGGACTGTTATCAACTAACTTAAAAACTGAAGAACTTAAAAACTAATTAGTAGTAATGTCGCTCACTTCGGTAACTGCGTCCATCCATCCGTTCATGATAAGTGCGGGCGAGTGGGTTGTAAGTATAATCTGGACGTTAGGATTAAGGTTTCTGATGAGTGTGATAAGCCTTTGCTGCCATTCTATGTGGAGTGAGATTTCCGGCTCGTCCATAAACAAGGCGCAGTGGGCATTGTCCTGTACAAGTACTGTAAGCAGGATTACAAGCATCTGCTTTTCTCCGGACGAAAGTTTGTAAGGAGTCAGGATATCTCCATCCTGTTCGAAGAGAATCTCGTTGCTTCTGCGGTTTATCTTCTTGCCTGTTTCGGCAAACAGTTCGTCTATAAGGTCCTGGAATTTTGTTTTGGGCTTTGAAATCTCGGCTGCCATCATCTGCTTTTCAGGGTCTCCGCTTGTAAGCAGTTCAATGATTCTGTTGCCGATGTTTACCTGATAGTCTAAATAGCGGCGTTGCAGTTGGTATAGTTGCCAGTCTAATTCAGTACGTACATCCTGGTCGCCAATCTTCTTAAGCAGCCCGAAGTCGATGAGCGGACGGTCGAAACTGCGTATTACGTCGAATGGAATGAAATCAGCGTCCTCAGGACTGAACGTGAATGTTACGATGTCTTTTATTCCGTTTGTCAGTTCCACTTCATTGTTTTCGTTCAGCCTTCTCACGGAACTGTTCAGTATTGAACTTTTTCCAATACCGTTCACTCCACTTAGGATGTTGACGTCTTTTCTCAAATCCCATGCAATGTCTTTTCTGCCCCAGAGGCCTTTTATGACAATACGCTTTATGAACTCGGCTTGTTTCTTCATTTGTGTGTCTTTTATCGTTCTTATCCAACAAATTTAATCAATCTCTTTGAATAAATCAACCGTATTCCACCAATTTTTCAAATATCTTGTAACTTTGCGCAGCAAAATAAATTTAAGGTATAAAAGATATGAAGAGTTCTAATCTGAAAGCCCATCTGGCACTATTGTTTGCTGCCAGTATGTGGGGGCTAATGGCGCCTGTGGGTAAGGCTGACATGGATGCCGGAATTTCCGGTCTGGCACTTGCCAATATGCGTATGATAGGCGGTGCGTTATGTTTCTGGATAACATCTTTGTTTGTCAAAAAGGAGGATGTCCCTCCCCGCGACCTTATGCTCCTGTTTTTTGCGTCAATGCTTGGTATCGTATGCAATCAGGGATGCTATACTTTCGGTTTGTCGCTTACGTCGCCTGTCGATGCTTCAATAATGACTACTACAATGCCTATCGTCACAATGATATTGGCTGCAATTTTCCTTAAAGAGCCTGTTACACCGTTGAAGGTAGGAGGTATTCTTATGGGTTCAGTCGGCGCTTTGGCTTTAATACTGAGCAATACAGGCGGAAGTGACAGGGAAGGCAGTGTGCTGGGCGATGTGCTTTGCGTGATGGCACAGGTAAGCTTCGCATGTTATCTTACTATATTCAAGAAACTGATTTCGAAGTACAGTGTGTTTACTCTGATGAAATGGATGTTCAGCTATGCGGCGATATGTTTCATCCCGTTTTCTTACAGGGATTTTTCGGAGATGCAGTTCTCTTCATTCTCCATTGATGTATGGATGCAGGTGGGATATGTGATATTGTTCGGAACATATATTGCATATATTCTGATGCTTGTCGGTCAGAAAACACTTCGTCCTACAGTAGTAAGTATGTACAACTATATGCAGCCCGTTGTCGGTTCGAGTGTGGCGATACTGATGGGAATGTCGTCATTCGGATGGGTAAAGGCTATTGCTGCCATATCGATATTTGCCGGTGTATATCTCGTTACGCAAAGTAAATCGCGTGCCGAAATGATTAAGGAAGAAGCTGCGTCAAAACAATAAAGAATATAATGAAGGAAAAACCGAATATAGTGTCTCCAGTGCTTTATCTGCAGCATCACTACGAATTGCTGAAAGCTGAATATGAGTATGAGAAGGAGCAGTTCCGCCAGCAGACGGAGGTGATGGGTATCGGCCGTAAGGTGAAGCGCGGAATGTGCTGGTATCCCATATCTGTGGGACGAAGTTACTATAATGCTCTCAATCAGTTCGTGGTGGAGATATTCCGTACCGAGGATAAGGAGATAGAGCATCTTTTCGAGTATGGCCGTCCGGTGTGTTTCTTTACTCAGGATGCGGGCGGGCGACTGACATATATGAATTTCGTTGCAACGGTGAATTATGTTGACGAGGACCGTATGGTTGTGATACTGCCCGGACCTGATGCCATGATTGCCTTGCAGAGATATGATGTGCTTGGAGTACAGCTGTATTTTGATGAAACTTCATACCGCCTTATGTTTGAGGCGTTGAACCGTGTGATAGGTGCAAAGAACAACCGTCTTGCCGAGTTGCGTGATATTTTCCACGGACAGCAGCCTGTATCGGAATTTTCTTTCAATCCAATCCGATTTCCGTGGCTGAACCGTACTCAGGAAGAGGCTGTCAATAAGGTGCTTCATGCCAAGGATGTGGCTATTGTACACGGACCTCCGGGAACCGGAAAGACAACCACTCTTGTTGAGGCCATATACGAAACATTGCACCGTGAGAACCAGGTGATGGTGTGCGCGCAGAGTAATATGGCCGTCGATTGGATAAGCGAAAAACTTATTGATAGGGGGGTAAGTGTGTTGCGAATAGGAAATCCTTCGCGTGTGAATGACAAGATGCTGTCGTTTACATACGAAAGGAAATTCGAGTCGCATCCCGATTATTCACAGTTGTGGAGCATAAGAAAGGCTATCCGCGAACTGTATTCAGCAAACCGTAAAGGTGCCGACAGGGAAAGTATCAGATTGAAGATTAATTCGCTGAAAGACCGTGCTACGGAGCTGGAGATAAGGATAAACGAATCTTTGTTTGCCGAAGCGAGGGTTATATCATGCACTTTGGTGAGCAGTGCGAACCGTGTCCTTATGGGGCACAAATTTGGCACTCTGTTTATAGATGAGGCTGCCCAGGCATTGGAGGCGGCATGCTGGATTCCTATTGCGAAGGCGGACCGTGTTATATTTGCCGGCGACCATTGCCAGCTTCCGCCTACGGTGAAAAGTCCTGTGGCATTGCGTGGAGGTCTTGGTCATACGCTGATGCAAAGCATTGTGGCAAACAAACCTCAGGCTGTTTCTTTACTGAAGGTGCAATACAGAATGAACAATGAGATAATGCGTTTCTCTTCCGACTGGTTTTATGGCGGAATGTTGCAGTCGGCTCCCGAAGTGAAATATCGCAGCATCCTTGATTTCGACACGCCTATAGAATGGGTGAATACCGAAGGCATGGACTGCAATGAGGAATTTATTGGCGAGAATTACGGCCGTATAAACAAGCAGGAAGCAGAACTTTCCGTTGGAAAACTGAAGGAATACATAGAGAAGATAGGACGCGAACGCTTCCTTGACGAACGTATAGACGTGGGAGTGATTTCTCCATATAAGGCTCAGGTACAGTATCTCCGCCAGCTGATACGCAAGGATGCATGGTTCAAGCCGTATCGCCAATATATTACTGTCAATACCGTAGATGGTTTTCAGGGACAGGAGCGCGACGTGATACTTATCAGTCTTGTAAGGGCAAATGAGGAAGGTCAGATAGGTTTCCTGAACGACCTCAGACGAATGAACGTGGCGATAACGCGTGCCAGAATGAAACTGATTATCCTGGGAGATGTTGCGACGCTGACAAAACATCCTTTCTATAAAAAACTTAACGAGTATATAGAGAGTCTGTTTTGATTTGTGTGATAAGTCATTATTTATTAACTTTGTGCAGAAAATAATCACAATTAAAATTTTTTATGTTTAACGACTTATTACAATCGTCTTATTTCTCTGTATTCCTGATTGTTGCCCTGGGATTTATGCTCGGACGCATCAAGATAAAGGGATTATCTCTGGATGTATCAGCCGTGATCTTCATTGCCCTGGCTTTCGGCCATTGGGGAGTTTCAATTCCAAAGGAACTTGGTAACTTCGGGTTAGTGTTGTTTATCTTTACAATCGGTATTCAGGCCGGTCCCGGATTCTTTGATTCTTTCCGCACCAAGGGCAAGACTCTTATTCTTATTACAGTGCTTATCATTGCGTCGGCATGTCTTACGGCAATAGGGCTGAAATATGCTTTCGGAATAGATACGCCAAGTGTTGTGGGACTCGTGGCAGGAGCCCTTACCAGTACGCCAGGTCTTGCTGTGGCAATTGACAGTACACAGTCGCCATTGGCTTCAATAGCATACGGTATAGCATATCCGTTTGGAGTTATTGGTGTGATTCTTTTTGTGAAACTTCTGCCTAAGATTCTTCGTGTAGATTTGGACGAGGAAGCCAAACGTCTTGAAAAGGAACGTCGCGGACAGTTCCCGGAACTTAAAACATGTGTTTTCCGTGTTACAAACGATACTGTTTGTGGACGTACATTGGCTCAGTTGAATATACGTGCCATTACTGGTGCTGTGGTTTCACGCCTTAAGAAAAATAATGATATTATTGTTCCTACAGCCTCAATTGTGATTGACAAAGGAGATGTTATACAGGCCGTAGGTAGCGATGAGTCGCTTAATAATCTGGCTCTTATGCTTGGTGAGCGCGAAGAAGGTGAATTGCCGTTGATAAATACACAGGTAATAGAATCGCTGTTGCTTACCAAAAAGGATATGATAAACAAGCAGTTGGGCGATCTTAATCTCCAGCGTAACTTCGGATGTACCGTAACCCGTATCCGCCGAAGCGGTATCGACCTTTCACCTTCACCTGAACTGGCATTGAAGTTTGGCGACAAGCTGATGGTAGTGGGTGAGAAGGATGGTGTACAGGCTGTAGGCCGTTTGCTGGGCAATGACGAAAAGCGTTTGTCTGACACAGATTTCTTCCCTATAGCAATGGGTATAGTGCTTGGAGTCTTGTTCGGAAAACTGAATATATCATTTGGTGACGGAATGTCATTCTCTCCCGGACTGACAGGTGGAGTACTGATGATGGCTCTCTTCTTGAGTGCCATAGGTAAGACAGGTCCTATTTTGTGGTCCATGTCAGGTCCTGCAAACCAGCTCTTGCGACAGTTGGGCTTGTTGCTGTTCCTTGCTGAAGTTGGCACATCTGCGGGGAAAAATCTGATTTCTACATTCCAGGAAAGCGGATTCCTGCTATTTGGAGTAGGTGCTTTGATTACATTAGTTCCTATGTTTGTCGCCGCAATAGTTGGCCGTCTGGTATTCAAGATAAGCATACTCGATTTGCTTGGAACTATCACCGGTGGTATGACAAGTACCCCTGGTCTGGCAGCTGCCGATTCTATGACAGACAGTAACATCCCCGGAGTGGCATACGCTACGGTTTATCCTATAGCGATGGTGTTCCTGATATTGTTCATACAGTTCATAGCGTTGGTTATTGTATAACATATAAAATAAAACAACTATCCCCGGCATTTCAAAATTAAGTGTCGGGGATTGTTGTTTAATTCCTTATTATATTATGACTGTAAGTCCGTTCCTGCAGGACGCTGGAACAGTCGCAGGTTGAATTCCGGTGCCATAGCCATAACATGCTCGAATATTTCAGACTGAAGAGTTTCGTATGGAATCCAGTCAGGAGTGTCGGAGAAACAGTAAATCTCGAGGGGCATACCTTCGGAAGCAGGTTGCAGTTGGCGTACCATAATCATCAGATCTTTGTTTACTTTCGGATTATTGTTCAGATAGTTCAGCAGATAGCTTCTGAATACAGCCAGGTTTACAATTTTCTCGCTTGTGTCTGTTTTTTTGTCCAAGAACCCTTTCTGTATAAAACCCTGAATTTCTCCTTCGGTACAGAAATGTATGGTATTCATATCTATATTAACGGATCTTTTAATTCTTCGTCCTCCAGTTTCGCGCATTCCCCTCCAGTTCTGGAATGAATCGCTCACCAGTGCGTAGGGCGGTATGGTGGTTATCGTCTTGTCGAAGTTCTGTACTTTTACCGTTGTCAGTGATACCTCTATCACGTATCCGTCGGCTCCGTATTTAGTCATCGTAATCCAGTCGCCCGGGCGAAGCATGTCGTTAGCCGAAAGTTGCACTCCTGCCACCAGTCCCAAAATACTGTCCTTGAATATCAACATAAGCACTGCGGCCGATGCTCCCAATCCTGCAAGTATGTTTGTAGGATTCTGGTCGAGGATAATGCTGAACAGGATTATTATACCTATAATGATTGTAATGAGTTTTATCATCTGGTATATGCCTTTGAGCGGACGGTTCCTTAATTTCTCATGTTCATTGGATATATTATATAATGAGTTCAGGAAAGTTCCTACAAGTAGAATCGTTACTATGTCCATATACATGAGGCATACTTTGAGACTGAAGTTCAAGAGTTGCGGTGAATTGCTGAAGGCAAAAGGGAGCAATACATAAAGCATTATTGGTGGAATCAGACGACTGAAAGCTTTCATCATTTCTGTATTGAAAAGATAGTCGTCCCATTTAGCTTTAGTGCGTGCTGTGATTTTATGAATCAATGGTATTACTACGTGTCTGAAAAGTTTGGTACATAGGTATGTAATAATTATGATTGCCGCCAAGATTGTAAGCTGTGTACCCCAGTTTATGTCATTTTTTTCTACTCCTAAATTCTGAAGCAGTAGTGCTATTTCTTTTGTTACTTCATTGTTCATTCTTTCAAGTCTTAAAATCTTATGCAATATAAATAATTTTTTTCGAGTTGTGCAAATCCGAGTTTTTTAGTTGACAAGTAATGACTGAAATCAGCCATTATTAATCGTTAAAAAAACTCTTTGTCGTTTTAAATCGGATGACAAAGAGTTTTGAATTGAATGACAGTTTATTTGAAATCAAACGTATTGAGGCATATCGATTAAAATATAAAGCTTCTTAATGTGCTGTCAAACATATAATATTCTTTTGCTGTGAAGAATAAAATCTTTTCCTTTGTGTCAGAACAGTTCAGCACAGTTAGCCTTTCGTCGCAAATGAAGGAAAAAGTCAGTTTCGGACAGCAGTCCACTAAGGTTAAACAACTGTCGGATATCATAGAACAGGATATCATGATGGGAAAATACAAGACAGATACCAGTCTGCCTTCGATAAATTATTTAAGTAAAGCTTATAATGTGTCGCGCGATACGGTATTCAAGGCATTCTCTGATTTGCGCGAAAGGAAGCTGATTGATTCAACTCCCGGTAAGGGCTATTACGTAACAAACCGTCAGGAAAAGATATTTCTTCTGCTTGATGAATACTCACCTTTTAAAAATACTCTTTATAATAGTTTTGTACGTAAGCTTTCCACATCGTATAAGGTAGATTTATGGTTTCATCAATATAATGAACATATTTTCAATACAATTCTTCGCGAAGCTATTGGCCGTTATAATTATTATGTCGTGATGAATTTTGATAATGAGAAATTCTCTCCTTTATTCAATAAAATAAATCCTTCCCGTCTGTTGTTGCTTGACTTCGGAAAGTTTGAGAAGGAGAATTATTCCTATATATGCCAGAATTTTGATGATGAATTTTATAATGCCCTTACGCAACTGACAGGGAGACTGAAAAGATATCGTAAGATTGTATTCCAGTTGCCTGTTGATTCCAAACATCCGAGGGCATCGGCTGACAGCTTCAGACAGTATTGTGATGATAATGAGCTTATCTCTGAGATATCAGGACTGGAGGATATTACAGATGTAGAGAAAGATGTGGCATACATCGTTATACGTCAGACTGATGTTGTGAATATAATAAAGAGAAGTAGGGAAAATGGAATGAAATGTGGCCGAGATTTCGGTCTTGTAGCATATAATGATACGCCTGCATACGAAGTAATAGATGATGGGATTACGTCGCTTAGTATAGACTGGGAGTATATGGGAAAACAGGCTGCCAGGTTTATACTTACAGGAGAAAAAATTCATGAATATCTGCATACAGAGGTTCGTCTGAGAAAATCAGTTTGATAACAACGTGTTTTTTTAATTGCAGTGTTCCTTTTGGAAGATAGATTAATCAGCATAGTTCAGCATAGTTGCCGTATGCCGGAAGATGTTATAAAAATATTAAATGTAAACTTTAAAAACTATCGAAACAATGAAAAATTATCCGAAAATCGGGATTCGTCCCACAATTGACGGACGTCAGGGTGGTGTCCGCGAAAGCCTTGAAGAAAAGACTATGAATCTTGCCAAAGCAGTGGCGGAACTTATTTCGTCGAATCTGAAAAATGGAGACGGAAGCCCTGTGGAATGTGTAATAGCCGATTCTACTATAGGACGTGTTGCTGAAAGTGCCGCATGTGCGGAAAAGTTTGAGCGTGAAGGTGTCGGCTCTACCATAACCGTTACTTCTTGCTGGTGCTATGGAGCTGAAACTATGGATATGAACCCTTATTATCCAAAGGCTGTATGGGGATTTAACGGAACTGAAAGACCGGGAGCCGTTTATCTGGCTGCCGTACTTGCAGGTCATGCACAGAAAGGTTTGCCTGCATTCGGTATCTATGGTCACGATGTACAGGATATTGAAGATAATACAATCCCTGCTGATGTAGCGGAAAAGATACTTCGTTTTGCTCGTGCGGCACAGGCTGTCGCTACAATGCGTGGAAAGTCATATCTCTCTATGGGTAGTGTGTCAATGGGTATTGCGGGTTCTATCGTAAATCCTGATTTCTTCCAGGAATACCTTGGAATGCGTAATGAGTCTGTTGACCTTACTGAAATTATCCGCCGTATGACCGAAAGCATATATGATAAGGAAGAATATGCCAAAGCTATGGCGTGGACAGAGAAATATTGCAAGAAGAATGAAGGCAAGGATTTCAATATCGAAGCAAAAGTTAAGACCCGTGAGGAAAAGGATGCCGATTGGGAATTTATCGTCAAGATGACTATCATCATGCGTGACCTTATGACAGGCAATCCGAAACTGAAAGAAATGGGATTCAAGGAAGAGGCTCTCGGACATAATGCGATAGCTGCCGGTTTCCAGGGACAGCGTCAGTGGACTGACTTCTATCCAAACGGTGACTATTCAGAGGCGTTGCTTAATACATCGTTCGACTGGAACGGTATCCGTGAGGCATTTGTTGTCGCAACAGAGAATGACGCATGCAACGGTGTGGCTATGCTCTTCGGTCATTTGTTGACAAACCGCGCGCAAATCTTCTCTGATGTACGTACATACTGGAGTCCGGAAGCCGTTAAGCGTGTGACAGGAAAAGAACTTACAGGACTGGCAAAGAACGGTATCATACACCTTATCAATTCCGGTGCCACTACACTTGACGGTACGGGACAGCAGACAGACGCGGAAGGTAATCCGGCAATGAAACCATTTTGGGAAATCTCGGAAGCAGAGATGGAAAAGTGTCTTGAAGCTACTACATGGTATCCGGCAAACAGAGATTATTTCCGTGGCGGCGGTTTCTCTTCGAACTTCCTTTCAAAAGGCGGTATGCCTGTCACTATGAGCCGTCTTAACCTGGTGAAAGGTCTTGGCCCTGTACTTCAGATAGCCGAAGGTTCGACTGTGGAAATTGACCCTGAAATACATACGCTTCTTGATGTACGTACTGACCGCACGTGGCCTACTACATGGTTCGTACCACGCTTGTGCGACAAACCTGCTTTCAAGGATGTATATTCTGTGATGAATAACTGGGGAGCAAATCACGGGGCTATCAGCTATGGACACATCGGTCAGGATTTGATTACTTTGGCTTCAATACTCCGTATCCCTGTATGTATGCACAATGTTGACGATGATAAGATATTCCGTCCTGCTGCATGGAATGCGTTCGGTATGGATAAGGAAGGTGCCGATTATAGGGCTTGCCAGAATTATGGACCTATTTATAAATAAAAAAACTGATAGACAGTTGTTGATTGTGTGATTATAGTTAATTTTGAGGCTTAAGAACAGACGGTGAAATATCAGTTTTTTCTCCGTCTGCTTGTAAAGCTTCTTAAAATCAGATTATTATGATAACTAACGAACAAATAGAAAAATTCATTTCTGAAGCTCATCGTGTAGGAGATGCAGGATTGACAATATGCAGCAGTGGAAATATTTCGTGGAGAATAGGTGACGAAGTCCTTCTTTCTGGAACAGGGTCATGGGTTCCGTCGTTGCCTAAGGAGAAGGTCGCAATCTGCAAGCTTGAGACGGGTGAGGTGCTGAATGGAGTAAAACCATCGATGGAACATGGCTTTCATCTTGGAGTATTGAGGGAAAGACCTGATGTGAATGTCGTTTTGCATTTCCAGTCGCCATACGCTACAGCTGTTGCATGTATGAAAGAATTGCCGGATGATTATAATGTTACAGCTGAAGTACCATGTCATGTGGGGAAAGAAATCCCTGTAGTGCCATATTACAGACCGGGTTCTAAGGAACTTGCTGAAGGCGTGATAGCGGCAATGAAAGAACATAACTCTGTGTTGCTTAAAAAGCATGGGCAGGTGGTTTGCGGAAAAGATTTTGATGAGGCTTTCGAAAGAGCGATGTTTTTTGAAATGGCATGTCGTATCATTATACTGACAGGAGGTAAGTATGAAACCCTTTCAAATACAGAGATTGACGATCTGGAAACATACGTATTAGGAAAGAAAACAAAATGAGAGAAGCATATTTAGCGATAGACTTTGGAGGAGGTAGCGGGCGTGTAATAGCCGGCTACACTTCCGATGGTGAACTCCGTCTGGATACGATATACCGTTTTCAGAACAGACAGGTCAGGATGGGTGGTCATATATATTGGGATTTCCTTTCTTTGTTTGAGGACATGAAAATAGGAATACGTATGGCTGTTGAAAAAGGATATAGAATAAACAGTATCGGTATTGATACATGGGGGGTGGATTTCGGACTGATTGACAGGAATGGGAACCTTATAGGCAATCCTGTGTGCTATCGTGACAGCCGGACTGACGGTATGCCTGAAAAAGTTTTTAGCTTTATTGACCAAAGCAGGCATTATTCTATAAGCGGAACGCAGGTGATGGCGATAAACACTCTGTTTCAGCTTTATGCCATGAAAGAAGAAAAAAGTCCTTTGCTTTCTGTTGCAGACAAGCTTCTGTTCATGCCAGACTTGTTCAGCTATTTTCTTACAGGGGTAGCGAACAATGAATATAGCATAGCTTCAACTTCAGAATTGATGGATATCAAGGCCCGTGCATGGCATTTCGGTTTAATAAAAGAACTTGGACTTCCGGAACATATATTCTGTGATATAGTTATGCCAGGTCAGGAAAGGGGAACACTGAAACCGGATTTAAAGGAGGAACTCGGACTGGATTACGATGTGAAGGTCATAGCTGTAGCGTCGCACGATACAGCGAGCGCTGTATATGCAGTGCCTTCGGCGGACAATGGTAAAGTGACTGCTTTCTTGAGTTCAGGAACATGGTCTCTGCTTGGTGTGGTGGCAGAAGAACCTATTCTTTCTGAAGAAGCCAGAGTTAATGGTTTCACTAATGAAGGTGGTGTAGATGGAAAAATATGCTTTCTACAGAATATCACCGGACTATGGATTCTTCAGAAACTGATGTCTGAATGGGAGAAAGAAGGCAAATGTACCGAATATGACGTGTTGATTCCAGATGCGGAGAAAGCTGAAATTTCATCGGTGGTGGATGTTGATGATAATTCTTTTGCCAGTCCTATAAATATGGCGGAAGCAATAACATCCTACTGTAGGGAAAGCGGACAGCAACTTCCACGGACTCAGGGAGAATTCGTGAAATGTGTATTGTTGTCATTAGCTGAAAGATATAGGAAAGGAATTGAAGGGCTGAACAGATTGCTGCCTCGTCCCGTTGAAAAACTCCATATTATAGGAGGCGGTTCGCAGAATAAATATCTCAACCGGCTGACAGCCTTGGCGACAGGCCTTGAAGTTGATGCTGGTCCGGTGGAAGCTACCGCAATAGGTAACATCTTGGTTCAGATAAAACATAAATGAAAGATTGGTCTATTTCGCCTTATTCATTAACCTAAACTTTAAATTATTCATGAAACAATCTATTATCAGTAAAGACGGGAACAGTTATTTGTATCCTTTCATATTGATTACAATGTGTTTTGCATTATGGGGATTTGCAAACGATATAACCAATCCTATGGTAAAGGCTTTTTCCAAGATATTCAGAATGAGCGTAACCGATGGTGCTTTGGTTCAAGTGGCATTCTATGGCGGATATTTTGCGATGGCTTTTCCGGCTGCTATGTTTATCAGAAAATATACTTATAAGGCCGGAGTCTTGTTAGGCTTAGGGCTGTATGCATTAGGAGCGCTTGCTTTTTTCCCGGCAAAGCTTACCGGAGAATATTATCCGTTCTTGTTGGCATATTTCGTTATGACTTGTGGGTTGTCATTCCTTGAAACAAGTTGCAATCCTTATATACTTTCTATGGGACCTGAAGAGACAGCTACCCGCCGTCTTAATCTGGCTCAGGCATTCAATCCGATAGGGTCTCTGATGGGAATGTATGTGGCCATGAACTTTATACAGAATAAGTTACATCCCATTGATACAGCGGAAAGAGCACAATTGACTCAAGCAGAATTCGAGGCAGTAAAGGATTATGATTTGTCTGTTCTTATAGCTCCATATCTTGTTATAGGTCTGGTGATAATAGTTATGCTTTTAGTAATCAGGATGTCGCAAATGCCAAGGAATGCTGATAATTCACATTCAATAGACTTTATTCCTACTCTGAAACGTATATTCTCAAGAAGGCGATATAAGTATGGTGTGATAGCCCAGTTCTTTTATGTAGGTGCCCAGATAATGTGTTGGACATTTATTATTCAATATGGAACGCGCCTGTTTATGTCGCAGGGAATGGAAGAACAGGCGGCAGAGGTACTTTCGCAGGAATATAATATTTTGGCAATGATATTTTTCTGTGTCAGCCGCTTTATCTGTACTTTCATACTTAAATATGTAAAACCTGGCAGATTGCTTATGGTATTGTCAGCAGCAGCAATAGTACTTACAGCCTGTGTAATAATATTTGAGAATATATGGGGAATGTATTGTCTTGTGGGAGTGTCTGCGTGTATGTCATTGATGTTTCCTACCATATACGGTATAGCATTGAAAGGTTTGGGCGATGATGCCAAGTTTGGTGCTGCAGGTCTGATAATGGCGATTCTCGGCGGATCAGTATTACCTCCGCTTCAAGCATCTATCATTGACTGTAAAACATTGTTTGGAATGCCTGCAGTGAATGTGTCTTTTATATTGCCATTGTTTTGCTTTGTCGTGATTGTGGTTTATGGATATAAGATGAGAAAGGAAAGTTGATAATTGATTATGGAATGATAAATAAACAAAAACAGGTTTGAGATTATTGATGTATCAAACCTGTTTTTGCTATATAATAAGTATGTCTTATTGTATTTTCTTGCTCTTGTTCTCTTCAGTCTTTACCTTTCTTAAAAGATCTGATGCGAAAATAAAGTTGTTCAGTCTTTCGTTTGTAGCTGTGAAAACTTCATCTTTTGTCCCGGACCATTCCTTATGTCCCTGGTAGATGTATAGAATGCTGTCGCCTATACCCATTACGGAGTTCATGTCGTGGGTGTTGATAATAGTCGTCATGTTGAACTCTGTTGTGATATCATGGATAAGCTCGTCTATTACTAACGACGTTTTTGGATCAAGTCCTGAGTTAGGCTCATCGCAAAACAGATATTGTGGATTCAGAGCTATTGCTCTGGCAATGGCTACTCGCTTTTGCATACCTCCGCTTATCTCGCCGGGGTATTTGTTCTGTGCGTCTAAAAGATTTACCCTGTCAAGACAGAACTGGGCGCGGCGTACACGGTCGCGGTAAGTGTCATTTGAAAACATGTCAAGAGGGAACATTACATTCTCCAGTACTGACAGTGAATCGAATAATGCTGCGCTTTGGAATATCATACCCATTTCCTTGCGTAGAGTTTTCTTTTCGTCTTTTCCCATGCTCAGGAGATTTCTGTTGTCATAAAGCACTTCACCTTTTTCGGGTGTCAGAAGTCCCACAATACATTTCATTAGAACGGTTTTACCTGAACCGCTCTGACCTATGATGAGGTTGGTCTTTCCGTTTTCGAAAGTGAAGTTGATGTCGTCGAGGACTGTCTTGTCCTCGAAAGACTTACTTATAGATTTTACCTGTATCATCCCATTAAGAGTTGTGTAAGAATTAAATCGGAGAAAAGTATGAGCACGCTGCTTGAAACGACAGCATTGGTGCTTGCCTTACCTACTGAAATAGAACCTCCATCTACAGTGTATCCGAAATATGCTGATACGCTGGCGATTATAAATGCGAAGAAAAGTGATTTGATGAAGCTGCACCAGATGTACCATTCAATGAAACAGTACTGAAGACCGTATTCAAGGTCGGTGGCGTTCATTATTCCTGCAAACCATGCGGTACAGAAAGCTCCCACTATTCCGGCGAATATACTGAAAATGACAAGGAACGGAATCATTGTCATAAGTCCGAGAATCTTTGGTAAAATCAGATATGAGGCTGAGTTTATACCCATTATCTCAAGAGCGTCGATTTGCTGGGTGACACGCATGGTCCCTAACTCGGAGGCTATGTTTGAACCTACTTTACCGGCAAGTATAAGACACATGATGGCTGATGAGAACTCAAGCAACAGAATTTCACGTGTAGTATATCCTACTACGAAACGTGGCATCCACGGACTCTCAATGTTCAACTTGATCTGGATACATATAACCGCTCCTATGAAAAATGAAATCAGAAGTACTATACCTATAGAGTTTATTCCCAACTGGTATAACTCGTTTAAATACTGCTTGAAATATACTCTAAACCTTTCAGGACGTGAAAAAACTCTGCCCATAAGGATAATATATTTACCAAGAATGCTGATAGGTTTTATCATGACGTTTAATAATTTGCTGCAAAAGTACGGTTTTTTAGCTATTAAATAATAAAAGATGGGATGATTTTAATGTAAAAGACCATATAACCCAAGAAATTTACTACTTTTGTGCCAAAATTAGCTATATGGAACAACTTAGGGATAAGGAACACGAAGATAAACCTATTGGCGAAGGTTCTCAGCCTGATAACAAGGAATGTATGGTACTTCGTACGGAGAATCTTGTAAAGAAATATGGTAAAAGAACTGTTGTCAACAATGTATCAATCAATGTAAAACAGGGTGAGATTGTCGGATTGCTTGGTCCGAATGGTGCCGGTAAGACAACTTCTTTTTATATGACAACCGGCTTGATTGTGCCAAACGAAGGACATATTTTTTTGAATGATGAGGATATAACGTCATATCCTGTATATAAACGTGCGCAGAAGGGTATAGGTTATCTTGCCCAAGAAGCTTCTGTGTTCAGAAAGATGAGTGTAGAGGATAATATAGCTTCAGTACTGGAACTTACCAATAAGAGTCCTGAATATCAGAAGGATAAACTTGAAAGCCTGATTGCTGAATTCAGACTGCAGAAGGTGAGAAAGAACCTTGGAGACCAGCTTTCGGGAGGAGAACGAAGACGTACTGAAATAGCCCGCTGTCTTGCGATTGACCCAAAATTCATAATGCTTGACGAACCGTTTGCCGGTGTCGATCCTATTGCCGTGGAGGATATCCAGCATATCGTATGGAAACTTAAGGATAAGAATATCGGTATATTGATTACTGACCATAATGTACAGGAAACATTGAGTATTACTGATAGGGCATATTTGTTGTTCGAGGGTAAAATCCTGTTCCAAGGTACTCCGGAAGAGCTGGCTGAAAACAAAATTGTGCGCGAGAAATATTTGAGTAACAGTTTCGTATTGAGGAAAAAGGACTTCCAGATTCAGAACGTGCGTGAATGATGCAAATGTGAAGAGACATGCTTAAATTTTTTTTGTGCTGACTTTTTGGTAGTTGCAAGATTAAACACTATTTTTGCACACCCCAAAAAGTTTATACTTTTGAAATAAGAATAAATAATTAATATAAAACACTTTAAGAAATGAATATTTCATTACAGAATGTAAGCAATGTAAGCGCTGTGCTTACTGCGCAGATTGAAAAAGCTGATTATCAGGAAAAAGTTGAAAAAGCGTTGAAAACACTTCGTCAGAGAGTTAATATGCCAGGTTTCCGTAAAGGTATGGTTCCTATGGGACTTATCAAGAAGCAGTATGGTGTATCTGTACTTCTTGAGGAAGTTGATAAATTGTTGCAGGAAAAGGTTGGTGAATATATCCGCGAGAATAAAGTAAATATGTTGGGTGCTCCACTTCCAAAGGAAAACAACGCTAACTTCGAAAAAGACGAAAACTTCGAATTCTCTTTCGATATCGCTTTGGCTCCTGAATTCTCTATAGAATTGTCAAACAATGATACTGTTGACTACTATGATATCGATGTAACTGACGAAATGGTAGAACAGCAGGTTAATATGTACAGACAGCGTACAGCTAAATATGACAAGGTTGAAGACTATCAGGAAAAGGATATGCTGAAAGGTCTTTTGGCTGAGCTTGACGAGAACGGAAATACAAAAGAAGGTGGTGTTCAGGTAGAAGGTGCAGTTATGATGCCTACATACATGAAGAACGACGACCAGAAAGCTATCTTCAACGGTGCTAAGGTAAACACTGTATTGGTGTTCAACCCTTCAGTAGCTTTCGATAACAACGAAGCTGAACTCTCTTCTCTTCTTAAAGTTAAGAAAGAAGATGTCGCTAACTACAAAGGCAACTTCAGCTTCCAGATTGAGGAAATCACTCGTATGATTCCGGGTGAACTGAATCAGGAATTGTTCGATCAGGTTCTTGGTGAAGGCAAGGCCTCAAACGAAGAAGAATTCCGTGCTCAGGTTAAGGAAAGCATCGCGACTCAGTTCGTAGCTGACAGCGATTATAAGTTCCTTATCGACTTGCGTACTTACACTATGGGCAAGGTTGGTAAATTGGAATTTGCTGACGACTTGATGAAACGTATCATGCTTGACAATAACAAGGAAAAAGGTGAAGAATACGTAAACGAAAACTACGATAAGAGTCTTGAGGAACTTACATGGCACCTGATTAAGGAAAAACTTGTTGAAGCTAACGGTATCAAGGTTGAACAGGCTGATATCCAGAACATGGCTAAGGAAGCTACTCGTGCTCAGTTCGCTCAGTACGGTATGATTAATGTTCCTGAAGAATTGCTTGAAAACTATTCTAAGGAAATGTTGAAGAAGCGTGAAAGCGTAGAAGCTCTTGTAAACAGAGTAATTGAATCTAAGCTTGCTGAAGCTGTTAAGGGACAAGTTTCATTGAACCACAAAGCTGTTTCTGCTGAAGAGTTTAACAAAATGTTTCAATAATATAGTCCAAGGCTGAAGTTAATTGCTGAGGCTTATTAATGGAAGAGGCTTTTAACCGAGGCTTTTCTGTTGGGGCAAGCTGTTTTGGGTCTTGTGCACAGAAAAGAATGGGTAAAAGTCTCTTTCTCTATATTTAAACGTATAAATATCAATAATATGATGGATGATTTCAGAAAATATGCAACCAAGCATTTGGGTATGAGCGGAATGGTGCTTGACGATGTTATCAAGTCGCAGGCTGGATATCTAAATCCTTATATCTTGGAAGAAAGACAACTGAATGTAACTCAGCTTGATGTATTCTCTCGATTGATGATGGACCGCATCATCTTCTTAGGTACCGAAATTAATGATTATACTGCCAATACTCTTCAGGCACAGCTGTTGTATCTTGACTCAATAGATTCAGGAAGAGATATTTCTATATATATCAACTCACCTGGCGGTTCTGTATATGCCGGCTTGGGTATATATGATACGATGCAGTTTATTACAAGTGATGTGGCGACATTTTGTACAGGACTTGCCGCTTCTATGGCAGCTGTATTGCTTGTTGCAGGACAGGAAGGAAAACGTTCGGCCTTGACACATTCAAGGGTAATGATTCATCAGCCACTTGGCGGAGCTCAGGGACAGGCTTCGGATATTGAAATCACTGCACGTGAAATAATGAAACTGAAGAAAGAATTATATACAATCGTTGCAGAACACTCGCATACTGATTTTGATAAGGTTTGGGCTGATTCAGACCGCGACTATTGGATGACAGCACAGGAAGCAAAGGAATATGGTATAATTGACGAGGTAATGTCTCGCAAACCTTCTATGTAAACTTGTTTAGTAAAATAAATAAAGTGTATGCTTAAGGTGAATATGCGGTCAGTTGATTGCGTATTACCTGAAAATTACTGTATAGAAAACTTTATAACTAAATAATTATAGTCATTGGAAAATTCAAAAACAACCAGAAATAAAAATAAGTGCAGCTTTTGCGGACGTTCGGAAAACGAGGTTGGTTTTCTGATTACTGGTGTTAACGGCTGTATCTGTGATTTATGTGTAGAGCAGGCTCACGAGATAGTAAAGGAAGCAAATAAACGTTCGCATGCAGGACATAACAGTAATCTGAGAATGGATGAACTGCCTAAACCTGCTGAAATCAAGGACTTTCTTGATCAGTATGTAATTGGTCAGGATGATGCCAAAAGATATTTGTCTGTGGCTGTATATAACCATTACAAACGTCTTCTTCAAGGCCCTGATGATAATGATGTGGAAATTGAAAAATCTAACATTATCATGGTGGGAAGTACAGGTACAGGTAAAACTTTGCTTGCACGAACTATAGCTAAACTATTGAAAGTTCCATTTACAATTGTCGATGCTACAGTATTGACCGAAGCAGGTTATGTGGGTGAGGATATTGAAAGCCTTCTTACACGATTACTGCAGGTTGCCGATTATAATGTGGAAGAGGCTGAACGCGGTATAGTATTTATTGACGAAATAGACAAAATAGCCCGCAAGGGAGATAATCCTTCTATTACAAGGGATGTAAGCGGTGAAGGTGTTCAGCAAGGTTTATTGAAACTGCTTGAAGGCTCGATTGTAAATGTTCCGCCACAGGGTGGTAGAAAACATCCTGAACAGAAAATGATACCTGTAAATACCAAGAATATTCTTTTTATTTGTGGTGGAGCGTTTGAAGGTATAGAACGCAAAATAGCTCAGAGACTGAATACTAATGTAGTAGGCTATAATTCTGTGAAAGAATCTGTGAAAATTGATAAGAGTAATATGATGCAGTATATCGCTCCTCAGGATTTGAAATCCTTTGGGCTGATACCTGAAATCATTGGCCGTCTTCCTATATTGACTTATCTTAATCCATTGGACAGAACAGCTTTGCGTAATATTCTGACAGAGCCTAAGAACTCTATTATTAAGCAATATATCAAACTCCTTGAAATGGATGGAGTAAAATTAATATTTCAGCCAGAAGTTCTTGACTATATTGTAGATAAGGCTATTGAGTACAAATTGGGAGCCAGAGGATTGAGATCTATCGTTGAGACGATTATGATAGATGTCATGTATAATGTGCCTTCCCATGACGTAAAAGAGTTCGTGGTAACGCTTGATTATGCCAAAGAACAGGTTGAAAAATCTAACTTGTCGCGTTTACAGTCTGTATAAATTGTAAATGAAAAAAATACATGTTCAGATGATTTTTTTTCTGTATTTATTTGTAAAATATTGAAAGTTGTTTATAACTTTGTTACATAAGAACTTTTCAGTATATAGTTGAATCATTTAATTCATAGGGAGCAATGGCGGAAAAAATCAACTTAGCAGAACAATTGAAGAAGTATTTCGGTTTTGATACTTTCAAGGGAAATCAAGAGGCTATAATAAGAAGTCTGCTTGATGGTAATGATACTTTTGTACTGATGCCGACCGGAGGGGGAAAATCGTTATGCTATCAGTTGCCTTCTTTGCTTATGGAAGGTACTGCTATTGTAATATCACCGCTTATTGCGCTTATGAAGAATCAAGTGGATGCTATGCGTAACTTTAGTGAAGAAGATGGAGTTGCGCATTTCATAAATTCTTCATTATCAAAATCGGCTATAGATCAGGTTAAATCGGACATCATGTCAGGTAAGACAAAATTGTTGTATGTCGCTCCTGAGTCTCTTACGAAAGAAGAGAATGTGGACTTCCTTAAGCATGTGAAGATTTCTTTCTATGCTATTGACGAGGCTCATTGTATCTCGGAATGGGGACATGATTTCAGACCTGAATATAGAAGGATTCGTCCTATAATAAACGAAATAGGCAAGGCGCCTGTTATCGCACTGACAGCAACGGCTACACCTAAGGTGAAAATGGATATCCAGAAAAATTTGGGCATGACTGATGCCGCAGAGTTTAAATCTTCTTTTAACCGTCCTAATTTATATTATGAGGTACGTCCGAAAACCAATAATATAGACAAGGATATAATAAAATTCATTAAGCAGAATCCTGAGAAATCAGGTATTATATACTGCTTGAGCAGAAAGAAGGTTGAAGAACTGGCCGAAATACTTGTAGCAAACGGTATAAAGGCAAGACCATATCATGCAGGTATGGATGCCGCAACAAGAAATACTAATCAGGATGATTTCCTTAAGGAGAATATTGACGTGATAGTTGCGACAATTGCTTTCGGTATGGGTATTGACAAACCGGATGTGAGATATGTATTGCATTATGATATTCCTAAAAGTCTTGAGGGATATTATCAGGAAACCGGACGTGCAGGTAGAGATGGTGGCGAGGGACAGTGTATAGCATTCTATTCGAATAAGGATTTACAGAAACTTGAAAAGTTCATGCAGGGAAAACCTGTATCTGAACAGGAAATAGGTAAACAACTCCTTCTGGAGACTGCCGCGTATGCGGAGACTTCCGTGTGTAGAAGGAAAGTTTTGATGCACTATTTCGGTGAGGAATATACGGAAGATAATTGTGGTAATTGTGATAACTGTTTAAATCCAAAGAAACAAGTGGAGGCTCAGGAATTATTGTGTGCAGTGATTGAAACAATCGTTGCTGTTAAAGAAAATTTCAAACAAGATTATATAATAGATGTATTGCTTGGTAAAGAGACATCAGAGGTGTTGGCCCATAAACATGATGAACTGGAAGTGTTTGGTTCGGGTATGGGTGAAGAAGAACGCTTGTGGAACTCGGTAATACGTCAGGCTCTTATTGCTGGATATTTGACAAAGGATGTGGAGAATTATGGATTGCTTAAGGTTACTCCGAGCGGTCATAAGTTCCTTAAGAATCCAAAATCTTTTAAGATTGTTGAAGACACTGATTTTGACGAGGATGAGGTAGAAGAAACTCCAATGCGAGGCGGCGCTTCATGTGCGGTGGATCCGGTGTTGTATTCTATGCTTAAAGATTTGCGTAAGAAAATGTCCAAGAAATTGGATGTTCCTCCTTATGTTATTTTCCAAGATCCTTCGCTTGAGGCTATGGCTACTATATATCCTATAACTCTTGAGGAATTGCAGAATATTCCGGGAGTAGGAGCTGGAAAGGCAAAACGTTATGGTCAGGAATTCTGCGATTTGATTAAAACTCATTGTGAGGAAAATGAAATTGACAGACCTGAAGATTTGAGAGTCCGTACGGTTGCTAATAAGTCTAAACTTAAAGTATCAATTATACAGAGTATTGACAGAAAGGTGGCATTGGATGATATTGCTGTTGCAAAAGGTATAGATTTTCAGGAACTGCTTGATGAAGTTGAAGCTATAGTATATTCGGGTACAAAACTGAATATTGATTATTTCCTTGATGAAATAATGGATGAGGACCACATGTTGGATATCTATGATTATTTCAAGGAATCTGAAACAGATAAAATCGAGGATGCTATGGATGAACTTGGTGATGACTACACTGAAGAAGAAATAAGGTTGGTTAGAATTAAGTTTATTTCTGAAATGGCTAATTAATTGAAGCTTGTTAAAGATATGAGATGCTTCGCCGGTTTGTTAACTGTGGCGAAGCATTTTTTTTGTCATAAAAATATGTTAATATAATAATTCTCATTTATATAATTCGTATAAAAATAGTATATTTGCACGCAATAATAATCAAAAGCATAAAGCCCTATGTCATTTATTGCAGATAAAGTTGTTATGGATGGATTGACTTATGATGACGTTTTGTTAATCCCTGCCTATTCTGAAGTATTGCCTAAAACAGTCGAATTAACGACTAAGTTCTCACGTAACATCGAGTTGAAAATCCCTTTCGTAACTGCGGCTATGGATACAGTTACAGAATCTCAAATGGCTATAGCGATTGCCAGAGAGGGTGGTATCGGTGTAATTCATAAGAATATGTCTATTGCTGAGCAGGCTCGCCAGGTTGCAACAGTGAAACGTGCTGAGAATGGTATGATTTCAAACCCTGTTACAATTAATAGAGATGCAAAAGTGAAAGACGCCCTTAATATAATGGCTGAATACAAAATCGGTGGTATTCCTGTTGTAGATAATGAAAATAATCTTGTAGGTATAGTTACTAACCGTGACCTTCGTTTCGAGAAGGATATGGATAAGCAGATTAATGAAGTTATGACTTCTGAGAATATCATTACTACAACTCAGTCAACTGATATGGAGACTGCAGCACAGATTCTTCAGGAAAATAAAATAGAGAAACTTCCTGTAGTTGACGAAAAAGGCAAGTTAATCGGTCTTATCACTTATAAAGATATAACTAAAGCTAAGGATAAACCTATGGCATGTAAGGATGCTCAGGGACGTTTGCGCGTCGCTGCTGGAGTTGGTGTTACAGTTGATACCCTGGAACGTATGGAAGCTTTGGTTAATGCAGGCGCAGATGCCATTGTTATCGATACTGCTCACGGACATTCCAAATATGTTATAGATAAACTTAGAGAAGCAAAAAAACGTTTCCCTAATGTGGATATCGTAGTAGGAAATGTTGCTACAGGCGAAGCTGCAAAAGCATTGGTTGAAGCTGGTGCAGATGCGGTTAAAGTAGGTATCGGTCCGGGTTCTATCTGTACTACACGTGTGGTAGCCGGTGTGGGTGTACCTCAGCTGACAGCTGTTTATGATGTGGCAAAAGCTTTGGAAGGTACAGGAGTTCCTTTGATTGCTGATGGTGGATTGCGTTATTCCGGCGACGTTGTTAAAGCATTGGCTGCCGGTGGATATAGCGTAATGATAGGTTCGTTGGTTGCAGGTACTGAAGAGGCTCCTGGTGATACAATTATCTTCAACGGACGTAAATTCAAGTCTTACCGTGGTATGGGATCGTTGGAAGCTATGGAAAATGGCTCTAAGGACCGTTATTTCCAGAGTTCTACTACTGATGTTAAAAAACTTGTTCCGGAAGGTATCGCTGCACGTGTTCCTTATAAAGGTACACTTTATGAAGTAATCTATCAGTTGACTGGTGGTCTGCGTGCCGGTATGGGTTATTGTGGGGCTCATAACATTATGGAACTTCATAATGCCAAGTTCACTCGAATCACAAATGCAGGTGTCTTGGAAAGCCATCCACATGATGTAGCTATTACAAGTGAGGCTCCTAACTATAGCCGTCCTCAATAATATTAACTGAATATTAGTGTTGGCATGGATCATATATAATGCGCTTACGCTTATGTATGGTCCATGTTTTTTTTTGATGACATGAAAAAGCTCTGTTTATTTTGTCTGATGTTTATTTGGTGTTGCCAGTATCTGTATTCCGGCAATAACTCTGACGTGGTATTGTTAAAGATAGATGGCAGTAATATTTATTTGTCAGAATATGAGGATTATTACAGGAGTATTGATGGGATGTCCAGTTGCTCAAAAGAAGATTATTTTTACTATTTCCTCAGATATAAGCTGAAGGTTCGTGAGGCGATAGAGAGGAAACTTGATAAAGACGAAAAATTCATAAGGGAGTTTGGCGCTTTAAGACAGGAACTTTTATATAATAAATCTTTGCACTGTGTGAAAGGAAATGAACAGAATGGGGATAATGTTGTTATTCAGATATTGACATACAAATTACGCCAGAATGAGGATACGGATAATGGATTGAATTTCATGAAAAAATTGTATTCCGAATTTTCGTCAGGAGTATCCATTATTGAGGCAACCCGTAAATATCCGGATGAAATGCTAAAAATCGAAGGGATTCATGATTTAAGTGCATTACTAAATGAAACGAAAGAAGCATTAGGGAGAACTCCTTCAGGTGAATATTCCAAGCCATTTGTCTCTCCGGAAGGAGTGCATATAGTGAGAGAAACAAGTTGTGAATGTGAAACTGAAACAGTGCTTAAACATGCTTATGAAGCGTTGCTTATTGCTGAACTTGACAAAAATATAATTTTGGCTTACGGCGAATTTTCGGATTACGAGCTTGAAAGATATTTCAAATCGCATAAGAAAAAATATAAATGGGAATATCCTCATTATAAGGGAGCGGTGGTTCATTGTAAAAGTAAGAAGGTCGCTTCGAAGATAAAACGAAGGTTGAAGAAATTGCCTATGGAACAATGGACTGACAGATTGAATGAATTAATCGAAGATAATGCGGACTATCAGTCTATGATAAATGTAGGTCTTTTCAGTATTGGTGAAAATGAATATGTAGATAAACTTGCTTTTAAGTGTGGTGATTTTAAAGCAATGGATGAATATCCATATACTTTTCTTATAGGTAAGCGTATTGATTATATGCCAGACAGTTACAAAGATGTTTATGAGACACTCCTTCAGGACTATAAACAAGAACGTGAGAAACTTTATTTTGGAGATTTGGAACGTAAATTTAAGGTAGAAAAGTATATTGACGTTTTAAAAACAGTTAATTCTTGTGGAAGTAATTGATTTATACAGTATCTTCGTTCACTGATTGATGGAAAAATGTATTATAAGTATCTTTTTTGTGTAATAACGGTTTTAGGATTACTTACTGTTGGTTGTACGGAAACTGTTGACCATAGAGGTAAAACCCCATTGGTACAGGTGGGTAAGAATTTTCTGTATAAAGAGGATGTCATGTCTGTAATTCCTCCTAATGTGTCAGAAAAAGACAGTGCCGATATAGCAGATAGGTATATAAGAAACTGGGTTGATGATATATTGCTTTATACAAAAGCTGAAGGTAATATTCCTGATAATGAAAGGATAAACGAATTGGTCAATTCGTATCGTAAGGTGTTGATTACTCATACCTATATAGAACATATCGTCAGTCAGGAAGTAGGAAACGCTATTCCTGATAGAGAGATAGAGGAATATTATGATAAGAATAAGGAAGTGTTTCTGGCTTCGGAACCTTACATAAAAGGTTTATATATTAAAGTTCCGAAAACGGCTTCAGGAATATCTCAAGTAAGACAATGGTATAAAAATTCTTCTGAGTATTCTGTTGACAGAATTGAAAAATATGGTTTGCGTAATGCTGTAGATTATGAATATTTCTATGACAAATGGCGACCTGTAAATGAAATCTTTCTCAAGTTTCCGCTTAAGGAAGGTGATAAGGTGAAGAATAGTATCGGTAAGAATAAGAATATAGAGGTTAGTGATTCGGCTTTTCATTATTTCCTTCATGTTGAAGATTATTTGGGAAAGGGTGAAATCTTGCCTTTGGAATATGCTGGTAATGATATTAGAGAAATAATAATGAATAATAAAAGAGTGGAGTTTATAACAAAGATGAAGGAAGATTTGTATGATGAAGCTCTTGAAAGTAATGATATAAAATATTTTAATAGCTCAAATGAATAATTTAGGTGTAATAAAATCAAGTTTATTCCTACTCCTGATGTTTGTAGGATTAACCGTGAAAGCCCAGGACAATGTGATTGATGAAGTCGTTTGGGTAGTAGGAGACGAGGCTATCTTAAAATCGGATGTTGAAAACGAGCGATTGAATGCCCAATACGAAGGAAGACGTTTCGACGGAGACCCATATTGTGTTATCCCTGAGGAACTTGCAGTTCAGAAATTGTTTTTACATCAGGCTGAAATTGATAGTATAGAAGTTTCTGAACAGGAAGTTATTCAGAAAGTTGAGCAACAGGCTTCATGGCTGATAGACCAGATTGGCTCTAAAGAAAAAATGGAGGAATATTATAACAAGACATCTACTCAGATACGTGAGATGTTAAGGGAAAATATCCGTAATGGATTGATTGTACAGCAAATGCAGCGTGAACTTGTGGGGGATATAAAACTTACTCCTGCTGAGGTTAGAAATTATTTCAAGAACTTGCCTTCAGATAGTATTCCGAGTATTCCAACACAGGTAGAGGTGCAGATTATAATACGTGAGCCTAAAATCAAGGAAGAGGAAATAGAAAGAGTTAAGAAACAATTGCGTGATTTCACAGAACAGATTTATAAGGGTGAATCTTCATTTTCGGTATTGGCGATGTATTATTCTGAGGACCCTGGATCTGCACGCCGTGGTGGTGAATACGGATTTACAGGTAGAGGTGAATTGACTCCTGAATTTGCAAATGTGATATTCAACATGACAGATCCTAAAAAGATTTCAAAAGTGTTTGAAACAGAATATGGATATCATATAGCGCAGTTGATTGAAAAACGTGGTGACCGTGTCAGTTATAGACATATCCTTATAAAACCTAAAGTGGACGAACAGGAAATAGAAGAAGCCCTGAATAAACTTGATACTTTGGCTAATGACATCAGAAAGGGAAAGGTTACATTCGACGAGGCTGCTACATGGGTATCACAGGATAAGGATACAAGAAATAACCATGGTTTGTTGGCTAATCCACAGACGGGTACTGCAAGATTTGAGATGCAGCATCTTGCCGGACTTGTTTCTCAGGAGGTTGCTAAGGTTGTAGAAGGTATGCAGATAGGTGAAGTGTCAAAGCCATTCACAATGATTAATTCCAAGGGTAAAGAGGTTTGTGCCATAGTTAAGTTGAAAAACAGAATAGATGCTCATAAGGCTACTATCACAGAAGATTATCAGAGACTGAAAAGTATGGTGACAGCCAAACGCAGTGAGGAGAAACTTCAGGAATGGATTCTGCAGAAACAGAAAAGTACTTATGTCAGAATAAATCCTAAGTGGAGAAAATGTGATTTTAAATATCCGGGATGGATTAAGGAATGATAAATTTTCATTATTGCCTAAATAGACTGAATGTTTGACTTAAAAAATAAAATAAGATTATTTGGCGGGCAGAGAGTACTGTTGTTGTGTGCTCTCTGCCTGTTGGGCTTTTGCCTGACTGCTGCTAATTTACAGGACGGAAGGAATAACACACAGCCTAAGCAGAAAAGTAAAGTGTATTTGTTGAAGGCTGATAAGTTGAAGAAAGATGCTGCCAATCCTGATGCGCAGGTTGTAGTAGGTAATGTGGTTTTCCGTCATGACAGTGTATATATGTATTGCGACAGTGCATATTATTATGATAAGATAAACTCTTTCGAGGCGTTCAGTAACGTACGTATGGAGCAGGGTGATACGCTGTTCCTGTATGGGGACAGACTGTACTATGACGGATTGACCCAGATAGCGCAGATGAGGATGAACGTAAGGATGGAGAACCGTAATACAACCTTACTGACAGACAGTTTGAACTATGATAGAATATTCAATCTGGGATATTTTTTTGATGGTGGTACAATGATGGACGATCAGAACGTATTGACTTCCGAGTGGGGTGAATATAGTCCGGCTACCAAGATGTCGGTGTTTTACTATAACGTAAAACTTGAAAATCCGCAGTTTACAATGCTGTCTGATACATTGCGATACAATACGATGACTAAGGTCGCAAATATTGTTGGTCCGTCCGATATTTACAGTGACGACAATTATATATATTCTGAATCCGGATATTATTATACCCAGACTGGTAAGGCAGACTTGTATCAGCGTTCAATATTGTCGAATGATGGAAAAGAACTGACTGGCGATTCCTTGTTTTACGATAGAAACACAGGTATAGGTGAGGCTTTTTCGAATATTGTATTGACAGATACTGTAAATAAGAATATGATGTTTGGCGACTATGGGTTTTATAATGAAAGACTGAAAAATGCTTTCGTTACTAAGAATGCTCTTGCGGTGGACTATTCTCAGGGTGACAGCCTTTTCCTTCATGCAGATACGCTCAGTCTTAATACGTTTCATCTCGATACTGATTCCATGTATAGGGAAGTCAGAGCATATCACAAGGTGAGATTTTACAGGACTGACATACAGGGAGTTGCCGATTCGCTTGTTTTCTCTTCTAAAGATTCGTGTCTGATAATGTATAAGGATCCGGTGTTGTGGAATGAAAATCAGCAATTACTCGGTGAGCAGATTAATATCTATATGAATGACAGTACCATTGACTGGGCACATATTATTAATCAGGCCTTGTCGGTTGAACAGATACCGGTCGATACTACATTGTACAATCAGATAACCGGCAAAGAAATAAAGGCTTATTTTGAGGACGGACTTATGGAGAAGGTTGAAGTTATAGGGTCTGTGAGACTCGTTTATTACCCAATGGACTCTGACAGTCTGCTTATAGGAATGAATGTTTCAGAAACCAGTCAGCTCGACATTTATTTGGAAAATCAGCAGTTGGAGCGTATGGTGATGAGTCCGAAGTCCAACGGTACGCTTTATCCTATGACGCAGATTCCTTTGGAGAAGAGTCATCTTGACAATTTCGTCTGGTTTGACTATATTCGCCCTTTGAATAAGAAAGATATATTTATATGGAGAGGCAAGAAATTGGAAGACCAGTTCAAGAAGAAGGTGCGTGGACCGGTTGAGTTGCCTAATGAGCATTTGTTTAACAATAAATAGATAGTATTATGGGAATGTTTACAATGAGAAAGCCAAGAGCTTACCACCACGAATATATTTATGTGGATGAGCGTAAGGAAAAGTTGCAGAAGATAGAGGAAACTGCAAAACGTGAACTGGGAATGCTCCCGCCAAAGGAATTTTCTCCTGAAGACATCAGAGGAAAGTTTGTAGAAGGTACTACTTATCTGAAACGCAGAAAGGATAGTGGAAGAAAGCCATTGAGCTATGCTACATTGTTCGTTGCCATACTGATTTTGCTATATATACTGCATTATCTGATTACTGGTAGCTTTACATTTTGATTTAAAGGGAGAATAATAATTTATGAGCGATATAATCCGATTGTTGCCCGACTCCGTTGCAAATCAAATAGCTGCGGGAGAGGTTATTCAGAGACCGGCTTCGGTTATTAAGGAATTGGTGGAAAACGCCATTGACGCCGGAGCCACTCATATTGATGTGTCTGTGACCGATGCCGGAAAAACCTGCATACAGGTGATAGATAATGGTAAGGGTATGTCTGAAACAGATGCCAGACTGGCTTTTGAACGTCATGCAACGTCAAAAATACGCGAGGCTTCGGATTTGTTCGCTCTAAGGACAATGGGCTTCCGGGGCGAGGCACTTGCGTCTATTGCCGCTGTAGCTGAGGTGGAGTTAAGAACCCGTCAGCACGGCGAGGAGTTGGGTACTTCTATTATTATATCCGGATCGAAGGTTGAAAAGCAGGAGCCTGTAGCATGTCCTGAAGGAAGTAATTTCATAGTTCGAAATTTGTTTTTCAATGTGCCGGCAAGAAGAAAATTCTTGAAATCAAACCAGACAGAACTGAGCAATATAATCTCAGAGTTTGAAAGGATAGCTTTGGTTAATCCGGATGTGTCGTTCACGTTTCATCATAATGGGACCGAGATACTTAACCTGCCTTCCATACAGTTAAGACAGCGAATAATGGGGGTTTTCGGTAAAAAGCTGAATCAAGAGCTTCTGTCACTCGATATTGATACAACTATGGTGAATATTAACGGTTTTATCGGGAAGCCGGAAACTGCCAGAAAAAAAGGTGCAAGACAATTCTTCTTTGTTAACGGCAGATATATGCGCCATCCATATTTCCATAAGGCTGTAGCCGATGCCTATGAACATTTGGTGCCTATCGGCGAACAGGTGTCTTATTTCATCTATTTCGATGTCAATCCTGCAAATATTGACGTTAATATCCATCCTACAAAAACTGAAATCAAGTTTGAAAATGAACAGGCTATATGGCAGATATTGTCAGCTGCTGTGAAAGAGACATTAGGGAGGTTTAATGCGGTACCTTCGATAGATTTCGATACAGAAGGAATGCCTGAAATTCCAGCAATCGATATGGGTAATTATTCCGGAGGTGAGCTGCCGGCCACATCGTATGACCCTTCGTACAATCCATTCAATCAGTCGTCTATTGTTCCTCCTTCATCTTATTCTTCCGCTGGTAAGAAGAAAACTGAGTGGGAACCTTTTTATCAGGGACTCGAGAAAAAAACTTCTTATTATAATGAAGCAGCCGACGTATTTCCAGAGGAGGAAAGTTTTGTAGATTCACCTTCGCATGCTGGTGGAACAGATGAACCGACTATTTATCATGAACATCCTGATGCGTTGGTAGCAGAGAAGTCGGCACAGCATTATCAGTATAAAGGTACTTATATTCTTACATCTGTAAAGTCGGGTCTTATGATAATAGACCAGCATAGGGCTCATGTGCGTATCCTGTATGACAAATACATGGAGCAGATACAAAAACATGTAGGTCTGTCACAAAGAATGTTGTTTCCTGATATGGTGCATTTCTCTCCGTCTGAAGTCCCGGTTGTGGAAGAAATAATGGACGATCTTGTGTCATTAGGATTCGATTTAAGTTCTCTTGGAGGCGGTACTTATTCTATAAATGGCGTTCCGGCCGATATTGAGGGATTGAATCCGGAAACGTTGATAACCAATATCGTTCATTCTGCTATTGAGAAGGGATGCAAGGTGAAAGAAGAAGTTCAGAGTCTGATTGCGCTTTCCATGGCACGGGCGTCGGCCATAGTTGCCGGGCAGATTCTTTCAAATGACGAGATGAATGCTTTGGTTGACGGGCTGTTTTCTGTTTCGGCTCCTAATTATACACCGGATGGAAAAACTGTCCTTGCGCTCATGAATGATGATGATATAGAGAAACTTTTCCGTTAAGACTATGAATATTCTGCTGCCGACCATAGTGGGCAGAGCTGCCGACTGTAGTGGGCAGCATTGCTGACTGTAGTCGGCACCATTGCTGACTATAGTCGGCAGACAGAAGAGTCATGTTGCTTCAATTTGAGTTTAATGTTTTTATAATGGTATATATGAGATTTATTCTATTGTTTTCTATATTCTTTGGCTTGTCGGTAAATGCCCAAGACATAAATTCTGTATTTATTTCAATGCCGGATTCCCTTTCTCCGATACTGACAAAAGTAAACCGTCAGGATTTTTCCGATTTCTTGTCATCCGGCATGAAAGCTGTAGTAAAGAATAAATTTGACGGGAAATCAGAAATGCTTAAATTGACAGATGATTATCTGCTGCTGAAAACTACATCTGTATCTTCGGAAGAAATGAAATTGTTGCCGCTCAACGATTCAGTCAATGTGGTTTGTGTGGTAAATACATATTCAGGCCCTGCCGAAGACAGCAAGGTTTCATTCTATACTACAGACTGGAAAGAGCTGCCGTTGAGTGACTTTATTAAGCTGCCGGATTATAAAGATTTCTACAAATCTCAGAACGACAGTATCAACAGTGTAAGTATAGACGATTTTACGATGGATATGCCTGTTATGAAAGCAAATCTTTCAAGCAATGATAATGATATTGTTTTTAAGATTACTTCCTTTGAGGCAATGGATAAGGAGACTGCCGAAAAATTGAAACCTTATACGGCAGATTCATTGAACTATAAATGGGTTGATGGTACATTTGTAAAGGAATAGTAACATACTATCAGGTTGTATATATGTTGTTAAGCATAAAACCAATATGATTACATATATAATGTCTGAAAGTACGCAAAAAATATTTAATTCGGTTTGTCTCCCTTTACAAAAAAACTTATCTTTACAAAGATTTTTGAACTAAAATTGATTTCGAATTATTACGTATAAGTTCTATTTGTCGTAATTAATGATGTTTTTCTTATACGTATAGATAAAAATATTTGTAATAGAAATGCTTATTAAAATTCTTAGAACATTATCAGTCGCAGCTTTTGCTTTGGTGTCAATAAATACTTCGGCACAGGACTTGTTGGCTAAGCAAGCACCTATAGACAGAAAGCTCAAGTCTGTTGACTCATTAGCTTTGGTACGTCAGATTGAAACAGAACAGGCCTTTTATCCTGCATATTCATTGTATCCTGAATGGAGTAATGAAAGAGTGCATGCTTATGGCAATAAAGTGACAGTACCTGATACTTTCAGAATAGATCTTACCGGATTCTGTATGCCGACACCGCATACAAAAATTACTTCAAAGTGTGGCCCTCGATGGAGACGTATGCACAATGGGTTGGACATTAAAGTCTATATAGGTGATACAATCCGTGCTGCATTCAGCGGAAGAGTAAGAATCGTGAGATACGAAAGGTCTGGTTATGGAAAATATGTGGTAATACGTCATGATAACGGCCTTGAAACAATTTATGGTCATCTTTCAAAACAGCTTGTAAAGGAAGACCAGTTTGTAAAGGCTGGTGAAGTTATAGGTCTTGGTGGTAATACAGGACGTTCTACAGGTTCGCATCTGCATTTCGAAACAAGACTTCTTGGTCAGGTGATAAATCCTGAATTCCTGTTCGATTTTCCAAATCAGGACATTGTTTCGGACAGTTATTTGTTCATCAAAGGTGCAAACATGTACAACTACCAGAGAACAAAAGCTTTGGCCGCTTTGAAGAGAGGCGATTTGGATAAGGTTACAGTAGCTGCCGCTTCAATACGTTATCATAAAATTAAGAGCGGAGATACTTTGGGCTCTATATCAAGAAAATATCATATCTCGATAGATAAACTTTGTAGTATGAATGGTATTAAGCGCAATACAGTGCTTAGGATTGGACAGGTATTGCGTTGTTCTTAAGTCTGTATATATACTTAAATATAGAAATCTTATTTGACGTTAATATGATTAAAAGGTGGGGTGAGAAATCATTTCCACCTTTTTTATTATGCGTTTATTTGAAAAATAAGTAACTTTGCCACATATTCATTATGGTTTATGAAAGATACTAAACAACAGTTTGAACACGTTATAGAAATATGTCGTAGCCTTTACGAAAAGAAATTGCATGATTATGGCGCGGCGTGGCGTATTATGCGTCCGTCATCTGTTACAGATCAGATATTCATAAAGGCAAACCGTATTCGTAGTATTGAGGTTAAAGGGGTGGCTCTTATCGACGAAGGAATCCGTTCGGAATTTATTGCAATCGTAAATTATGGAATAATAGGACTGATTCAGCTTGAGCTTGGTTTTGCCGAGACAAACGATATGAGTATTGAATGTGCTCTTGAAATGTATGATAAGTATGCGAAGAAAGCCCTTGAACTTATGTTGGCAAAAAATCATGATTACGATGAAGCATGGCGCAGTATGCGTATATCGTCATATACAGATTTAATTCTCATGAAGATATACAGAACCAAGCAGATTGAAGAACTTGGCGGGGAAACACTTGTTTCCGAGGGTGTTGATGCCAATTATATGGATATGATTAATTATTCTGTATTCGGACTAATAAAACTGGAATTTGGAGAATAAATATATACATAAGATAGCTGTTACAGGCGTTAATATTTGCCGTTTTCTTTTAGCTTTTGTGTTTCTCTTCTCGGGATTTATAAAGGCAAATGATCCAATGGGAACGGTTTATAAGATACAAGACTATTTTGAGGCCTGGGGGGGTGAGGTGTGGAATTCAGGATTTATTCCATATCTTGTAGCTTGGGCTTTGGCGATAGTGGAATTCACTTTAGGTTCATATTTGCTTTTTGGTATCAGACGACGATTGGCTTCGATATTGTGTCTTCTGTTTATGCTTGTAATGACTCCGTTAACATTATGGCTGGCTGTGGCAAATCCAATTTCCGATTGCGGATGTTTTGGTGACGCCATACATTTGTCCAATTGGAATACTTTTTGGAAAAATGTTGTATTGCTCATTGCGACAATATTTGTTTTCATACGTAATAGGGATATAGTAAAACTTGTATCCGACAAGATGGACTGGCTTGTTGCGATGTACAGTACAGTGTTTATTTTCCTGTTCACTTATTTCACTCTGAACCATTTACCTGTGTTCGATTTTCGCCCGTATCATATCGGAGCAGATATAAAGGCAGGAATGGAAATACCTGAAGGAGAGGAGTTGCCGGAATATGAAACAATATTTACTTATCAGAAGGATGGCGTAAATAAAGATTTTACAATTGATAACTTCCCGACAGACTCTACATGGCATTTTGTAGAATCACAAACTGTATTGAAGAAAGCGGGATATGAACCTCCGATTAAGGATTTTGTCATAATCTCAAATGATGACGGATTTGATATAACGGAAGATGTTCTAAACGATGAATATGTATTTCTGCTTATATCACCGTGGCTCGAGAATGCCGACGACAGTTCTATGGACCTTATCAACGAGATATATGATTATTCGTTGGATTATGGTTATAAGTTCTATTGCTTAACGGCTTCTTCAGACGAGGCCATATCGCGTTGGCAAGACTATACAGGTGCTGAATATCCGTTTGCTACTATGGATGAAATTACGCTTAAGACCATAATACGTTCCAATCCGGGACTTGTTTTGCTTAAGAATGGAACAGTAATAAGAAAATGGAGTAATTTTTCTATGCCTGACGAGTATCAGCTTACCGATTCGTTGGATAAATTGCCAATAGGAAATTTGGATGATAACACTTTGTGGACTAAGATTATGGAAATGCTGATCTGGTTCTTTGGGCCTTTGGCACTGTTTATCATTATAGATATTATTTGGTTGAATGTTCGCAGGAAGAAAAAATTTATACCGGCTCCTGAGAAAAAAAATGAAAAGAAAATTTGATTATAACCTTTTATATTTAACAATTTAATTATTTCAAACAGATGAGAAAAAACATTGTAGCAGGTAACTGGAAAATGAACAAGAACCTGCAAGAAGGTATTGCTTTGGCAAAAGAATTGAATGAAGTTTTGACTGCTGACAAGCCAAACTGTGACGTAGTAATCTGTACTCCGTTCATCCACTTGGCTTCTGTAACTCCTATCGTTGACAGCTCAATCATAGGTGTAGGTGCAGAAAACTGCGCAGACAAAGTTTCAGGTGCATATACTGGTGAAGTTTCTGCTGAAATGGTAGCTTCTACAGGTGCACAGTATGTAATTCTTGGTCACTCTGAACGTCGTGCTTACTATCACGAAACAGTAGAAATCCTTGAAGAAAAAGTTAAACTTGCTTTGGCTAACAACCTTAAGCCAATTTTCTGTATCGGTGAAGTTCTTGAAGAACGTGAAGCTAACAAACAGAATGAAGTTGTTGAAGCTCAGCTTGCTTCTGTATTCTCTTTGTCTGCTGAAGATTTCGGCAAAGTAATCTTGGCTTACGAACCAGTTTGGGCTATCGGTACAGGTAAGACTGCTACTCCTGAACAGGCTCAGGAAATCCACGCTCACATCCGTTCTTTGGTTGCTGCTAAATACGGTAAAGAAGTAGCTGAAAACACTTCTATTCTTTACGGTGGTAGCTGCAAGCCTTCTAACGCTAAGGAATTGTTCGCTAATCCTGATGTTGATGGTGGTCTTATCGGTGGAGCTGCATTGAAAGCTGCTGACTTCAAAGGTATCATCGACGCATTCAAATAATTTATTTGCAGACGTAGGTCTGTTGTGAAATTAATATGACGGTATTCCGGACATTGCGTCCGGCATACTGTCTTTAAAATTATATCTATCGGTATGATGAAATATCTTTTATCTTTAATCTTTAGTGTTTCTTCGGGTATTGCCGTGGCACAGAGTAATATTGTTGAAAGTTTGCAGGCAAATGTTCCCGGTCAGGGAAAGGTGACTGTACATCAGGATGCGCAGATAACCGACATGATTGGTAAGCGTTTTGTCAAAACTGGAGCTTCTGAGTCCCATAGGGTTATCAAGTCGCGTGGATATCGTGTGCAGGTATATGCAGGTAATAACTCAAGGCAGGCAAGGGATGAGGCTAACGCTGTGGCGGAAAAGGTAAAAGAGAAGTTTCCTGATATGCCGGTTTATACATTTTTTCAGCCTCCACGCTGGCTTTGCAGAGTAGGTGACTATAAGAGTATAGAAGAAGCCCATGTGGCGATGAGACAACTGAAAGCTGAAGGAAGTTTCAAGGAAGTGGCAATAGTGCGTGAACAGATAAATATTCCTATAGAATAATATATAATGATGACAACTGATATAATAAACTGGCCTGAGGAAAAGGTTCAGAAATTGATGGGGCATTACAAGGAAATACTCTCTTTACTTGGAGAGGACCCTGAACGTGAGGGACTTTTAAAGACACCAGAGCGTGTCGCAAAGGCTATGTTGACTCTGACCAGAGGATATGAAATGGATCCGAAGGCTGTTCTTAACGCCGCTAAATTCCAGGAAGAATATAGCCAGATGGTTATTGTAAAGGATATAGATTTCTTCTCATTGTGCGAGCATCACATGCTTCCATTCTATGGCAAGGCGCATGTGGCATATATACCTAACGGATATATAACAGGATTAAGTAAAATTGCACGGGTAGTTGATATATTTTCCCACAGGCTGCAGGTACAGGAACGAATGACATTGCAGATAAAGGAATGTATCCAGGAAACATTGAATCCGCTTGGAGTGATGGTTGTTGTTGAGGCCAAACACATGTGTATGCAGATGCGTGGTGTAGAAAAGCAGAATTCAATTACCACCACATCCGATTTCACAGGAGCCTTCAATCAGGCCAAGACTCGCGAAGAGTTTATGAATCTGATTAGAAACAATAGTTAATACAGGCTTGTTGTACGGTCGCCAGCATCTCTAAGAATCATGTTTTGTGTTTCTGTCAAATCTCTGAAATGAGTCATTATCTCAGCGCATTTTTCAGGATTTGAAGCTATGGCAGGGTCATTCAAGGCTTGCAACGTATGTTTCATTTCTTCCTTTAAAATTGAAATTTTAAAATCCATCAGCAGACGGGGAACAAGTTCGTATAAGCGTTCTTCGTCTGTTATTATTTTCTGTCCTTTGGAATGATAATTGCTGAGCTGGTATCTGTCGCTCGACATGTCTGCCGCGACTTTACTTATTTCCGGATCAGGATTTGAAAGAAAATATTTCTCTGAGACAAAATTCTCTTTCCGTACATTCTCTTCCGCTTCTTTGAGAATTCTTCTGTGTATCGGATTATGGAACTGGATGTCGTCAACCTTCAGGTTATATGCTATATACTCGGTAACGGTGAACGGCTGTTCATTGCCTTCCTCGTCTTGTACGCAGCATACTATTTTCTCGCCATATCTGATAATCATCTTTACGAGGTTTTCTTCCTGTTTATAGAATACCTTGTTCTCATTTCCCTGTGCCGGAATGTATGACGAATATGTATCTATAATCTGTGGCGTTTCCTCTGGGATATATTCCGGTAGAGGTGTATCCCCTTCAGTTGGAGAGGCTGTGTATTCCGTTTGTGTAATGTTGATATTATTATCGGTATTTTCGTTTTTGCCGATGGCAGTAGTCTGGTTTTCAGCCTGTGCTGCAATCTCTTGTCTTCTGTTGTATTCCTCTCTCTGTTTTTTTCTTTCTTCTTCTTTCGCTTTGTTTTCTACAGCTTGTTCAATAAGCTTTGCTGTGGCGTCAACAAGGACTTTTTCATCCATTTTCAGCAACTGGCTGCACTCTCTAATGTAAACAGAGCGTACAATACTGTCTGGAATTACAGATATGCTTTTTACGATGCTCGAAATCAGTTCTGCCCTCTTGATAGGGTCTTTTCCTGCTTCTTCCATAAGCAGATTTGTCTTGAAACGTATGAAATCGACTTCATTGTTGTTGATATACGCCTGATATTCTGTAGCATTGTGTTTTCTGGCAAAACTGTCAGGGTCCTCACCGTCTGGAAGCAGGCATACCTTAATGTTCATTCCCTCTTCAAGAAGCATGTCAATACCACGGATGCTGGCTTTGATACCGGCTCCGTCGCCATCGTATAATACTGTTATATTATTGGTAAATCTGTGTATCAGTCTGATTTGGTCCGATGTAAGTGCTGTACCTGATGATGCCACTACGTTCTCTATGCCGCTTTGGTGCATTGAAATAACGTCAGTGTATCCTTCAACAAGGAAACATCTGTCCTGGCGGATGATTGACTGTTTTGCAAAATAAATACCGTACAGTTCCTTGCTCTTATGATAAATCTCGGATTCTGGAGAGTTTACGTACTTCATCTGTACGTTTTTAGTTGCCGCACTTAGCACACGTCCTCCGAATGCAACCACCTTACCGGTTATGTTATGAACAGGGAAAATCACTCGTCCCCAGAAACGGTCGCGTATGGTTTTTCCATCGTCTTTCATGTAGCAAAGTCCGGTTTTAAGCAATAATTCCTGCTTATAGCCTTTCTGTATCGCGGTTCTTGCCAATGCGTCTTTTGCTTCAGTGCAATAGCCAAGTTGGAATTTCTTGATAATATCGTCCCTGAAGCCTCTTTGACGGAAATAAGTCATACCGATGCTTTGTCCGTCAATATTGTTGTATAAAACGTCCTGGAAATATTCTGCTGCGAATTGATTCACAAGGAAGAGACTTTCTCTGAGACTTTGCGATTGTTTTTCTTCTTTTGTAAGCTCTCTTTCCTTGATTTCAATATTATATTTTTTTGCAAGCCATTTAAGGGCTTCGTAATATGACAGTTGTTCATGTTCCATTATAAAATGTACAGCGTTTCCACCTTTTCCGCAACTGAAACACTTGCATACACCCTTGCTTGGGGATACACTGAACGATGGAGTTTTTTCGTTATGAAAAGGGCATAAACCAACGTAGTTGACTCCACGCTTGCGCAGAGTAACGAAGTCGGAAACAACATCAACTATTTGTGCTGCATCAAGAATTCTGTCTATAGTGGCCTGATCTATCATATTAGCTGCAAAAGTACATAAAAAAATATGATTTATGGGTATAAAAATAGGGGAAACCACATTTAGCGGTTTCCCCTGATATAATTTAAAACCTGTATATTATTATTTAATATTTGGGTTCAATGCGTTCCATTCAGATACTGGAGGAAGAACGCCCATAGCGATAACTTCGTCACGAAGAGCGCACAAGTGTTCGTAGCTCTTATCCAAAGCAGCCTGTTCTTCAGCTGTTCCGTTCAAAGCAGCGCAGTGGCAACCTTCAGTGTCGATAGAAGTTTCCCATGCCATCATGATGTGGTCATACTTATCGTTTGATACGTATGTTCCAGCTGGCCAACGGAATGCTTTACCACCCATAGCAGCACCAATCATTTCGATAGAAACGTATGATGGGCTCTGGAATGAAGAACGTCCGCGGAGGTTGATGATGTTAGCACCACCCTTAGTTACTTTCTGCTGGATTTCTGCCCACTGTTCAGCGCTAAGAGCTTCAGTACCGATGATGTCAGTCAAAGCCTTACCGTTAACTTTAGCTGTAGAAGCGAATACAGCCATCTGTTCGCCGTGGCCACCGTATGTACGGCAGTTTTCAACTGCATCCATAGAAACACCAAAGTGTTTAGCAAGTTCGCTGCGAAGACGAGTAGAGTCAAGAGCTGCAAGAGTTGTAACCTGACCTGGTTTCAAACCTGAGTACAACAAAGTGATAAGACCAGTGATGTCAGCTGGGTTGAAGATAACAACGATGTGTTTTACATCTGGGCAGTATGCTTTAACGTTCTTACCAAATTCTTCAGCGATAGCAGCGTTACCTTTAAGAAGGTCTTCACGAGTCATGCCAGCTTTACGAGCAGCACCACCTGAGTTTACAATATATTTAGCACCAGTCAAAGCTTCTTTGATATCAGAAGTGAAAGTAATGTTTACACCTTCAAAACCGCAGTGGAACAATTCTTCAGCTACACCTTCCAAGCCTGGAGCGTATGGGTCGTACAAGCAGATGTTAGGAGTCAAGCCCATCATGATTGCAGTCTGAGCCATGTTAGAACCGATCATACCGGCAGCACCTACGATAGTAAGTTTTTCGTTAGTTACAAAATTCATAATTCTAATTATTTATGTTATGTTATAAAAGTGTTTAGTTCCCTTTTTTTTCTTACGCTACAAAGTTAAGAAATTATCGAGTAAATAATCGATATAGGACGTGTAAATAAATAGGATTTTTTGTGCTTTTATACTTAATTACGGAAAAAAATCATTATTTCATTTTAGATGTATAGAAATTGTAATGATGATGTTGCAATTGTTGAGATGAATTTATTATGTTGTATAAAATAAAAAAGGCGTCATTCATCATTCCGAATGCCGCCGGTTTCCTGAAAGAACCCCCCATTTAAGGGTTCTTTGTTTCTTTGGTTTTTCAAGTTTTTTTTGTTATCCTTCTTTTTAAATCTTTCTTTTACCTTAGCACTAAACCTATTGTTCTTTTTACCTTTTTATCCTTAAACTGAAAACCTTTTACCTTTTTTACTAATACCTTACTTTAAATCTAATACCTAATCTTTAACCTTAATCTAATAACCTTTATCTAATACCTTATGTTTTTAATACCTTAAGTAAGTCTAATACCTTATAATATTTTTGTGCTATTTATTAATTATAATCTCTTTGGTTTCACAACCACGTTACAAAGGTATGTATATTTTTTTTATCTGCAATAGTTTTGATATGTTTTTTATATTAATATGTATTTTTCTTGATTTATATCATTTTTCAGCTTTTGACTGATTCGTGTGCGACAACGGTTTTTGTGGGTTATTAAAGTGTTATAGGATGTTTGTGTGTTTTAGTTGATGAAATCTTAATTAAAATGTAATGATTGAGATTGTAATGTTAAATATGACATGGGAATGTCTATTTGTATTGATGTTGTATAGTATTTATTGTCAGCGTTTTTTACATATATGTTTTTTCTGTTATTCTTTAAGAAGTTCTTTAATGTCCAGAATTCTCTGGTTGCTGCTTCCTCTGAACTCAAGGGTAGGTGAGTAGAGACTTTCTTCGAATTTTCCATCTACAAGTATGTCTATGTATTGTAGTAAATCTTTTCGTCGGCTATCGTTTAAAATTTCTTCAAGAGTATATCCGGTATAGCACCAGATATTCATTCCGGTGGATTTACGGACCTTTTCCAGTACGGTGCGGAATTCTTCTGGATTGAAGAACGGGTCGCCTCCTGTAAATGTTACTCCGTCGAGCAAAGGATTGCTGTTAATCCCTTTGATTATGTATTCCAAAGTTTCTTCGGTAAGTGGCTTCCCGGCTTTAGGATTCCATGATTCAGGATTGTGACAACCTTTGCAACGATGACTGCATCCGGCTAAATAAATTGAGTACCGGATGCCGTCACCGTCAACAATGGTTTCAGGATATGTATATAAATAATGTAACATAGCAGCATATTACAATCAGGCGTGTTTTACCCTGTCGCGTTCTTCTGCGCGTTTTGCCGAGTTCCAACTGTTCAGGTCGCCGGTAAGATAGCCTGTAATGCGGCGCATACGGAGTATATTCTCGCTATTGCATATCGGACATTTGCTGTAGATTACACCTCTGAATCCGCAGTTGTGGCATGTATCAACCGGATGGTTTATCGAACCGTAGCCGATACCTTCGTCGTTCATTACTTTCACGATTTTGGCTATTGCTTTTACGTTTTTCTGTGCCTCGCCGTCCAGCTCCACGTATGTGATGTGTCCTCCGAGCGTAAGTGCATGGAAAGGAGCCTCGCATTTAATCTTATCCACGATGTTGATAGGTTCTTTTACATCTACATGGAATGAGTTTACATAATAATCTCTGTCGTTTACTCCTTCAATGATACCATATTTACGTTTGTCCATCTTTGTAAATCTTCCAGACAATCCTTCGGCGGGAGTGGCAAGTACAGAGTAGTTAAGATGATATTTCTCTTTATATCTCTTGGCTACTTCATTCATTTTCTCAACGGCTTCGTAAAGAGTATCCCATGACTTCTTGTTGTGTCCGTGTCCTTGACCGTAGAGCGCAACCATTGCGTTATGTCCACCTATGAAACCGATTCCTAATGTTCCCTGGTTCAGGACGTCGCCAACTTCCTCGTTAGGATTCAGGTTGCTGCCGCCTTTCCATACGTTGTTGCCCATCATGAATGGGAACTGTCTGGCCAGGGCGGTTTTCTGGTACTGGTATCTTGAGTATAGCTGTTCAGCAATGAGTTCTGCCATTTCTTTTACGGATTGAAGGAATACTTCTTTTGCCTTTTGCTCAATAGCTTCCTTGTTGTTTGAGTCGATTATACTTTCTGCCTTGATTCTGGCTTCTATTGCCAGTCTTGGCATGTTCATAGTGGTGAATGACAGGTTTCCTCTTCCGAGCGATGTCTTTTCGCCATTAATGTTTTCGAATACCCTTGTTCGGCATCCCATTGTGGCAAGCTCGTATTTATACCTGTGTGGGTCATCGGCTCTCCATAGTTCGTTTTTGTTGAATGGGGTGTCAAGGAACATAAAGTTAGGGAACAAAGCCTTTGCCGTAGTGCGGCAAGCTTTCAGGAAAAGGTCGAAGTTGGGGACCTTAAACTGCAACTTCCCTTCCATAGCAGCATCGAAGTCGCTCATTGCAAGTTGATAATCCTCTTCTGAATACGACACGCCATCCTTTATCTTGAAAATTTGTATAGGGAATACAGGTACTTCACCATGTGTTCCAAGTCCTTCTATTGTCGATTTCAATAATTCCTCTATAACCATTCTTCCTTCTGCCGAAGTGTCTGTTCCATAGTTTATGGAACTGAAAACGACTTGGTTACCTCCTCTGGAATGCATTGTGTTAAGGTTGTGTATGAAACCTTCCATAGCCTGATGGGTGTCTTTGCGTGTACGTTCATTTGCCTTGTTCAGTATATGCTCCAAATCTTCTTTTTCTATGTTTGCACCTATAGATTTAAGTTCGTTTGCCAATGCTTTCTTTGCATCTTCTGGCGGAGCAATTGTCAGAAGGTGCTTTTTTACACAGGCTTTCAGAGTTTCTTCTGTTATGTCGATACCTTTCATTTCCATCAGGAAAGACATGATTGAAGCTACACTCTTCTGGTAACTTTTCAGAACACCTTTAGCCATGAAGAAATCGAATGCGGGTATTGCCTGTCCTCCATGCTGTTCGTTCTGATTGGTCTGGAAGATTATGGTAGCAAGGGTGGCGTAACTCTGAATGGACTGAGGAGTACGTATGCTGCCGTTCTTTGTGTGAAAGCCTCTTTCGAACAAGTCCTCAAGATCGTATTGTATGCAAGTAGTAGTCTTCGTAGGATAGTAATCCAGGTCGTGAATATGAATGTCGCCTAACTGGTGCGCTTCAGCATATTTTTTAGGCAGAAGATACTTGTACGTGTAGTCTTTTGTTATTTCTGACGCGAAAGTCATCATCTGTCCTGCCGGAGTGTGGCTTGACATGTTGGCATTGCTCAGGTTGACATCATTCTTGTCGATGGCTACTATGCCGTCCATGATATGTTTGATTTTTGTCTTGCGGTCGCGTTCAGTATTTCTCCACTGTCTGTAGATTATGTACTTCTTTGCCACTTCCGGTTTTACCTTCATCAATTCCATTTCCACAAGGTCTTGGATGTCTTCCACACCGATTGTTGGAGTGTTGAAATGTTTTATGACTCTGTTTGTTATTTCGTCGATCAGTGCTTCGCAGTCTGTCAGGTCTGATGCTACGAAAGCTTTGGTGATGGCGTTGTAGATTTTAGCAGATGAGAAGTTTTCCCGCTTCCCGTCCCTTTTGATGATACAGATTTCTTTTGTTTCCATTTTTGATTTATTGTGCTACTGTTAATAATATTTTTTCAGAGTAGGTCTTCTGACTGATCTTTCCACGGAACACCTTCCCGCCATTGGGCAGTGGTTGGATTGCTCCTGTTCCGTTTCATCAAGAATCACAGCAGCGGGTACTGTTACCGACTTTCACGGTATTCCCTTTTGAGACTGATGTCACTCTGAAAAACATTGCAAAAGTAAAAACAAATTTTCGAAAATAAAAATCTGCATTTTCTTTGAATTTTCAAAAATAGAAACTTAATGGCTGTAATATTGCGTTGTAGTGGCTTGTAGAGCTATATATTGGAAAACTTTGTTATATCTGATTTTTAAATTATATTATATTTTAGTGTATTGCTTAGGATGTTTTGTGCTCAATATATAATAATACGTCCTATAGTTTTTAAGATATTCTATAGGACGTATATGATATATTATTTTATCCGTTAGCAGGTTTTAATCCCATTTTTCTGGCTTTTTCCATCATATATTCAAATGCTGCGTCATGTTCGTTTGGTATTACACCGTCAAGAATAGCATCTTTTATATAACTTTTCAAGTCTCCTATCTCACGGCAAGGTTGAAGATTGAAAACTCTCATAATCTCTTCGCCGTCCACTGGAGGCTGGAAGTTTCGTATTCTGTCTTTTTCTTCAAGATCCTTCAGCTTTTGTCTAACCAGTTTGAAGTTGTCGAGGAAACGTTGTTTTCTGGCTTCATTTTTAGAAGTAATATCTGCTTCACACAAACACATCAGGTCGTCAATATCATCGCCGGCTTCGAAAAGCAGTCGTCTCACAGCCGAGTCTGTAACCTCTTCGTCGGCTATTACAATAGGGCGCATGTGCAGGCTTACCATCTTCTGGACGTATTTCATTTTCTCGTTCATAGGAAGTTTCATATTTCTGAATATGTCCGGTATCATCTTTTCGCCTATGTAATTATGATTATGGAAAGTCCATCCGGCTTTCTGTTCCCATCTTTTTGTCTTGGGTTTGCCTATGTCATGAAGCAGTGCGGACCATCTGAGCCAAAGATTATCTGTAGTTTTCGAAATATTGTCCAATACTTCGAGTGTATGGTAGAAATTGTCTTTGTGTGCTCTGCCATTTCTTGTCTCAACACCCTGTAGAGCACACAGTTCGGGGAATATAAGTTCCAGCAGTCCGCATCTGTCAAGATCTACGAACCCTTTCGATGGTATAGGAGACAAGATTATCTTGTTTAACTCGTCAGCGATACGTTCTTTTGATATAATCTTAATTCTTTCTTTGTTTCTACCCAATGCTTCGAATGTCTCATCTTCAATATAAAAATTCAGTTGTGTGGCAAATCTGATACATCTCATCATTCGTAGAGGGTCATCGCTGAATGTAATATCCGGATCGAGAGGAGTTCTTATTGTTCTGTCCTTAAGGTCTTCCATACCGTCGAACGGATCCACAAGCTCACCAAATCTGTTTTTATTCAAGCATACCGCCATAGCGTTTATTGTGAAGTCACGTCTGTTCTGGTCGTCTTCCAGTGTCCCGTTTTCAACAACAGGTTTTCTGCTGTTATGACTGTATGATTCTTTTCTTGCACCTACAAATTCCACTTCTAAGTCCCTGAATTTCACCTGTGCTGTTCCGAAGTTTTTGAACACAGAAACATTAGCTCCTCTACCTAATTTTTTCCCGAGAGCCTGAGCTATTTCGATACCGCTACCTACAACTACAACATCAATATCTTTGGAATGACGTTTAAGGAAGAGGTCTCGAACGTAACCGCCTACTACGTAGCATTCCAGTCCGAGTTCATCAGCGGTTTCTGATATAATATTGAATATTTTATCGGAGAAATGTTCTTTTAATTCCATATATGTTGAAATTCAATGATTGAGGTACAAAGTTACAAAAATGTATTTCTTCTGCAATGAATAAAATATAAATAGGAATGCAAATGTTGCAAACATCTGTTTCGTCTTGTTTGCAATATTGCATTCCTATTTAAATCCGATTGGATTGATAATCAGATTATCACATTACATTTTGACGGTAACTATTTTACCTTTATATGTGATTGTCTTTTCATTGCCATTTGGAGTGCGAACTGTAAATTTACGTTCTGACAGCATACCGTTGTATGAACCTTTTTTAGATCCTATGGTAAGTGTATGGCTGGTATCATTCCATGTCATAGGAATTTCAGTATATGCTCCAGATTCATAATTGTAATTGTCACCTTCGTCTTCATAAAGTGTAAATGTTCCGTCCGCTCCCGGATATACGTTTATTATCAGATTGTCCCATTTCTTCTCGTTTGTATATTGTACATCCGGACCTATAGGTATGATGCTTCCTGCACGGACAAAAAGTGGAATCTTGTTCAGAGTAGTTGTGACTTTCAGATTCTGTCCTCCTTCATAATACTCGTTTGTCCAATAATCATACCATTTGCATCCTGAAGGTAGATATACTTCCATATCTTTGGGTTGAGTAAAATCAACTGACCATATTGCAGTTCCATTATCTTTTTTCACTTGTCCCCAACCTTCATTTTCTTTCAGAAGGTCTTGTTTCTGTTCCGGCGTGTATTGGGCGTGAAGTACTGGCGCTACAAGAATAGCTTTACCAAACATATATTCGTTACCTATATTCCAAGTCTTTTTGTCGTTTATAAAGTCCATGAACAGGGCACGCATGAATGTTGATTGATTGTGTGAAACGTCCCATGCTGTTGAGTAAAGGTAAGGCATCAGTGAGTAACGCAGTTTTACGGCATCAACCAATGCGTCGTAAACAGGTTCGCCGGCTTTGCCGTACCAGAAAAATTCTCGAGGCGTGTCTGCACCATGACTGCGCATCATTGGGCAGAAGGCTCCGAATTGTACCCAGCGGACATATAGCTCCTGATACATAGGATTCTTGGTGGCACTGGTACTACCGTTTGTATTGTATGAGCCAGCAAAGAAACCGCCTAAATCTGAGTTCCAATGCGGCATACCTGTGAGTGAGAAATTCAATCCGGCTGTTATCTGTTTACGGAACATATCCCATGAAGACTGTACATCTCCTGACCAGACATTGGAGCCATAACGTTGTTGTCCGAGGAAGCCTGAACGGGTTAATATGATAACACGTTTGTCGCTCGTTTCTGCACGTTGATGATCATATACACCACCAACTGTCATAATAGGGTAGGCATTGCGTACGCTTCTATATGAGCCTAAATAAGTCTGATGATCAAAGTCACTGTCTTTCCAGTTGAAGTGGTCTGGTTCAGTAGAGTCCATCCACCATCCGTCCATTCCTAATTGGAAGATACCTTTGTTGAGGTGGTTCCAATATATATCACGTGCTTCAGGACTGTAAGCGTCATATACGCGTACACCTGACGGATATTCCATGTTTGGAGGCCATCCTTCAATTCCTGATTGAGGCCATGTTTCGATATTGAATAGAAGCCCTTTTGGGTCTAAAGCACGATAAGGCTTGGTAGCAGGACCAAAGGACGACCAGATAGATATCATCATGTGTGCGTTCATACCATGTATGCTGTCTATCATTTCTTTTGGATTATAGAATAACGGATTTTGGAAATCCATGGCATTCCATAAGTAGTTATTTCCCCAATATTGCCAGTCTTGTATGATGCAATCGAGCGGAATACCTAATTCCCTGTATTTTTTGACTATTCCCACAGTTTCATCCTGACTTTTATATCTTTCCTTACTTTGCATGAAACCGTAACTCCATAAAGGCATCATAGGAACTTCTCCTGTAAGTTCACGTATTTGTGCTATTATGCCATCTGCTGAGCCTCCATACATGAAATAGTAGTCTATACAGTCGCCAACTATAGAACTGAATGATGTTTCTTTTTCATTGTCGGTATAAGTTGTTGCAGAATAGTTGTCCCAGAATACTCCATAACCTTTTGTTGACTGGAAAATAGGGGAGACATCTTCAATGTTTCCTTGAATTAATTCTTTGGTCATGTTGCGCTGCATCATCTGGCCGTTCTGCAATTGTCCCAATCCGTACAGACCTTCTTCCTTGTCGGTTTGAAATCCCTGATAGACAGTATAAGTTGATTTTCCGGCGTCATTGAATGGAGTAAAAGCTTTGTTATTCTCCAGTTCCTTAAGCAGAATTGTACCGTCAGCTTTAGCATAAGTCATCGTACCGTTTTTCTGGTTAAGTGTAACGATGAGGCTATTGCTTTTCATTACAATATCTCCATTGTCGGACGTAGAAATTTTAATTCCTGATTTTTCAGGTTTGGCAATTACTGAAATGCTGTTCTTTTCTACTGTTTTTCCTGCAGGAGTTTTCAATACTCTCAGACTGTTTGGATTGAACCACTGTACTTCCACGTCATATTGTTTGTCTGATATGGAAGCTTTAATGCCGGTTTCTGTTTGACTGTACTTTTGCGACCACGCAAAAGCCGACATAAAACATAATGCTAAAAATAAAACTCTTTTTCTCATGGTTTATAATAAAAGTATAATGTCGTTTTAAAAGGCTTGCATGTAACATATTAAAACCTGAAAATTATAGGTCTTAATTTCAGTTACAAAATTATCATTATGTGATGAGAAAAAGCAGTAAATATGTTGCATATTACAACATAAATGTTGAAAAAAAGCATATTCAATGTTTTTTAAGTCCTTGAACATACTGTGATGGGCGAACCCCGAATTCATCTTGGAAACATTTGCATAAATAACTCGAAGTACTGAATCCTACACTGTCAGCTACTTCTGCTACTGTATATCCTTCTTCGAGTAGTTGAGCAGCACGTTTCAAACGAACAGAACGTATGAAGCTTGTCGGAGTTTTTCCAACTACGGCCATGAGTTTCCTGTATAATCCTGTACGATCCATTCCTATGTCACGACTTAAGGACTCTACTGAGTATTCAGTATTTCCAATATTATCTTCTACATATTTCAGAATCTTTCTTATAAATTTCTCATCAGCTTCACTTAATAAAACATTCTTATTGTCATTCTCTTTCGCGTTTGCCAATTGTACTTTACGCTTTTCTTGCTGTTCAAGCAACTGACGCATTTCAATCATCAATACGTCTAATTTCAAATTGTTTTCGTCTGTCGGTATTGGTAACAATATACCTTTGGATAGTTGTTTTACAAGAGTCTGTAATTCTAATGTGTTTTGTCTTATCTCCTGTAGTTGTAGCTTGTTTCTTCCTTCGTCCATATACATTATTACGGAATCCAAAGGAGATATAATTTTTTTGATAGGCTCCTCCAATTCCTGGTTGATATTTTGCAGGAATGTCGTTTTCATATCATCTAATTTCTCTTTTTGTTCACGTATAATGTTACGTTTTTTTCTCTTGATATAAAGAATGATTGAAGCCGACAATATACAGACACTTAGAAATAAATAAATTGTATAGGCGTAACCTGTTTTCCAAAAAGGAGCTTTTATACTGATTTTCAGTTCAGAATATTTATCAGACCAATCTTTTCCGTTGCCTGCGGCTCTAACCCTGAATATATAGTTACCAGGAGGAAGATCTGTATATGAAGCATCTCCTCTTCCATCTGTTGAGTGAATTTCACGTTCTGTATTGTCTATCCCGCAAAGTTGATATCTGTAGTATGTCTGTGTCGGGTTTACGTAATTCATTGCAGAAAATTCTATAGTCAGGAAGTTCTGGTCATGTTTTAGTATGATGCTTTTAGTCTTTGTTATCGGATCTGTTAATATTGTGTTATCTTGGTATGCCTTACTGTTTTCTATTTCCTCACCGAATAATTTTAATCCAACAAACAAAGGTAAATATGGCATTTCATTCGTTGAAGTTGAATGTCGTTTTAATATATTAAATCCGTTTATGCCACCCCAATATAGAGTCCCTTCGGAAGATAAATATACAGACCGTTCGCAAAATTCATTTGAAATAACTCCATCGTACTGATTGTAGTTTACGAATGAATAACGCGTAGAATCATTCCCGTCATTCTCTTTTTTTATACAGCTTATACCGTTGGCTGTTGAAATCCAAGTCAGTTTGTTTGGAGTACGTATTATTGAACGTACCGAATTATTCACCAGTCCGTCTGATGAATAAAATCTTTGTTCTGAGCCGTCAACTTCAATTAGAGCAAGTCCGTCTTCGAATCCAATCCAGAAACTTTCATTGTCGGCTTGTGCAATACAATTGCAATGATGATATGTGGGATGAAAATCTGTTTTTTGATTTTGTTTGTCATATATGAACCATCCGTTACGGGTGATACCCGCCTGTTTATTCTTATTTATATCTATTATTTGCAATACCTTTTCGGTGATATCAGGAATATTGTATTGTTCTGCAATATTTGTCTTACCATGATATTCAGATATATTCCCTGATGTACTGTCGTAAATGTAATCTTTGATATCTGTTTTTACGATAATATTACTTTCGTCTGTTTCTTCAAATCCGGTAATATGTATTGTGGCATTTCCTTGGATGGGGAATACAGCCTTTCCAATGTTTTGAAAGCGGAAACGGTCTTGATGGTAGTACAAAAGCCCTCTGTTAAGAGTTCCAATCCACATACCGCCTTGAAGATCATTGAAAATTGTACTTATTTCAGTCTCTATTTTTTTCCCGTCAACGAGCTTTAGTGAAGATATGAACTGTTTGTCTTTTAGGTTGTTCGACATGTTGTATAGTCCGTCATGTCCACTAATCCATAAATTTTTGTCTGTATCGATAGAGAGGTAATTGAACCATGAATCTGTTGTCATGATTACGTCCCATGTCTTCTTGGATATGTTGAAAGCCAGCATTACGCCACCGGAATTGCCATTGCATAATTGATAAAATACGTCATCCCCCTGTACTACATACGAAGTGTTTCCGTATTTTCCTGAGAGTGTTTGAGTTGGTATTATACGTCTATACAATTCTTTTCCTGTCGGTAAGTCATGGCATATAAGTGTTCCTGAACGGTAGAACAAGTAAAGTCTGTTGTCAAGTACACCTAAATCATATATCTGGTCGTTACCTAACGAAACATTATTCATGAATACAGAAGATCTTGTTCTGTCACTATCAATAACCCACAAATCGTCCTCGTCTGTGATAACCCACAAATTGCTGTATTTGTCAACAAACAGATCCTTCAGTGGAGTAGTGATTCCAAATTGTGTGAATAATGAATCGGGATGTTCCAGAAAAGCCTCTTTACCACTGTCGGCAATCATCAGGGTATGATTGTTTTTAAACCACATATATCCTCTGTTGTCAATATAAGTGTGATTAAACCCTGAATATTCCGACAAACGACAGATGTTCTGTGAATTGTAATGCAGATATGTGAAACTCGTTCCGTCATAAATGTTCATCTGCCCCTCTGTGGTGAATACCATACGTCCATCAGGCAGTTGGGCTATGTTTCTTACTTTATTTCCTGATAGTCCATCCGAAGCATCCAACAATGAAAATACGTAATGTTTTTCAGAAAAGGCGCTTTGTGAAATTGCCAATATTACTATCAGGTATAATATCTTTTTTAAAAAGAATGTTTTCATTACTCTACGCTTTTGTTTGAAGTTCATTATCTCTGGCATATAGCTTTGATTTTGCCACCTGATAATAGCGGTATTGCTTTATTATATAATGATATTATTCATTATTAATGTTCATACCTTTTTCCTCGTCGCTATGTCCTGAAGTATATTCTTTTGGTGATACTCCGAATATTTCCTTAAAAGTACTTGAGAAATGCGACAGGTTATTGTAGCCTACGGCGTACGCAACTTCGGATATTCCAAGTTTCTTCTCTTTCAACAGTTTTGCTGCTTGCTGCATTCTTATATTTTTGATGAAATCGCGAGTTGATAAGTTTGTAAGTTCTTTTAACTTGCGGTGTAAGTGTACACGGCTAAGTCCAACTTCATGGGCGAGCATTTCTACGTTTAGAGTTGGTTCAGCCATGTTTTTGTTTATTACAGACATGATTTTCTCCATCAATGCCTCATCCGAAGATTTGAGTTTAATTCCCTTTACTTTTTCTTTCTGTTCCTGTGCACCGCTGAACTTGTTTTTAAGAATACGTCTGTTGTTTAGGAGGTTGGAAATAGTACTCCTAAGCACTTCGGTATTGAAAGGTTTTACTATGTATGCGTCTGCACCATGTTCGATTCCTTCAACTTGTTCTTCCGGCTTGCTTTTGGCAGTAAGTAGTATTACAGGCAAATGGTTAGTATTAACATTTTGTTTTATTTTCTTACATAAAGTGAGTCCGTCCATTTCGTCCATCATTACGTCGCTCACAACAATGTCGATATGGCTTGTAAGTATCTGTTCATAAGCATCGCGGCCGTTGCTTGCAAGCGATATTTTGTATTCGTCGGACAACTCTTCCTTCAGTAATTCCTGTATTTCTTTTTCGTCATCAACTATTAGTATCGTGAAATTGGTTTTAGCCTTTTTCTTTGTTATTGTCTCTGCTTCTTTTGTCTCTGGTTCTGGTGTAGGTAATTGCGACAAACTGTAATCATTGTTTACGTATGTGTCGTTATCATCAATCTGTTCCAGACTTATATGGTCACATCCTTTAGGTATCCTCACTGTAAATGTTGAGCCTTGTTGGTCTGGATTGTTTTCGGCTGTAATTGTTCCATAGTGCATTTCCACGAGTGAACGCGTCAGATGGAGTCCTACTCCAGTACCGCCCTGGTTATGTACACCGTTTCCGCTTATCTGGTAGAATCTTTCGAAGATATGTTCTTTTTGGTTCTCATCCAGTCCTATTCCTGTATCTGTAACCTTAATTTCAATATAGTTTTTCAATGGACCTTTAGCGTTAGGGTTTTCTCCTTGAGATATGCATACACATACTTTACCATTATTTGGGGTATATTTGAAAGCATTCGACAACAGGTTCATCAATATCTTGTCGAAATTATTGATATCTATCCATCCCATTAATGTGTCTTCTTTATGCTCAAAGCTGAAACTTATGTTTTTTTGGCGGGCAGTATTATCGAAAGTCATCATCAAATCATTAATGAAGCCTACGAGGTTAGTTTCACTGAAATGCATCTGCATCTGTCCTTTTTCAATTTTCCTTATATCCATAAGTTGATTGATAAGTCGCAGTATTCTTTTTGCATTCCTATAGATCATCATGTATGTCTTTCCTGTTTCCTTGTCTTTATTCGCCGCTATCAGTTTTTCAAGTGGATTGATAATCAGTGTCATAGGAGTACGTATTTCGTGTGAAATATTGATGAAGAACTGTAATTTGGCTTCATTAATATCTCTTGCATGACGTATTTCCATGAAATCACGTTTGCGGCGCATCTTTATACGAATATAAATTATTGTAAGCCATATAAATACAATAAAAGGTATTGAGAATAAGATGTATGCCCACCACGTTTGATACCACGGATAGGATATATTTATATTATATATATATGTGCCGGAAGAAATATTTCTGTTTACTGCATATACCTCAAGTTTGTAATTGCCTGGAGGCAGGTTGTTGAATGTAATATAGTTTTCACCGCTTCTGGTTGACAGCCAGTTTTTTCCAAGTTGTTGTATTCTATATTTGTATAGAATGTGAGATGTGTTTCCATAGTCCATTGTTGTGAACATGACTCTGAATGTGTTATCTCTATGGTTGAGATTGAATGTTTTGGCTTTTGTCACGTCTTCGGCAATAATTTTTTTCCCTCCGGACAATGTGTTTGTATTTATACTTTTTCCAAACACCTGAAAGTCAGAAATCGTTAATTCTGGTTTTGATATTGAATCGGTTATTTCAGAAGGATAGAAACATGTGATGCCGTTTGTGCCTCCAAACATCATTTCTCCGTTTGTCGCTTTGTATGCGGCTCCTCTGGTAAATTCGTTTCCTTGAAGTCCGTCTTCACTATAATAATTGGTGAATATCTTGTTTTGCTTATTGAATTTACTAATTCCGTTGAATGTGCTAATCCATAGATTTCCTCCGTTGTCTTCGCATAATCCACATATAACCTCATTTGATAATCCGTCGTTAATTCCGTATTTGGCTATTTTATTGTTTTTCTTGTCGAATGAATATAATCCTTCCGATGTACCTATCCATATTAATCCTGTATTGTCTTCCAGGATAGAGTAGCACATCATGTCTTTTATTATATAGTTGTTCTCTGTGAAATTAATAAAACTTTTGTTTTTAGGATTGAAGCAGCTTATTCCCTTGAAATGCCCTATCCATATATATCCTTCACTATCACAATATAGTGTGTTTATCCAGTTGTCAGCAAGGCAGTTCTTATTTTCATATTTGTCGCTTTCCTTGAAATATGTAATTACCTTGCTGTCGAGATTATATACACACATTCCTTTTCCGTAAGTGCTGATATACAGATTCTTTTCATGGTCTTCCGTGATGCTGAAAACACTTTCATTTTCAAGCCCAGGTATATGTTTGAATATGCCTGTCTTGGTGTTGAATTGTCCTATCCCCTGACTGTAGCTTCCTAACCATATATTGTGGTTTGAATCTTCAAATATATTTATTATAGTGTTTGGAAATGGCTCTTTACCTTCTTGTGGTGTATAGTGCTTTGTTAATTCGTAGTTGGAGTTTAGAATATATAATCCTTTACTGTCAACCCCTACAAGTATCTCACTGTTGCTGTTTCTAAAAATTGACATGACACATCCGTTGTCAATAGGACTATCATTTATCTGTTTTCCACCGTAAAATCTGAATGGATTTATTTTTCTTGGTACCAGTACTACTCCTTTTTGGAATATTCCGAACCATAAATTCCCTTCTTTATCAGACAATATGCTGTGCGCCTTTGTGTTTCGTAAATCTATAGCTGAATCAGATATGTGTATGTCATGGATTTGTTTGCTGTTTTCCTTGTATATTTTTATACCAGCTCCGTCTGTGCCTATATATAAATCGTCATCAACAAATATGAGCGTTTTTATTGGGATATTTCCACAACTCGTTATCTTTTCTACTTTTTCATTATTGTTATGGAACACATAAAGTCCTTTGGAAAACGTACCAAGATATATATCACCATTGCTGTTGATAGCAATTGAAGTAATGTTGGTGTTTTCCAATTCATCGCTTTTAGGCCTTGATATAAGACCTTTTTGGGTATCATAAATAAATACACCGTTGTCCTCAGTACCAATCCATATTCTGCTATAATTGTCTTCAGCTATAGTATTTACCTTTGAGATACCTTTGTTACTTATATCGTTTACGTATGAGCCGGTATTATTTTTAGTATTAATTTTGAATAAACCTTGATTTGAACTCGCCGCCCATATCTCTCCGTTTTTACGTTCCAGTATATATGAAATATGTGGTGTAGTTATTTCTCCGTTCATGAAAAGGTTTACGTTCGTGAAGTTGTTTTCATCACGATTGTATTTCATCATTCCGGCTACTGTGCCTATCCATATATTGTCATTCTTGTCCTCGTAAACCACTCTTGGATAGTTGTTGCATATAGACGTTGAGTCTTTTTCATCATGAGTATATATGGTGAATCTGTTACCGTCGAATCTGTTCAATCCGTATTCTGTGGATATCCATATAAATCCTCTTCTGTCTTGATAAATGTTGTTTATCAAACTGCTGGATATATGGTCGCCAGTTGTATAGATTACACTCGTTTGTGCATCTGCGTATGTAAATGAAAATATGAAAAAAAGAATTCCGATTAGTATATATTTCATTGTATTATATTATATGTTAAACATAGCGCAAAGGTAATTAAAAAATGATAATATCAAAAATAAAAGCGGGCAACCTGTTTGAAAGATTGCCCGCTTTTATTATAAAAAAACACGTATAGATTATTTCTTGATACGGTTGTAACGGCTCATGAACTTATCAACACGTCCTGCTGTGTCAACCAACTTAGACTTACCTGTATAGAACGGATGAGAAGTGTTAGAGATTTCCAACTTAACTAATGGATAAGTTTCACCTTCGAATTCAATTGTGTCTTTTGTTGCACAAGTTGAACGAGACAGAAACATATCACCGTTTGACATGTCTTTAAATACTACCGGACGGTAGTTTTCTGGATGAATTCCTTTTTTCATTTCAGTATATACTTTTTATTATTATTGTTTTTTTGACTTAGTTGGTAACACTTAGTCGTGTGTAATGGTCTGTTTCGGGGTGCAAAGATATACTATTTATTTTAAACTGGAAAACTTTATTGATGTTTTTTCTAAAATCTTTCTGTAGATTATATATTAATGTATTATAATCATATTTAGGTTAAGGGTGATTTCATTCGAACGAAGTCATAGTGCGCCACTAATGCATAAGTTCTTTCATAAATAAGATGGTAAAACTTGCAATATCCACATTGCATTATGCATACATAAATTTGGCCTGATTGCCATATTTTATCTGTATTTCTGTTATTATGTATATTTTTTCTTATAAAATATGCGTATGGAATATATTAATTGTTATTTTTGCAATGGAATTTAATCACTAACATTATAAATATCAAAAACAATGGTTAATTACAAAGACTTAGGCTTGGTGAACACAAGAGACATGTTTGCCAGAGCAATCAAAGGTGGATATGCAATCCCTGCTTTCAACTTCAATAATATGGAACAGATGCAGGCTATCATCAAGGCTGCAGTTGAAACAAAATCACCTGTTATCCTTCAGGTTTCTAAAGGTGCCCGTCAGTATGCTAACGCTACTTTGTTGCGTTACATGGCTCAGGGTGCTGTAGAATATGCAAAAGAATTGGGTTGTGCACATCCTGAAATCGTTCTTCACCTTGACCACGGAGATTCATTCGAAACTTGCAAGAGCTGTATCGACTCAGGTTTCTCTTCAGTAATGATTGACGGTTCACACCTTCCATACGAAGAAAACGTTGCTTTGACTAAGAAAGTTGTTGAATACGCTCATCAGTTCGATGTAACTGTAGAAGGTGAACTTGGTGTATTGGCTGGAGTTGAAGACGAAGTTTCTTCTGACCACCACACATACACTAACCCTGAAGAGGTAATCGACTTCGCTACTCGTACAGGTTGCGATTCATTGGCTATCTCAATCGGTACTTCTCACGGTGCTTACAAATTCAAACCAGAACAGTGCCACGTTGATCCTGCAACAGGTCGTTTGGTTCCTCCTCCATTGGCATTCGATGTGTTGGATGCTGTTATGGAAAAACTTCCTGGATTCCCTATCGTACTTCACGGATCTTCTTCAGTTCCACAGGAAGAAGTTGATACAATCAATCAGTATGGTGGCAAATTGGAAGCTGCTATTGGTATTCCAGAAGATCAGTTGCGTAAGGCTGCTAAGTCTGCAGTTTGCAAGATTAACATCGACTCAGACTCTCGTCTTGCAATGACTGCTGCTGTACGTAAGGTATTCGCTGAAAAACCAGCTGAATTCGATCCACGTAAGTACTTGGGCCCTGCTCGTGACAACATGGAAAAACTTTACAAGCACAAAATCATCAACGTATTGGGTTCAGACAACAAATTGGCTGAATAATATTTATGCTTGATTTTAAATTGCATTGCCGGCAATCGTACCGGTATATGTAAATAAATATAAAGAAGTGGAAGTTGCTTTTATTACGACTTCCACTTTTTGTTTATATACATTTCCGTAAGTGTATGCATTAATGATGCATTATTGTTTTGTATAGGGTTTTAATATTATAACCCGTTGGCGGAATTAAATTGATAAAATAAATATGTATAAAAGGTTGTGCTTATCGCTGATTATTAGTAAATTAGAAGTGATCAAACTATTAATTTACAATAA